>NZ_JBVVQK010000012.1:0-175932 GCF_055811175.1 Mesorhizobium sp. WSM4828 | reverse complement strand
GAGTAGGGGAGTAGGGGAGTAGGGGCATGCGTTCCACAGTGCAATCTACACCACTGCCATACTGCCTTACTCCCCTATTCCCTTACTCCCTTACCGGTCTCAAATACCTTCGCCGGCAAGCTCCTCGGAAAGTGCGGCGACCTGGTCCTGGGCGCTGCGCATCATCGGGTAGATGCCGAGAACGCGCTGCCAGGCTTCGAGCGCCGACTGCTTGTGGCCGGTTTCGGCCATGATCTGGGCCAGGCCGGAAAGCGCGCCGAAATGGCGTGGTTCGAGCTGCAGGGTGCGGTCGATGTCCGCCATCGACTTCCCGTAGTTCTTCATCATGAAATGAACAGTGGCGCGCCGGTTCCAGCCTTCCGCATAGGTCGGCTGCAAAGTCACCACCTGATCGAGGAAATCGAGCGCGACATCGAATTTCTGGTTTTCGATTGCCTTCTGCGACCATTGCATCATCAGGTCGATCGAGGCGCTACCCGACTGGGACCACTCGCTGCCGATGCGTCCGGCGATGCGCTCGGCCGCCTTTTCATTGCGTTCGCGCTTGAGATCGGCAAACAGCTGATCGAGCCGGGCCTGTTTCGTCTTGACGACCGGAGGTGCTGTCGACGGAGTTGCTGTCGGATCTTCAGCCCAAGCCGGCAGCGAGACAGCGCCGGAAACGAGGAAAGCCGTGAAAAATGCAAAAAGAATCCGCATCGCGGGAATCTAGCCCCCGACGCCGGATCGTCAAACTGAATTTAGCGTGAGAGGCGTATCATGCGCACGGAGGCACGCAGCCTCCGGTCGAAAACTCAACCTTGGCGCGCCTTGTAGCGCGGCGCGGTCTTGTTGATGATGTAGACGCGGCCCTTGCGACGAACCAGCTGGTTGTCGCGGTGACGCGCCTTCAACGCCTTGAGCGAATTCTTGATCTTCATTGGTCTTGCCCGTCGGTCTGGGCCCGATCACGGGCCGAATTATTAAGGCGCGCCCACAGACGCGCCTTTGAACTGTGCGTGGCTCATAGACGAGGAGCGTTGCCCGTGTCAACCGCAAGTGTTGCCGTAAGCGCGTTGTCTAAACGATACGGACCGTTTCGTATCATCACATATCCGCCACTGGCGCCTTGCGGCATTGCGCGGGCTTGAGACGGCTGGAATGATGCGGTTGCCGCGAATTGGAGATCATCATGCGCCGAATTCTTGTGTCCGCCTGTCTTGCCGTCCTCGCGGCAGGCTCTGTTGCCCATGCGCAGGAATGCGACCGCAACGACGAAAGCCAGCAGATGATGAACATCTGCGCCGACGCGGACACCAAATCCGCCGACGCCAAGCTCAACAAGGCCTACCAGGATCTCATCGGCGGAAGCGATGCAAAAGCCAGGAAGCTGTTGCAGACGGCGCAGCGCGCGTGGATCGCCTTTCGCGACGCGGAATGCAGCTATTCCGCCGCGGACAGCGAAGGCGGCTCGATCTATCCGATGCTGGTATCGGAATGCCTGACACGGCTGACCGACGACCGCACCAAGCAGCTCACCGCCGATTCGACCTGCGCGGAAGGCGATGTAAGCTGCGCCAGCCCCGACGAGGACGAGAGCGGCGACATCCAGTAAGCGTAGGTTCTAACTTTTTGTTTGAGCATGATCTTTTCCGAAAACCGGATTCCACTTTTCGCTAGCGCGGAACTTCGGTTCGGGATCATGCTCTAGCTGCGGCGGCTGACGCGCGTAAAATGGCCCATCTTGCGGCCGGGCCGCGCCTCGGCCTTGCCATAGAGGTGCAGCATCAGATCGGGCTCGGCGAGCAGCTCAGGAACGCGCCGGACATCGTCGCCGATCAGGTTTTCCATGACGCAGTCGAACTGCCGGGCGGGATTTCCCAGCGGCAGGCCGGCGACGGCGCGGATGTGCTGCTCGAATTGCGAGATGGTGCAGGCGGCCTCCGTCCAGTGGCCGGAATTGTGGACGCGCGGCGCTATCTCATTGGCCAACAGCGAACCGTCGGCAAGGACAAAGAATTCGACGCCGATGACGCCGACATAGTCGAGCGCCGCAAGGATCTCTGCCGCCGCCGTTTGAGCCGCAGCCGCCGTCTCGGATTTTACTCCGGCCGGCAGCGTCGAGCTTTGGAGAATACCGTTGCGATGGACATTCCAGGCCGGATCGTAGGCGGCGAGCGAGCCGTCGATGCCGCGCGCGGCGATCACCGAAATCTCACGCTCGAAGCCGACGAATGATTCCAGGATCAACGGCACGTTGCCCATCGCCTCGCAAGTACCGGCAAAGCCGCCTGTCTCCATGTTGCGGAAGACACGCTGGCCCTTGCCGTCATAGCCCATGCGGCGCGTCTTCAATATGCCGCTGCCGTTGAACTTTTTCAGCGCAGCCGTCAGTTCCTCGTCATTGTCGACGGGGCTGAAATCAGCGGTCGGTATGCCGATACCGTTGAGGAATTTCTTTTCCGCCAGCCGGTCCTGCGCCACTTCCAGTGCGCGTGCCGGCGGGTAGACCGGCACCGTAGAGGCAAGTGCCGCGGCGGCGGCGACCGGTACGTTCTCGAATTCATAAGTAACGACGGCACTGGCCGCAGCCAGCTCGCTAAGCGCGGCCGCGTCGTCATAGGCGGCGACGATCTGCCGGTTGGCGACCTGTGCCGCCGGGCAATCCGGCTGCGGCTCCAGCACGACGATGCGGTAGCCGAGGCGGGCCGCGGCCATCGCCAGCATGCGGCCAAGCTGGCCGCCGCCGATGATGCCGATGCTCGATCCCGCCGGCAGGCTCACGGCGCGTCCGTGGGCTCTGCGGCGACCTTGGCGGTCTGCGCGGCGCGCCAGCTATCCAGCCGGGCGGCAAGCTTTTCGTCGCTCAGCGCCAGCACCGCGGCGGCCAGAAGGGCGGCATTGGCCGCGCCGGCCTTGCCGATGGCCAAAGTGCCGACCGGAATGCCGGCCGGCATCTGCACGATTGACAGCAGCGAGTCCTGGCCGGACAGCGTCTTCGATTCCACCGGCACGCCGAACACCGGCAGCGGCGTCATCGCCGCCGTCATGCCGGGCAGATGCGCCGCACCGCCGGCGCCGGCGATGATCACCTTGTAGCCGGCCGCCTTGGCGCCCTTGGCGAAGTCATAGAGCCGGTCGGGCGTGCGGTGGGCCGAGACGATCAGCCGCTTGTGCGGAATTCCAAGCGCCTCAAGCGTTTCGGCGGCGTGGCGCATCGTCGTCCAGTCGGACTGGCTGCCCATGATGATGGCGACGTCGGCGCGTTGATCGTCCAAGCTTCTGCTCCCCGGCGACAAAGGCGCGCATTAGCGGAAATCGAAGGGAGCCGCAAGGATGGCCAGAAAGGGAAAGCCGCTTGTGCCGTTTCGGTCTACGCAAATGGCTAACGGGCGGCGGTGGTCATCGGGCGGCCGCTGCTCGGAAGCGGTTGACGAAGTCGTCAAGTTCAGGCCGTTCGGTATCGGAAATCGCCCAGTAAGAAAAGGCACCGTCGCTCCAGTGGACCAGCGAGAAGCCACCGGCAGAAAGATCGACCGGTCCGGCTGTCGAACCGGTTTCCTCAGGCGCGGCGACGAGGGTGATCAGGTGCTCGCGGTGCCGGTAGACCAGTGCCGGTACTGGCTGGTCGGCGATCACCTCGACCCGGCCGCCGAGCAACGCGAAGCCGTCACTGGCAAGATCGGGCGCCGGTGGCGACAGGCCAACCCTTCCATCCAGCCAGGGTTTGACCGTGTGCCGGTCCGACGAGACGACGTCCACCGGGCTGGCTGCCAGCAGGCTGCGGCGGTGGCCGCTGGCGACCGCGGCGGCAAAGCTGTCGGGCGCCCTGCTCAACATCATCCATTGGGTCGCGCCGCTGGCTAGCACGGCGGTAACGATGATCGACGCCGCCAGCGCGCGCCAGTCGAACGCGCCAAATCGGTGCATCGCTCGGTGCGCCGGCAGCACTCGAGCGGCGGGCGCCGGCGCCGACAGCACTTTCGCCGTACCGGCTGTCCCGATTGCAGCGATGCGAGCCTTGAAATCCTCACGGACATCGGGCCTCGGCAGCCCGCCGACAACGGTCTGCAGCGCAATGATGCGGGCATGCTCGGCGGCGAGCGCCGGATCGGCGGCAATGCGTCGCTCGACGGCCAATGCTGCTGCTGCGTCGAGCTCGCCATCGACCAAGGCATGGATCATCAGCTTCATGCCCGCCGGGTCATCTGGCAGTCCATCGTTGTGCGCGCTCATGGCGCCCTCCCAAGTTGGGATGTCAGCAGGCCGCGCGCCCTCGCCAGCCGCGACATCACCGTGCCTAGGGGGACGCCAAGCAGCGTCGCGATCTCGCGATAGCTGAGGCCGTTGATGTCGCGCAGCACCACGGTCTCGCGAAATTGCTGCGGCAGCGCGGCGATCGCCGCCTCGAGTGCCGCCGTGTCGGCCTTGGCGATCAGGCTTGCCTCAGGACTGTCGGTATCCGGCAGGCCGGCGCCGTAAGCAGCCGTCATGTCATCGAGATCGCTCAGGTCGCCGACGGCGACGATACTGCGTGGCCGATTGCGCGCCAGCCAGGAGTAACAGGCGTTCCGCACGATCGCCAGCAACCAGGCGCGCGCATTGCCGCCGGCATAGCCGGCGATGCCCGCATGCGCCTTCAAACACGCCTCTTGCACCACATCCTCGGCGTCGGCGGCGTTGCCGGTCAGCCAGCGGGCAAGCGCAAGCGCATCCGCGAGATGGGGCAGAACCACCTCGCGGAAGCGCTCGGCCGCGGCCTCTTGGTTCAACACCGTCGCATCGCCCGGCATCCCGGGCAGAACCTTCCGAACATCCTCACGGAGCGACGGTGATCCTGCCCTGCATGTGCGGGTGAAGCCCGCAGAAATAGGCATAGTCGCCCACTTTGGTGAAGGTGAAGGCATATGTGTCACCGGTGTCAAGCGCCTTGGAGCGAAACGAGCCATCGTTGGCGACCACCAGATGCGGGATGTCGTCGTCATTCTCGAAGGTCACGGTAGTGCCCTGCTTTACCGTCAGCACCGTCGGTGTGAAGGCAAAGTTCTCGATCTTGACCATTGGCTGGTCTGCCGCGTTCAGTGGCATGGAAATCATCGTCAGGATTGCCGCCAAACCGAACATGACAGATGATACGACCAAGAGGCGGGATGGAAAGCGGAGCATCGCATTTCCCCTCAGGCCAGCGTGCTGTCGATGATGGCGAGGTCCTGCCCGCCTTGCTTGACCGTCACGCTGCTTGTGCCGAGCAGGCTGCGCAACTGGCCGGCAGGTACCGTCATCGGCCCGGGTGAGGCTGCGGTGCCCGGCGCCGGTTGCGGGAAAGCGGTCGAGCGCGCGGTATGGAAGGTAACGTTGCCTTCGACCTTCTGCATGATCTGGTGGATATGGCCGTTGAGTACGGTGACAGAGCCGAAGCGCTTGAGCAGGGCCAAGGCCTGCGCCGCGTCGTCGGTGCCCCAGCCCCATTCGGGATAAACAGCCCATAGCGGGATGTGGGCAAAGACGACGATTGGCGTCGAGGCGGTGACCGCCTTCAGGTCATCGGCCAACCATGCCAACTGGTCGGCGCCGAGATTGCCCAGCCCGCCAGCCTTCAGATTGACGACGTTGACCAGCCCGATGAAATGGACGCCGTTCTGGTCGAACGAATACCAGCCGGCGCCCTTGGTGCCCTTGCCGTAGCGGTCGAGATAGGCCTGGCCGTTGCCGTCATCGATCAGGTCGTGCTCACCGGGCACATAATGCACGTCGAAGCCTGCGCCGCCGATGATCTGGGCAGCGTTGTCGAACTGCGCGGCTTTCGACAAATGGGTGATGTCGCCGGTGTGGATCATGAAAGCGGGCTTTTGCGGCAACGCCTGGATCTTGCCGATGGCCTCCTTCAGCGTGTCGATGGCGTGCGGGTTGGCAGCCTTGTCGAAGCCGATGTGGCTGTCGGAGATCTGGAGGAAAGTGAAACCGGTGGCCAGCGCCTCTGCGGCTTGCGCCGCGCCGAGCAGGCTGAGCGAAACCGGCACGCCGGCCGAAATCGTCCACAGCACTCCCGTGCCGGCCCAGATCATGCATTCCAGTGCATGACGGCGGCTGATGCCGTCAGCTTCATTGTCGTGGTGGTGGGTCATACCGGTCTCCTGCAACGCCGGAAATGGCGTCTGCTTGGGAGACCAATGGGCGGGGTGGTTTATTCCGCCCGACGACCAAAAGGTCATTCACAGTGCCGTGATGGCGCACTGGCCCGATGCGAAGCCGGCGCTGGAAGGCACTGGCTCGACCACGCTCTGCCGATGTCTAGTCAGGCCAGCGCAACGCTCCGGCGGACTGCTTGCGAGCGGGTTTCATCGCATCCGCGGGCCGATCGGCAGCACTCAACACCGCCCGCAGGCGTTCGGCAACGATCTCCGCCTCGCCGGGATGGAGATTGCAAGGATCAAGGAAGAAGTGACCGCGCTCGACCTCGTGGTTGCGCACGATCACGGGCGGCGAACCCGCGGCAAGCGCTGACGCCAGCCCGACGGCAGTGAAGCGACTTTCCGGCGCAACAAACACCTGCAGGCGGTCGAGAGGATTTCCGGTCGGATCTGGAATGATACGTGCCTCGATGCCAGGCAGGCCCTGCAATGCGGTTTGCCACAGATGCAGTGCGGCTTCTTCCCGCTGGCGAATGCCGGCATGGTCGCGCCGCTCCCAGGCTTCCAGGGCCGCCATGGTGCCGGCAATGCTCTCCTTGCCGACCTTCATGGCGCGCGCGACGCCCCGGTTCTGGAGATAGGCGGCCCGCACCAGATCCTTGCGGCCGGCAACGATGCCGCTTGTCGGCCCTGAGAGAAATTTGTGCCCGCTGTAGACGACAATGTCGGCGCCGCGCGCCAGAAAGCCGCGCAAATCGTATTCCGAGGCGGCGTCGACGATCACCGGCACGCCCTTGGCGTGGCAAATCTCGCAGAACTCCTCGAGCGAGAGCATGCCGTATTGCACGGTGTGGTGCGCAACGACGTAGAGGGCTGCCGCCGTCCGGTCCCGGATCGCCTCGGCAACATGGTAGTCCTGCGTGACGCTGACCGTGCCGGCAGGCACCGCTCTGGCTCCGGCAAGCCGGATCGACTGGTCGATAGGCGCGCCATAGTTGACGATGTGGCCAAGCTGAACGATGACCTCCGATTTGAGGCCCTCGGTGTCGTCCGGCAGCCGCTCGATCGCAAGAAGGCTGGTTCCGGTCATCGCGCCGGCAATCGCCATGGTTATGCCGCTGGCGCAGCACGCGGTGATGAAGCCGGCCTCGCCGCCGGTGAGGCGTGCAATCACAGTACTTGCGGCGCGTTGCAGATCGTCCATCTCGACCCATTGCGAGGCGATTTCCGACATTGCGGCAATCGCTTCCGGTACGATGATCGAAGCGCCGAGCGCCGTCATCGTGCCGGAAACATTGATGATCGGGCGAAGGCCAAGCCGTTCGCGGATTGTCGTGTTGGAACGATCAGCGGCATAGGTCGTCATCTCTGCAGATCCTGTCTCGAATGCTTTCAGGCGGCGATCTCGACGACCGCCTCGATTTCAACTGTGATGTTGCCCGGCAGCGAGCCGACACCGATCGCGGAACGGGCGTGTCCGCCAAGCGTATCAAAGACGGCGGCGAAAAGATCGGAACAGCCATTGACCACCTTGGGGTGCTCGCTGAATGTCGGCGTCGCATTGACAAAGCCCAGCAGCTTGACGACGCGCACGATGCGGCCGAGGTCGCCGGCCGCCGCATGCATGACGGCGAGCAGGTTCAGGCCGGTCAGACGCGCATGGTCATAGGCCTCTTCAACGCTGACATCCTCGCCGACCTTGCCGGTGCAGAGCGCGCCATCGGCGCGCAACGGCCCCTGGCCGGAGAGGAAGATCAGCCGTCCGCTCTCGGCGTAAGTGACGAAGTTGGCGATGGGCTTCGGCGGCTCGGGCAGTGTCAGGCCCAATTCCGCGAGCCGGATGTAAGGCGTCATAAAAGCTCCTTGCGACAGCTTTCGCCGTCCGATGTCAAAAATGCGAGGCGCGAAACCGCGCCAGGAAGCTGCGAAGGCGTTCATTGTCGAACCTCGCCGCCAGAATCTCGGCGGGTGGTCCGACGGCGCTGACACCGCCATCCGCCATGAAAACGATGCGGCTCGATGCATCGCGCGCAAAAGCCATTTCATGCGTGACCATCAGCATCGTCATGCCGTCTTCGGCGAGGCTGCGCACGACCTCGAGCACCTCGCCAACCAGTTCGGGGTCGAGCGCCGAGGTTATCTCGTCGAGAAGCAGGATCTTCGGCTCCATCGCCACGGCGCGGGCGATGCCGACGCGCTGCTGCTGGCCGCCGGAAAGCTCGGCCGGCAGGCTGTCGGCCTTGTGGGCGAGGCCGACGCGGCCGAGCCAGTGCTCGGCAATGGTGCGAGCCTCGGCACTGCTCTTGCCGCGCACCTTGCGCAGGCCAAGCATGATGTTGCCGGCCGCAGTCAGATGCGGAAACAGATTGAAGCTCTGGAACACCATCCCGGTCTCGGCTCGCATCGCCGCCAGGTCGCGCTCGCTGCGTCGCTGGCGTGTTCCCGTCTCGCGATAGCCGACCTCCTTGCCATTGATGCGGATCGAGCCGCTGTCGTAGCTCTCCAAGAAGTTGACGCAACGCAGCAGCGTGGTCTTGCCGCTGCCGGAGGGGCCGATGACAGTCACCACCTCGCCGCGTGTCACCTTGAGGCTGACGGAGCGCAGGACCTCGACGGATCCAAAGGCTTTGGAAACCTCGGAGACATCGAGAAGCGCCGGATTCTGGTGCGAGGCGTTGGACATCTTGCTATTCCCGGATGAAGGAGAAACGCCGCTCCAGGCGTCGGCTGGCCAAGGAGAGGGCGTAGTTGACGGCGAAGTAGACGAGCGCACCGAGAATGTAGAGCGGCATCGCCTCATAGGTGCGGCCGATGACCTGGTTGATCGCCTGCATGAGGTCGGTGATGCCGAGCAGCGAGACCAGCGCGCTACCCTTCACCGCGTCGGTGACGCCGTTGATCCAGGGTGGCAGGAAGCGCCTGAACGCCTGCGGAAAAATGACGTAGGCCAGCCGCTGGCGAAAGGTCAGCCCGATCGCCATCGCCGCCTCGGACTGACCCTTGGGGATCGAGCCGACGGCGCCCCTGAGATATTCGACGACTTGGGCGGTCTTGAACAGGGTGAGGGCGAGTACGGCCGCCCAAAAGGATTCCAGATGCAGCCCCACCGCGGGCAGGCCGTAATAGACGAAGAAGATCAGCACCAGGATCGGAATGCCGCGTATGGTGTCGCTGAAGATGCGCACTGCCCAGCGCAGCGGAGCCGGACCGTAGACAAGGCCGACGCCCATCAGCACGCCGGCGATAAGCGATAACACCACGACCAGCAGCGACACCCACAAGGTTACGGCAAAGCCTTCGGCGAGGAACGGCAAGGCGTAGATGATCTGGCTCAGCATGTCAGCGCGCCGCCTTGAACCGGCGCTCGACCAGCCGCAACGCGAAAAGCAGTGCATAGCCGGTCAACAGGTACATCGCCGTCACCACCAGGTAGACCTCGACAATGCGGAACGTGTTGAAGTTGATCCACTGGGCGCCATAGGTGAGTTCGGGTACCGAGATGACCGACGCCACGGACGTGTCCTTGAAGAGCGATATGAATGTGTTGGAAAGCGCCGGCAGGGTTATGCGCAGCATCGTCGGCAGGCGCACATGGAGCAGCCTTTGCCATGGCGTCAGGCCGATTGCCTTGCCGGCGTCGAGCTGCCCCCGCGGCACCGCCTCGAGCCCCGAGCGAAACACCTCGACCAGGTAAGCGCCGCTGTAGAGCGACAGCGTGGCAATAAATGAGGTTTGCGCGCTGTAGGCAATGTCGACCACCGTCGGCAGCCCGTAGAAGACCAGATAGACGAGCAGGATCAGCGGCACGTTGCGGATGAACTCGACATAGCCCGCGATGATGGTCCGCACCGCACGTCCGGCCGATACGTACCAGACCGCCAGAACGAGCCCGATGACGATACCGATTGCGATCGAGATCACCGCCAGCTCGAGGCTGAGCAGCAGTCCGCCCCAGAGCTTGTCGAAATGCCGCCAGATCAGGTTGAAGTTGAGGGTATAACCCATGCGTCCTCGTCATGGAGGGCTGTGATGCGAGGGAGGCGGAAGGACGTTGTCCCTCCGCCTGCTTGCATCAGATGACCGGGAAACCGGGATGGCGCGCCGGCGGCTCCTGTCCGAAATAATCCTTGAAGGCAGCGTCGTAGAGTGCCGTTTCATGGCCGAACATGGCGATGGTGAAGGTCTGGTTGACGAAGGTCAGCCAGTCGAGGTCGCCCTGCCGCAGCGCGGCACCATAAAGCATCGAGAACCAGCTCTTGCCGGCATCGAAGTACTTATCCGGATTGCGCGAGGCGAGCCAGCGCACCGTCGACAGATCGACCGCGGCGGCGTCGACGCGCTTCGATTCCAGTGCCTGCAGCACATTGGCCTGCGTGTCTATCTGCATCACCTGCGACTCCGGCAGTACGATATGCACGTTTGCCTCGGCATCGACGTTTTGCAGGATGGAAATCCGGGTCGCCGAACCCCCGGCAAGCAGCTTGTCGAAGGTCTTGTTTTCGGCGTTCGGAAGGGTCAGCAAGGCGATGCCTTCGACGTAGTATGGCCTGGAGAAGTGGATCAGCTGCGAGCGCTGGGCGGTCATGGTCATGAACTGGATGGTGATGTCGACCTTGTTGGTGGTCACGTTCGGAATGCGCTGAGCCGGATCCTGCATAACGAATTCGACTTTGGTCGGGTCGTCGAAAAGCCCCTTGGCGAGAATGCGACCCATGGTGATGTCCATGCCCACCAGTTCGCCGGCGTCGTTCTCGAAATGCCAGGGGGCATTGGTACTGCCGGTGCCGACGATCACCTTGCCGCGCTCGAGCACGGTGCGCAGCAGGCTGTCCGGCGCTGCCTGGGCCGCCGCTTTCTGAACGTCGACCGCGGTGGCGGCGCTCATCACTCCGGCCGTTGCAAGCCCGGCCATTCCCAGTTTCAGAAATTCACGCCTTTTGGATGTGTCGTTCACGGCGACCTCCTTTCGTGTTGTGTTCCCCTTTGGACCAGCAGTACAGGCATCGGTTGCAACTGACCTCATTGTCCCTTACAAGAGACGCCTGTACTCTGTACAAGACAGATTAACATCAGGGATCGATAATGCAAGAAGGCAATGCCTTGGCCGCTCGACCGGACGTCGGTCTGGACGAAGACAAGAACTCTGGCTCTCGGGAGAAGGGTCTCAACCGGGTCCTCCAGATTTTGGAGTTTCTCCACACGACCCAGCGTGCGATCGGCATTGGCGACCTTGCCAAGGGGGTAAACGCGCCGCGTTCGACGACTTATACGCTTGTGCGCTCGCTGGTCGACGCAGGTCTGCTGGAGATGGCCGGAGACGGCAATCGGGTCTATTTCGGAAAGAAGCTTTATCTCTACGGAATGGACTATGTGCGGGGCAACGACCTGCTCAGGCGAGGGCGCCAGGAAGTCGACCATCTGTCGCGCGAGACCGGCGAGACCTCGGAGCTGTGCATGCTGCAAAGCGGCCGTTACACCATCGTCCATTCAAGCCCGGGAACGAGGCCATTCCGGATCAGCTCGGCGACGGGTCTGCAAATACCGCTTCCCTGGACAGCGTCCGGGCGGCTGCTCCTCGCCGGGTTCGACAGGGCGGCGATCGAGGATATGGTCTCGGAAGACGATCTCGTACTGCCGGACGGCCGCAGGTTGCGGCTCGACGATTTCATAGCCGACATCGCCGTCGCCAAGTCGGCCGGCTACTGCGTTACCTCCGGCCTTGTCGATGCCTATACGAAATGCCTGGCCGCGCCGGTTTTTTCAGCACCAGGCAGGGTCGAGGCGACGATGTGCCTGGTGGTTCCGATCGATACTTCGAGCGAAAAGACCGACGATCTGATAGCGTTGTTGCGCGAGCGCGCCGCACGGCTTTCGATCGCGGCATAGCCGCTTTTCCAGCAGGCCGGCGCCGGCGTTCGTTCAAGCAATGGCGTTCGTTCAAGCAATAATGTCTGGAATGATCTTGTCTTCCAGCGCCATCAGCCTGTCCTTCAGGAAAAGCTTCTTTTTCTTCATGCGCTGGATCTGCAGCGGGTCGCAATTCATGGCGATCATCGCATTGATGGCCGCGTCGAAATCGGCGTGCTCCTGCTTCAGCCGGGAATATTCGAGGCGGATATCTGCCTGTTCCTGATCGGACATTTTTACCGTCTGCACGTCTGCGGCGCCCAAACTATGGGCCTGATTGGGCGGGACCGGGGTCTTCTTGCACCGGCGCGCAGCCCATACCACATTTCATATTGTCGTGGAATGCTACCACGCAGCATTCGACATCGGTGCTCGATGGTGGCAGACTGTCATTATGCCGTCACAGAAGCGAGCCTGCGGTGGACGCGCCTTGACGGCTGCAATCGAGGAAACCATGAAAGGGAGAACCAATCATGTCTCTTGCATCCCATCTTGATGAGCTGCAGCGGAAACACGGCGACATCGAACGGGAAATCGACGATGCGATGACCCATCCATCGGTAGACGACCTCGAAATCGTGAATCTCAAGCGGCGCAAGCTGGCGCTCAAGGACGAGATTGAAAAACTGAAGGCGAAACCGACGACGCACTGAAGCCCTTCCAGGACTAGCAGCGCCGCCCGGCGCGCGATCTTTCCGGTGGCATTGCTATGCTGCCGGAAACACTCGTGGATTTGCGGCAAGCTGCCGTCTTGTCATTTCCGATTTGCTGGGCCTTCGCGCCAGTCGCCATTGACAAGCCATCTTTGCTCCTCCACCTCATGCCCGGACCTTCAAGATTAAAGGCAGCCGGCATGACCGGATATTTTTCCTCACCCTTCCCACGCCGCAGGTCGGTCGGTGTCAATGTCGGCGGCGTGATTGTCGGCGGCGGCGCGCCGGTCGTCGTCCAGTCGATGACCAACACCGACACGGCCGATGTCGATCAGACGGTCGCGCAGGTGGCGGCGCTGCATCGCGCCGGCTCCGAGATCGTGCGCATAACCGTCGATCGCGACGAAAGCGCTGCCGCCGTGCCGGCCATCCGCGAGCGGCTGGAACGGCTCGGTATCGACGTGCCGCTGGTCGGCGATTTCCATTATATCGGCCACAAGCTGCTGGCCGATCATCCGGCCTGCGCCGAAGCACTGGCCAAATACCGTATCAACCCCGGCAATGTCGGATTCAAGGACAAGAAAGACCGGCAGTTCGCGGCGATCGTCGAGATGGCG
This sequence comes from Mesorhizobium sp. WSM4828, assembly GCF_055811175.1. NCBI lineage: Bacteria > Pseudomonadati > Pseudomonadota > Alphaproteobacteria > Hyphomicrobiales > Phyllobacteriaceae > Mesorhizobium > Mesorhizobium sp. WSM4828. The sequence goes on along the minus strand of NZ_JBVVQK010000012.1, from coordinate 162,645 downwards.
ATCCGATACGACAAACCGGTGCGCATCGGCGTAAACTGGGGCTCGCTCGACCAGGAGCTGCTGACCCGACTGATGGACGACAACCAGGCCCAGGGCTTTCCGCTGACCGCCCAGGAAGTGACGCGCGAGGCAATCGTGCAGTCGGCGATCCTGTCGGCCGAAATGGCTGAAGAGATCGGCCTTGCCCGTGAGAAAATCATCCTGTCCGCCAAAGTTAGCGGCGTGCAGGACCTGATCGCCGTCTACACGGAGCTTGCAATCCGTTCCGACCATGCGCTGCACCTCGGCCTGACGGAGGCGGGCATGGGCTCGAAAGGCATCGTCGCCTCGTCCGCGGCCATGGGCATCCTGCTCCAGCAAGGCATCGGCGACACCATCCGCATCTCGCTGACGCCGGAGCCGAACGGCGACCGCACGCGCGAGGTGCAGGTGTCGCAAGAACTGCTGCAAACCATGGGCTTCCGGCAGTTCGTGCCGATCGTCGCCGCCTGCCCAGGCTGCGGCCGCACGACCTCGACCGTGTTCCAGGAGCTTGCCCAGAACATCCAGGCCGACCTGCGCAAGAATATGCCGGTGTGGCGCGAACAATATCCCGGCGTCGAGAACCTCAAGGTCGCGGTGATGGGTTGCATCGTCAACGGTCCGGGCGAATCCAAACATGCCGATATCGGCATTTCGCTGCCCGGCACCGGTGAGACGCCGACCGCTCCGGTGTTCGTCGACGGCAAGAAGGCGGCGACGCTGCGCGGCCCGTCGATTGCCGCGGATTTCGAGAAAATGGTTTCCGACTACATCGAACGGCGGTTTGGGCAACACGGCAAAGCCGCGGCGGAGTAGTTCGATGCGGCGTTTGCTTGGGGCGACGCTGGTTGTCATTTCCGGGCTGGGCTGGGCGACAGCCGTCCAGGCCGATCCGCCGCGGCCCGCCAAGCAGAAGCTGATCGATCGAGTTTGCGATCTTATCGAGACGCATGCCGACCAGAACGGCCTGCCCCGGGCTTTCTTTGCCCGGCTGATCTGGAAGGAAAGCCGTTTCGATCCCAATGCGGTCAGCCCCGTCGGCGCGGAGGGTATCGCCCAATTCATGCCGAGCACCGCCAAGATGCGCGGGCTCGCCAATTCCTTCGACATCGAACAGGCGATCCCGGCCTCGGCAAAATACCTTGCCGAAATGAAATCCGGTTTCGGCAATCTCGGCCTCGCCGCCGCAGCCTACAATGCCGGCGAGAGCCGGGTGACGCGCTGGCTGAATTCCGGCGGCTTCCTGCCGTTGGAGACCGAAAGCTACGTCCTGGACGTCATGGGCGAGCCGGCCGACAAGTTCACCGATGCCGCCTATGCCGGCGTCATCCGGCCGCTCGACAAGAAGGCGAGTTTCGCTGCCGCTTGCCGCGAGCTGCCGGTGATCATGTCCAGAACCGTGCCGATGTCGTCGATCAACATCAAGCCGTGGGGTGTGCAGGTGGCCGGCAATTTCCGCCGCGCCGCGGCGCTCAATCAGTGGCTGAGAGTGAAAAGCCGGTTCCCGGCACTGCTTGCCGGCCACGATCCGGTGGTCAGCCGGGTACGTACCCCGATCGGCAGGCGCGGCATCTATGCCGTGCGGATCGGCGCCGATAGCAGAGCCAAGGCCGACACGATCTGCGACAAGCTGCAAAGCGTCGGCGGCGCCTGCATCGTGGTACGCAACCGGTAAAGCCATATGTCGGCGCGTTTTGCGCCATTGCTGCCCATCTCGCTCCCCGTGGGCACTTCGTCCTCGACACGTGAATCATATTTTCGGTGAACCGTTAGGCAGGTCTTGCATCGTCGTCGATGCGGGGTAAGGTCCCCGCGATTTTTCGCGAAAGGGATCAGCATGGCCGGCTTCAAGACACTGGACGACATCGGCAATATCAGCGGCAAGCGTGTGCTGGTGCGTGTCGACCTCAACGTTCCCGTCACCGAGGGCAAGGTCACCGACGCCACCCGCATTGAGCGCATTGCCCCGACCATTGCCGAGCTCTCCGGCAAGGGCGCCAAGGTCATCCTGCTTGCCCATTTCGGCCGGCCCAAGGATGGACCGACGCCGGAATTCTCGCTCGAACCGATCGCCAAGGCGACGGCGGACGTGCTCGGCCGCCCGGTTGGCTTTGCCGCCGATTGCATCGGCGACAAGGCGGCGAGCGCCGTCGCCGCCATGAAAGGCGGCGACGTGCTACTGCTCGAGAACACCCGCTTCTACAAAGCGGAGGAGAAGAACGACCCGGCCTTCACCGAAAAGCTCGCCGCCAACGGCGACATTTTCGTCAACGACGCCTTCTCCGCTGCGCACCGCGCCCATTCGTCGACGGAAGGGCTGGCGCATGTGCTGCCGGCCTTCGCCGGCCGTACCATGCAGGCCGAGCTCGACGCGTTGGAAAAGGGTCTTGGCAATCCCGTCCGTCCGGTTGTCGCCATCGTCGGCGGGGCCAAGGTCTCGACCAAGATCGACCTGTTGATGAACCTGGTGAAGAAGGTCGACGCGCTGGTCATCGGCGGCGGCATGGCCAACACGTTTCTGGCGGCACGCGGCACCGACGTCGGGAAATCCTTGTGCGAGCATGACCTCGCGACCACCGCCAAGCAGATCATGATCGAGGCGGCCGAGGCCGGCTGCGCCATCATCCTGCCCGCCGACGGCGTTGTCGCCAGGGAATTCAAGGCCGGCGCCGCCAGCGAGACTGTCGCCATAGCAGACGTGCCGGCTGACGGCATGATCCTGGATGTCGGTGCGAAAACCGTGAAAACCATTGCCGAATGGATCGACCGCGCCGCGACGCTGGTCTGGAACGGGCCGCTCGGCGCCTTCGAGATCGAGCCATTCGACCACGCAACGGTGGCGACGGCCAGGCACGCGGCAGCGCGCACCAAGGCCGGCAGACTGGTCTCGGTCGCTGGCGGCGGCGACACGGTGGCGGCGCTCAACCATGCCGGCGTCAGCGACGACTTTACTTATGTCTCGACGGCCGGCGGCGCTTTCCTGGAATGGATGGAAGGCAAGCCCTTGCCCGGCGTCGACGTCTTGAAGCGCTAACTGCGGCCGTAATGGCAGTGCGAAGGAGTGCGCCCGCGACTTTCAATCGATTCGCGCTTGTTTGACGAAATGGTTCGACTTGAACCTGCGTTGCTCTGGTGGTCTGCTGGGCGCGGATCAATTCTTTCAGGAGAAGCACGATGAGCGAACGTCTCGAGGACATTGCCGCCGCGATGGTGGCCAATGGCAAGGGTCTGCTGGCTGCCGACGAGAGCTCCGGCACCATCAAGAAGCGCTTCGACGTCATCGGCGTCGAGTCGACCGACGACAGCCGTCGCGACTATCGCGAGATGATGTTCCGCGCCAGCGAGGCAATGACCAAGTACATTTCCGGCGTCATCCTCTATGACGAGACCATTCACCAGAAGGCCGCCGACGGCACACCGCTGGTCGACATCATCAAGGCATCAGGCGCTATCCCCGGCATCAAGGTCGACGCCGGCGCCAAGCCGCTGGCCGGCTTTCCCGGCGACACCATCACCGAAGGCCTTGACGGCCTGCGCGAACGGCTCGCCGACTATTACAAGCTTGGCGCCCGCTTTGCCAAATGGCGCGCGGTAATCGACATCGATGTTGCCAAGGGCGTGCCTTCCGCCACCTCGATCGGCTCGAACGCCCATGCGCTCGCCCGTTACGCCGCGCTTTGCCAGGAAGCCGGCATCGTGCCGATCGTCGAGCCGGAGGTGCTGATGGACGGCGCTCATGACATCGACACTTGCTACGAGATCAGCAAGGCGACACTGACAAAGTTGTACACCGAGCTCTATGCAGCCCGCGTCGGGCTCGAAGGCACCATCCTGAAACCGAACATGGTCCTCGCCGGCAAGAAATCGGGCAAGGTCAGCAGCCCCGAGGAAGTCGCCGAAAAGACCATAAAACTGTTCCGCCAGACGGTGCCGGCCGCGATCGGAGGCATCGCCTTCCTGTCAGGCGGACAATCGGACGAGGAGGCGACCGCCAACCTCAATGCCATCAACGCCATCGGCCCGCATCCGTGGAAGCTGACCTTCTCCTACGGCCGCGCCTTGCAGGCCGCCCCGCAGAAGGCCTGGGGCGGCAAGGCGGCAAATGTCGCCGCCGCGCAGGCGGCCTTCGCCCATCGCGCCCACATGAACCATCTGGCAGCGCTTGGACAATGGCAGCCGATGCTTGAGCAAGCCGCCTGACCGAAAACATCTTGCGTTTCTCCTGGCCCGGGCCTCGTGCCCGGGTTTTTATTTGAAAAGCAGCAAGGGCTGCAATTTCTTGCAACTGAAATGCAGCTCGGTGTCGGCATTCGTCGCTGCCGAACGTCCTCCGTGAAAAGAGGAGCAGACCGATGCCAAACAACAAGACCGTTTCGCAGGAAGAGTGGTTTCAGGCGCACAAGGCGCATCTGGCGCGCGAAAAGGAATTGACGCGCTTTCGCGACCGCGTCGCCGCCGAACGCCGCGAACTGCCGTGGCTGAAGATCCGCAAGGACTACGTCTTCGAGACCGAGCAAGGGCCAAAGAAACTGCCCGACTTGTTTGGCGGCAATAGCCAGCTGATCGTCTACCATTTCATGTTCGGGCCGGGCGCCGATTATCGCTGCGAAGGCTGCTCATTCCTTGCCGATCATATCGACGGCGCCAACCAGCATCTCAGGCACCACGATGTCTCACTTGTCGTGGTAGCACGGGCGCCATTGGCCGAATTGGTGCCCTACAAGCAGCGCATGGGCTGGAAATTCGACTGGGTGTCGTCCTACGCCTCGGACTTCAACTTCGACATGCAGGTGTCATTCACCGACAAGCAGATCGCGGCCGGCGACACGACATACAATTTCGAGCGGCGTGCGCGGAGATCGAAGGACCTTCCCGGCACCAGCGTGTTCTATCGTGACGAGAAAGGCGACATCTTCCTGACTTTTATCGCGCGCTCCAGAGGCGGCGATCCGCTGATAGGCGCCTATCACTATCTCGATCTGACGCCGAAGGGCCGCAACGAATCTGGCCCGCATCATAGCCTCGTCGACTGGGTGCGGCTACATGACCAGTACGAAGACCGATCCGGGACGCATGACGGCTGCCATTGAGGCGACAAGGATGTCGCTGCAAGGTCGTTCACCTTCAGTACAACATGCGCTAAGTGCTGTGCGCTATGCCCTAAAAGGGACTTGCCATGCGGCGCTTTCCGACCCTTCTCACCTGGCTCGCCTTTCCGGTCTATGTCTGGCAAGGACTTGGCGTGCGTCGTCGCACCACCCGCATGCTGCCGGCACAAGGTCCGGTCATGCACGAGATATCTGGCCTGGCGCCAGCAATCTCGGTTCTGGTGCTTGGCGATTCCTCCGCCGCCTCGGTAGGCATCGGCAATTCCGAAAACGGATTGGCCGCGCAACTGGCGGTTCTGATTGCGCAACGCACCGGCCGCACCGTGCGCTGGCGGGCGGCCGGCTTCAACTCGGCAACCTCTGGCCAGATCCGCGATCATGTGCTGCCCAATCTATCGGCCGATCCGTGGACGCATATCGTGCTGGCCATCGGCACCAACGACACCAAGAATTTTCATTCGGTGCCGCGCTTCAAGCGCGAGTTTGGCGGCCTGCTCTACGCGCTGCGCGCCAAATGGCCGGAGGCGCGCGTCGTGTGGTCGCCGGTGCTGGAGTTCACCCGGGCGCCGGCAATGCCGCCGCTGCTCGGCAAGATCCTCGAAATCCGCGCCGTCGAAATGAACCGGATGGGCGAGCGCCTTTGCCTCGAACGCGGCGCTATACCAGCGCCCCGCCTGCCGATCACCGATGCCGAGGCCGGCTTTGCGTCGGATGGATTCCATGCTTCGGAAGCCGGCTACCGAGCCTGGGCGGAACATCTGGTCGGCCTGTTGCTCGCCAACGAACCGGGCGTCGCGTAGCGGGCCGCCGGCACTACGTCCAGTGCCCGAGCACCGCCGTAATCGAAATCGCTGCCATCGCCAGCAGCGCCAGCTTCCAGAAATCACTGCGCCGCTTCAGCCCGGGCCAGCCGAGCGGCTTGATCAGCTGGATGACCATCATGGCGATGATGACGAGCGCGAGAAGTTTCGACATGCAGCCTTTGATCAGCATCGCGGCTGGCTGTCAAAGCGGCTCCGCGATCGCCGTCTTTCCACTGCGGCAGGCCGCTTTTCAGCACTGGCTGATCACTTCGGTCGACAAATCGGAATGCCGGTCACGAGAGACGCACCCTCCTGACAGACTGCTGTCAGCAGGGGTGTGCGATAGTGCCTGCATCGAAAGAGAGGAGACCAGCCATGAACGGTATTACCATTCTGCGTAGCGTGCAGCACTATGTCGGCAAGATCCGGACGATGCGCAATGAGATCCGCACCCAGCGGTTCATGAACACCCTGCCGGCGGACATCCGCAAGGATATTGGTTGGCCGGACATGTATGGCGACCGCCGCAATGGTGGCAATTGAGGCAAGCTTTCCGCGTGGCGTTTGGATGCGACCTGGCGACGAGCTGAAATGGACATGCTGAAGCCTCCTGACAGTATGGTGTCAGGAGGCTCGTGCGATAGTGCGATGGAGCCGGATGGCCGAGAGGACGATCGATGAAAAGCTGGAACGACAGGCTGAACACGCCTGGCATCAACGGCATAAGACGGTCGCCGCGCACCATCGGTGACGTCGTCGAAGGCCGGCCGATGCTGGTTCCTTCAGCTCACCAGGTCGATGCATTCATCCGCTCCATCCCCGAAGGCATGGACATGGATATCTGCGCTTTTCGCACCGCCCTTGCCATCGAGCACGGTGCCGAGGTGACATGTCCGGCCACCATCGGCTATCATCTGCGCACCGTCGCCGAGGCCGCCAACGAGGATATGGAGCGTGGTGTGCCGCTGAGCGACATTGCGCCGTACTGGCGGGTGCTCGACGCAAGCACGCCGACAACGAGGAAACTGTCCTTCGGCGCGGCCTTCGTCGCCGCGCAGCGCAAGCGCGAAGGGCTGGAACGATAGACGCCGAGGGACCATACGATGCGCCGCGCCGACAGGCTCTTCCAGATCGTGCAGCATCTGCGCGGTGGCCGTCTGGTCACCGCCCAGAAGCTGGGCACGTGGCTCGAGGTTTCCGAGCGGACGATCTATCGCGACATCGCCGACCTGCAGTCGACCGGCGTGCCGATCGACGGCGAGGCCGGTGTCGGCTACATGATGAGGGAGGGTTTCGACCTTCCGCCGCTGATGTTCACGCGTGACGAGATCGTCGCGCTGGTCGCCGGCGCCCGCATGGTGCGCGCCTTTGGCGGCGCGGCCATGGCGCGAGCCGCCGACGAGGCGCTGGTCAAGATCGGCGCCGTGCTGCCCGACGCTGAAAAGGACCGCATCGCCCGTACCGAGATCCACACGCCGATGTGGGTGGTAAGCGATGCCGCCCGCGAAGCCATCGACCTGATCGAGCGCTCCATCGAGAAACGCCAGGTGCTGACCATCGACTATTCGGATGAGGCCGGCCGCAGCACCGCGCGCGACATCCGCCCGCTCGGCCTGTGGTTCTGGGGCAAGGTGTGGACCTTGGTCGCCTGGTGCGAGATGCGCAGCGATTTCCGCGCCTTCCGCATCGACCGCGTCGCCTCGGTGGTGATCGCCGGCCGCACCTTCAAGCCCGAGCGCGGCAAGCAGCTCGCCGATTTCTACCGCGCGGTGGAGCGCAGCGAGGATTATGGCATGGCGCCGGACCGGGCGGCGCGAAGCTGACACGGAAGATCACAAAAAACCCGCTTGAAAGCGGGCTTTTTGCTTTGGATGCGAGATGCCTACTCCTCCTCGTCGGCGTCCTTGTCCTTCGACTTCAGCGCCGAAAGCTTGGCGAAGACGGCGTTGGCGTCGAGTTCCCGGTCCTCGTCCTTCGGCTTTTCGGGCGCCGGCACCAGCCGTTCGGTCAAGGCGGCCGGCAGCAGCGTATCGCCGACCGGCTGCGCCTGCTCACGGCCGCGCGAGGCGCGGTTGATTTCCATATCGAGGTCGATTTGCGACGTCAGGCCGAGTGTCACCGGGTCCATCGGCTGGAGATTGGCGGAGTTCCAGTGCTTTCTGTCGCGGATCTGGTCGATCGTCGACTTCGTCGTGCCGACAAGGCGGGCAATCTGCGCATCCTTGAGCTCGGGATGGTTGCGCACCAGCCAGAGGATGGCGTTGGGCCGGTCCTGGCGCTTCGACAACGGCGTGTAGCGCGGACCCTTGCGCTTGGATTCCGGCACCCGCACCTTGGGATCGGAGAGCTTCAGCCGGTGGTTCGGGTCCTTCTCGGCACGCGCGATCTCGTCGCGAGTGAGCTGGCCGGTCATGATCGGGTCCATGCCCTTGATGCCTTGCGCCGACTCGCCGTCGGCGATCGCCTTGACCTCAAGCGGATGCAGTCCGCAGAACTGCGCGATCTGCTCGAAGGAAAGCGCTGTGTTGTCAACCAGCCAGACGGCGGTCGCCTTTGGCATCAGCAGCGTATTGGCCATCATAAAAATCCTTCTCGTTCGCCCGCGTTCCCGCGCGGGCGGTGGTTTAGAGCCACCAAAATGGGAAAATCGCGGTCTATATAACCGCTCGCTCGCCGTTTCGCAATGTTTTTGGAAGGCGCGTCAAGGACGGCATGGCAGCGCGACCAGCAGACCGCGAAGGGTCGGCATGAAGCCATGCAGTCGAAGCTTCAAAAAGACAAAGCCCGCCAGACCAAGGTCGGGCGGGCTCGGAACCGGCGACGGAAATCCGTCTGCTGCGGCTCTGGCTTCTAAGACGTGATCCCGAACCGCGGCTCGGCGTTGCGGAAAAGCAGCGCCCGGTCTTCGGGCGGGATCGTGCTCGAGATCAAAGCCCTTGGCGGGCGATTCTCTCGATGTCGCCGCGGTTGATGCCGAGGTCGTTGAGCTGACGAGCATTCAGCCGGTTCAGTTCGCGCACGGTTTCGTTGTACATGCGCCAGTTACGGAAAGCGCGGATCGGGTTCATGATAGTCCTCCATTTCGTTGGATCATTCGTTTCGATGACGCGTAAATAGGCATCGCCGCTCAGGAATTGAACAGACGCTTTTGCATGGCCGCAATGCGTTTGTTGCATTGCACCATTAAGCTTTCGTTCAGTCTATTTGCGGGCCGTCAGGCGACATCGAGCACAATCTTGCCGATGTGCTCACCCTCCTCCATCCGCTCATGCGCCCGCCAGGCTTCCTTGAGCGGGAAGATCGTGTCCATCACCGGCGAAACCTTGCGCGTGCCGAGCAGCGGCCAGACCTGCGCCTCCAGCGCCGCAGCAACTGCCGCCTTGAACTCCACTGTGCGTGGCCTGAGCAGCGATCCCGTGTGCACGAGCCGCTTGGTCATCATCTTGAAGAAATTGGCGCTCGCCACCGCTCCGCCCTGCGTCGCGATCTGGACGATGCGGCCTTCCACGGCCGCAGCCTCGTAGTTTCGCGCGACATAATCGCCGCCGACCATGTCGAGGATGACATTGGCGCCCTTGCCGCCGGTTGCCTCCTTGACCGCGGCGACGAAGTCCTCCTCGCGGTAGTTGATCGCCCGGTCGGCGCCAAGCTTGAGGCAGGCTTCGCATTTCTCCTTGTTGCCGGCGGTGGTGACGACATAGGCGCCGAAAGCGGCAGCAAGCTGGATCGCCGTCGTGCCGATACCCGACGAGCCGCCATGCACGAGCAGCGTCTCGCCGCTCTTCAGGCCGCCGCGCTCGAAGACATTGTGCCAAACAGTGAAGTAGTTTTCCGGCAGCGCCGCCGCTTCGGTGTAGGTAAAGCCGGCGGGCAGCGGCAGCACGCTGCCGGCGTGCACTCTGACATATTCGGCATAGCCGCCGCCCGCCGTCAGCGCACACACCCGGTCGCCGACGCGCCAGCGCGATATCTGGTCACCAAGGGCAGCGACTTCGCCTGCTGCTTCCAGGCCCGGCAGATCCGATGCACCCGGTGGCGGCGGGTAGGCGCCCTTGCGCTGCTGCACGTCCGGTCGGTTGACGCCGGCGGCACGCACCCGGATCAGGATCTCGCCGGGACCGGGAACCGGCACGTCGCGGGTTTCCGGTTTCAGCACCCGCGGCCCGCCCGGTTCCGATATGGCGATCGCCATCATCTTCGCCGGAATTTTCTGTGCGTTCGCCATGAATTTTCCCGTCGTGCTTCGCCGGTTTCTCGTGCCAGCTCTTGCCCGCCATTTGCATCCATACCCTTGCCCTATGTATGCTCATTGGCAAATCAGGCAAATGGGCAATCACGGAGGAGCGACGATGGCGATCTTCGACGACGAACCCAAGAAGAAAGCGCGCCCGCACGAGATCGGGCAGGATCTGTCGCTGCTTTCCGTCGATGAATTGTCCGAACGGATCGGCATCCTGCGCGACGAGATCGCCCGGCTGGAAACCGAGCTCAAGACCAAGGGCTCAACCAAGTCGGCGGCAGAGGCGCTGTTTCGCCGCGGGTAGTACTGCGGGTAATTCCAAAAGCTCGGGCACGCCGCCGAAAAGCCCGAATGCCGCTGTCTCCAGACTTGTGCCCCAAACCCCAGCCGGATTGAAAAATGTTCGCAAGCTACAGACCGATCCTCTCGCTGCTGCGCGGCACCGCGTTCCTGCTGGCGGCATCTGGGCTGCACGGGCTGCTGTTGCCACTGCGCGGCCAGGTGGAGGGCTTCTCGACGGCATCGCTCGGCCTGATGGGCACGGCTTGGGCCGGCGGCTTCGTCACCGGCTGCTTCTTTGCGCCACGCATCGTGCGCCGCGCCGGTCATGTCAGGGCTTTCGGCGCCTTTGCCGCATCGGGAGCGATCGTCGCGCTGCTCACTGGCCTGATCATCGACGAATATACCTGGATCCTGCTGCGCGCCTTCACCGGCTTCACCATGGCCGGCGCCTTCATGGTCATCGAAAGCTGGCTGAACGAGAAGGCCACCAACGAAAACCGCGGCACCGTCTTCGGCCTCTACATGATGGTCACCTATGCTTCGATCATGGGCGGTCAGATGATCGTTGCCGGCGGCGACGTGAAATCGGCGTCGCTGTTCATGATCACCGGCATTCTGTTCTGCCTGTCGCTGATCCCGACGGCGGTCTCGACGGCGTCGCACCCCAAGCCGCTGCAGGACGTGTCGCTCGACGTCAAAGGGCTCTACATCAATTCGCCGGTATCGGCGATCGCCTGCGTGCTGATCGGCATTGCCAACGGCGCCTGGGGTACACTTGGTGCCGTCTATGGAGCGCGCATCGGCATCTCGACAGCCGAGATCGCGCTGATGATGAGCCTCGTGGTCATCGCCGGCGCCGCCATGCAGCTTCCGGCCGGACGGCTCTCCGACACGACGGACCGTCGTTTTGTGCTGGCGGGCGCGGCATTCGGCGCTGCACTGTTCGCCATCGCCATCTTCCTGTTCGAACCGCGCTCCGGCGTCTTCGTCATCGTCTGCACCGCCGCCTACGGCGCCTTCGCCTACACGCTCTATTCGATCGCGGTGGCGCATGCCAACGACCATGCCCGATCGGAGGACTTCGTCAAAGTGTCGGGCGGCCTGCTGCTGCTTTATGGCTTCGGCACGATGATCGGTCCGCTGGTGGCCGCCGGCCTAATGGGCTGGATGCGCCCCGAGGGGCTGTTCCTGGCTACCGCACTCGCGCATCTCAGCCTGGCCGGCTATACGCTGCTGCGCATCAGCCGTCGCGCGCCGGTGCCGATCGAAGGCCGCGATGCCTTCAAGACCCAGCCGGCCGACCGCTCGGTAACGCCGGAAGCGTTGCGGCTCGACCCGCGCAGAAAAGCTGAAACCGACGGTTGAGATTCGAGGCGCTTTGCCCCACAAATAAGGCATGATGCTTTCCGACGCCTTCATGGCGATTGCCGATCCCAACCGGCGCCATCTCTTGGAAGAGCTCCGGCGCGGACCGAAGACCGTCAACGAATTGGCATCCGGCTTGCCGGTGTCCCGCCCGGCCGTTTCGCAGCACCTGAAGGTGCTGCTTGATGCCGGGCTGGTCAACGCCAAGCCGGAAGGCACCAGGCGCGTCTATACGGTCAGCAATGCCGGCTTCCTGAAGCTCAACATCTGGCTTGACCAGTTCTGGGATGCGGAGCAGCTCGGTTCACCCGGAAGCTGAGAGGCGTCGTCAGCGCGTCGAGCAACTATGCAGCATCGGGACCAGAGCAATTCCCGGAAAAGTGTGAAACGGTTTTCCGTCCGGAATTGCGCAAAAACAAATAGATAGAGCGGTTCGTCGTTTCCGTGAAACGATGAACCACTCTAGCCATTGTTGTAGGGGAAGAGCTTGAAATAAGGCTGCGCTTCCTCGATCACACGGGCAATCGACGGGCGTTGCATCAACCGGTCGTGATAGCGCCTGACCGCAGGATATTCGTCTCCGAACGGCTCGACCTTGTTGGCGTAGAACAGCGCGGGGGCGGCAGCGCAGTCGGCCATGGTGAAGCTCGTACCCACCGCCCATGTCCTCGACTCCATGTCCTGTTCGATGACGGCGTAGGAACTGCGCAGCTGGGCGCGGGCCTGCTCGACGCCGAACGGATCGGTCTTGCCCTCCGGCCGCAGCCGGTCGCCGACGATCTTCTGCATCGGTTCCTGGACGTAGAAGTCATAGAAGCGGTCGGCGAGCCGGGTCTGGCGAGCGAGATCGAGATCGGCGGGGATCAGTTCGACCGGCCCAGGATAATATGCGTTGAGATATTCGATGACGATCGTCGATTCCGGCACGGTCCGGTCCAGTGCTTCATCGCGCAGCACCGGCATCTTGCCGAGCGGCCACAATTTCAGAAACGCCGCGCGCGACTGTTCATCGCCGAGATCGACGACGACGGATGTGAATGGCGTGTTGTTCTCATAGAGCGCGATCAGCGGCTTCCAGCAGAAGGAGGCCAGTGGATGAAGATGCATAGTCAGAGACATTGTTTGCCGTTCCTTGGGTGGTTCGTCTCGCGGAAATTCGGTGTCGGGGTCGGGTACTATTTGGCCTGGCTGTGGGTGACGATGGCATCGATGATCGCGGCCCAGTCGTCGCGATGCAGCTCGTGGCCGCCGCCCTCGATCCGGAGCAGCCTTGCACCGGTGACCGCGTCGGCAAGAGCGGCGCCATGTTCGACTGGAAAGATGGGATCGTCGGTGCCGTGGATAACGAGGAGCGGGATTTTCATGTCGCGCAGCCGACCCGTCCAGTCTTCGCCGCTCCCATCTTCGCCACTCTTGAGCATGAAATGATTGGTCGCACTTAGAAAACCGCCGGACCGGTCATAATCCTGTTCGACGAAAGCTCGCGTTCGCTGCTCGTCGAAAGAGTGCGCGGCACCGGTGAGCGCATGCGCGTCCTTGACGATGAAATCGACCACTTGGCCACGGTCCGACCAGTCGACCTTGGCGCCTTCGGCCGAGTGTTTCCTATAGGCCTCGGTGGTTCCGGGCAGATGCGAAGTATCGATGCCCAGGGGCGAGCTGCTGATCACCGTAAGCGAAGTGACACGCGACGGATATTTCAACGCAACGAGCTGCGCGATCATGCCGCCCATCGACATGCCGACCACATGCGCCTTTCGGATTCCGTGATCGTCAAGGACGCGGATGGCATCGTCCGCCATGTCGTTGAATGTATAAGGCGGCTCGCCCGGCGCGTATTTGGTCGAACGGCCGGTATCGCGATTGTCATAGCGGATCACGAAGCGACCCTCGCCGGCCAGCTTTCGGCAAAACGCTTCGGGCCACCAAAGCATGGAAGCCATGGCGCCCATGATCAACAACACCGCCGGATGTGCCGGATCGCCGAAGGTCTGGGATACGATTTCGGGGTGTTCGGAGTTTTTCATGGCTTTCCTCCTTGGGCTTCCAATCCGATTGCAATTTGCAATCAGTTGCACGATATTAAAACTGATACGATAATGCAACCGGTTTTTGGAGATTCGCATGAACATCGATCGTCGGTCCGGATGCCCCATCAACCTGTCGCTCGAAGTGTTCGGCGACCGGTGGAGCCTGATCATCCTTCGCGACATCATCTTCGGCGGCAGACGCCACTTTCGCGAACTGCTCAACGGCTCGATGGAGGGCATCGCCTCCAACATCCTCGCCGACCGGCTGAAGCGGCTGATGGAGCTCGGCATGCTGACCAAGGCGGATGATCCCTCCCACAAGCAAAAGGCGATCTATAGTCTGACCGAAATGGCCATCACGCTGGTGCCGATCCTGGCGCATCTCGGCGCCTGGGGCCGCGTCTGGCTGCCGGTCAGCGAAGAGCTCTCTATCCGTGCCGAGCTTCTGGAAAAAGGCGGCCCGCCGATGTGGGATAAGTTCATGAACGAGTTGCGCCACGAGCATCTGGGTGCGTCTCCTGCTCCATCCGAGCCCACCGTCCGCGCGACTTTGCAGGCCGGATACGATGCGGTGATCGCCCGCAACGCGCGGGGCATCGGCTGCGATCCGGCGCCATGACCAACTTATTTTCCCAATTGCGGGCTGGCTCTGCTATCAAGGGACTGAAGATAATTCACGGGATTGGATAACGCTCTTGGTCGAGAACTCTAAGGACACTGCCCGTGCGCGGGCCGATTTGCGCTTCAAGAAACAGGAAGAGGCAGCCACGGTTCGCCAGAAGGCGATGGCGGAATATGTCGCCGAGAGCGACGCTCGCCAAGCCAAGACCAACAAGCTGCGGGCGCTGCGCCTCGCCAAGGAAGCGGAAGACCTGGCCAATGCGCCTCCCGCCCCGGTGAAGAAGCCTCGCGCCAAGAAAAAATAAACCGGCGCTCCCAGACGCATGCTTCATTTCGCACACGAAACAGTTCACCGGGATGTTTCTGCCGGTTGATAACTGGCGCGTTTAGGAGACCGGCATGACCGCACTGACGCTCGACAAAGCCCTTGAAATCATCGCCGCCGCCTTTGCCAAGGGTGCCGAGCTCAAGCTCAGGCCGCTTGGCGTCTCGGTGCTCGACGCCGGCGCCCATCTGGTTGCGTTCCAGCGGTCAGGACGGCGCGTCGTTCCTGCGTCCGCAAATGTCGGCCGGTAAGGCCTACGGCGCGCTCGCTATCGGCATGGGCTCGCGCCGGGTGGAAGCTTTCGCCAGGGAGCGCCCGCATCTGATCGCCGGCATCTCCGACGTGTCGGGCGGGCGCGTCCTGCCGGTCGTCGGCGGCGTGCTGATCCGCGACGAGGCCGGCACGATCATCGGCGCCGTCGGCATTTCCGGCGATACGTCCGACAATGACGAAACGGCAGCCATCGCCGGCATCGAGGCGGCTGGCTTTAGCGCCGACCCCGGCTGAGCCGGGATCCTTAATTCATGTTGATATCGCGGCTGGCCGACCGCATCGACACCGAAAAGCCGGCCAGCACATCGATCAGCGCTATGACCATCAGTGTGAAGAAAACGGAATGGGCGGCGCCCTTCACCAGCAGGAACTCGACCAGATAGGCCACAAAGACGAAGGTCGACAAAAGGTGGTCCATGATCGAGGCATTTGTCGTGCGCGTCGATTTCACCACTTCGACAAACAAGAAGATCAGTGCGATCAGCACGATGAGATCGCCGAGGGTCATCGAGAACACGCCACCCGACATCATCCGGACCGAAAACATTTCGGTCGCCCACGGATCGTCGCCGCTGCCGAATATTCCCAGAAGCCCGAGATTGTAGAGGATGAAAGGCACGATCAGCAGCGGGATGGCACCGAACATGTGGCGGCTCCGGTTGGACTGATCTTTGTAGAGTGCGCCCGGCGTTCGCCGTCAAGAATTTTCGTGCGGTCGATAAACACGGACAAAGACGGCGTGAAACAACAATGTCAGGCCCGGCTGATATGATCGGTTATCGCAAACGCAAAAAGACCGGCCAATGGCCGGTCGTTTCGCAACCCATAAACCGTCGAAAGCTCTCTCAGCTTTCCTTCGGCTCCAGAACCTGGCGACCGCGATACATGCCGGTCTTCAGGTCGATATGGTGCGGACGGCGCATCTCGCCGGAGTTCTTGTCCTCGACATAGGTCGGGGCCTTCAGTGCGTCGGCAGAACGGCGCATGCCGCGCTTCGACGGAGAGGTTTTTCGTTTCGGAACGGCCATGGATATGCTCCACTACATGGTCAAAACGCCCCGGCGGCCCTCGTGAAAGGGCCACATCAGGGGCCGGAATCTGAGAAAGTCGGGTGCCTATACACGCCCGACGGCGTTTTGACCAGCATCACCGTGATTTTTTTTAACACTATCGCAGGCAACCGACATAGGCGCCGGCGCGGCCTGCGCGCCGTTCGATCAATGCGGCAAGCCGCCTCAGTCCCGGCCCGGGCTTTGCCGGATTGCGCACGATCGGGTTCGGCAAGGTGACGGCAAGCAGCGCTGCCTGCCGGCGCGACAGCTGTTTTGCCGAGACGCCGAAATGGTGCTGGGCGGCGGCCTCGATGCCGTAGATGCCCGGTCCCCATTCGGCGATATTGAGGTAGATCTCCATGATACGCCGTTTCGACAGCACCGCATCGAAATAGACGGCCAGCGGCAGTTCGACGACCTTACGGACCGAGCCCAACGGCCGCGACCATAGAAAAAGGTTCTTTACCGTCTGCATGGTGATGGTCGAGGCGCCACGCGTCATCTCGCCGGCAAGCGCATCGTCAACGACGCCGCGCAACTCGCCCAGATCGACGCCGCGATGGAAACAGAACTGCCCGTCCTCCGACATGATGACCGAATATGCCAGCACCGGCGCGACATCGTCGATGGAAACCCAGCGCCGATCGTAGCCGGAAAACGTCGCCAGGTCCTTCAGCATCAATGTCGACACCGGATGCACGAATGACGGCAGGTACAGGAAGGTCAGCACCACCGGCACCAGCGCCAGCGCGACGGCGACGGCGATGCCGCGCCGGACCCAGCGTTGAAGACCGATGCGGCTGCCGCGTCTCGGTCTCGCCATGTCCAACCCTTCGGTTTCGTGATCGACGATCGGTTCCGCCAAGCCACCCAATCCGCGCTGCTCCCTGCCCCCGGCATAATGGCGCTTGGCTTCTTGCGCAACGTCTGAGTGTCGGCTACCGCTCCCGACCATGACGAAAGACGACCAAATGGCATTCGAAGCTGCACTTATTGCCCGGGCAGTTCCGCTCGAGGCGCTGCTGAGGCGATTGCTCGACGGACGGACGCTTTCAGGCGAGGTCGCGCGGCCCGAACGCCTGATGGCGGCCATGCGACATGGCGTGCTGAACGGCGGCAAACGACTGCGTCCCTTCCTGGTCATGGAAAGTGCTGCACTGTTTTCAGCCGATGGCGAGGCGGCGCTGCGCGTCGCGGCGGCGCTCGAATGCGTGCACTGCTATTCGCTCATCCATGACGATCTGCCGGCCATGGACGACGACGATTTGCGCCGCGGCCAGCCGACTGTACACAGGGCTTTCGATGAGGCGACCGCCATTCTTGCGGGCGACGCCTTACTGACGCTTGCTTTCGACATCCTTGCCGACGATGCGACAATGCTGCCGGCCGAGCGCAGGGCAGGGTTGGTGCTGGCTCTGGCCCGCGCCGCCGGGGCGGGAAGCATGGTCGGCGGCCAGATGCTCGATCTCGAGGCCGAACAAGGCCGGCCGGACGAGGCCGGCATCATCCGGCTTCAGGCGATGAAAACCGGTGCGCTGATCCGCTTTGCCTGCGAAGCGGGCGCTATCCTTGCCGGTGCGCCGTCGGGCGACCGCGAAAGGCTGGCCGAATTTGGTTCGGCGATCGGGCTTGCTTTTCAACTTGCCGACGATCTGCTCGACCTGACCGCCGACGCGCATCAGATGGGCAAGGCGACCGGCAAGGATGCCGCGGCCGGCAAGGCGACGCTGGTCGCGCTGCACGGACCGGGCTGGGCGCGGGATCAGCTCCATGGCCTCGTCGATCAGGCTCATGCGCTGCTCGAGCCCTATGGCGAACAAGCCGCGCTTCTGAAACAGGCGGCGGAGTTCGTCGCGGCCCGCAACAATTAAAGCGCCCCTATGGCGCGCCGGAGAAGTGGCGACTGACCGGCGGGATGCCTTCGCAGCCGGCCGATCGGGGTTCCGGCGATGTCGGACCACATGGCCTCGCCACGCCAGTTGCCGAGCCATTTTCGGCCTCGCAGCAGGATTCCGCGGGTCGACAGCGGTCAGCTTTCGCCAGTTGTCTTTTCCACCGCGGGCGGCCGAACCGGTTCCAGCTCGGCCGCCGCCTCGACCGCCTGCGCTTCGGCCGGCTTGCGCCGGTTGCGGATGAACGCGGCGATGCGGTCGCGGATTTCACCGGCGCTGAGGAATACCGGAACGCGCGCCACCGGGGCGGTCGGCTCAAAGGACAGGCCAAGGCCGGTGATCCTGCCCTTGTCGTCGACGTCGCGCACGATCAGCTCGATCGGACCGAGCAGCACGCGGTCGGCGTATTCGGCGTGGCCGCCGAGCCGCGTAGTAACCAGGTCGCCAATGCTGAGCTTGCGTTCCGCTTCGGTCAGGCCCGGCGCATAGGCGGTCTCCAGTTCCTCGGCGGAGCGTGACGGATCGACGGCGAAGGCGCCGAAGAAATCCGCGTCCTCGGGATCGACCACGGCACGGCTGGCGAACAGCTTGTCGAGCAGGCGCGGATAGCGGTCCGGCACGAAGATGTAGACATGGTCGCCGGCCGCCAGCCGGCCCATGTCCTGGAAGCGCATCGAGCGTCCGTCGCGCAACACCAGCGACGGCCGCGCCCAGCGCGGTATGCGTTCGCCGCGCGCCACCGGGCTGCCAGGTGCCACGCGGTAGGCGAGAAGCTCATGATGGGCGGAGCCCGGCAGTTCCAATTCGACCTTGTCGAGCGGTCCCAGCCGAGCCGGCACGATAAGGCCGAGGCGGCGTGCCAGCGGCCCGACGGTCCATCCCTGGATGATCAGCGAGACCAGCACGATGATAAAGGCAGTGTTGAAGATGAGGCGGCCGTTCTCAAGGCCGCCGAGCAGCGGCGTGATGGCAAGCAGGATCGACACGGCGCCACGCAGGCCGACCCATGAGACGAAGGCGACTTCCGGGCGTGGCAGACGAAATGGCATCAGGCACAGCCAGACCGCGATTGGCCGTGCCACAAATATCAGGAACAGGCCGAGCAGCACTGCCGGCACCAGGATCGCCGGAAATTGCGAAGGCGTCGCGAACAGGCCGAGGATCAGGAACATGATGATCTGCGCCAGCCACGACATGCCGTCCTGGAAGCGCTTGAGGATGGTGACGGCCCGGATATCGGAATTGCCGGCAATCAGGCCTGCGAGATAGACCGCCAGGAAGCCGGAGCCGCCGACGGCGCCGGCGGCAGCGAACACCATCAGCGACAGCGTCAGCACGAAGATCGGCAGCAGGCCGTGATCGAGATTGAGGCGATCGACAAGGCGCACGATGGCCATGCCGCCGAGAATACCGATGACCGCGCCGAGCCCCATGTTGACAAGGAAACCGACGGCAAGATCGGTAACCAGCACCTTGGCCTCGGGGTGGGTGTTGGCGGCGATGACCTCGACCAGGGTGATGGTCAGGAAGATGGCGATTGGGTCATTGGTGCCGGATTCCACCTCGAGCGTGGACCGCACGCGCTCGCGCAAATTGATCTCGCCGGCGCGCAGCAGGAAGAACACCGCCGCGGCGTCGGTCGAGGCGACGGCGGCACCGAGCAGGAAGGATTCCAGCCAGGTCAGGTCGAGCAGATAATAGGCGGCGGCGCCGAACAGGCCGGTGGTCAAAAGGACGCCGAAGGTCGCCAGCGACAGCGCCGGCCCGGCCGCCTGCCGCAAGGCGTTGAGCGGCGTGCCGAAGCCGGAATCGAAAAGGATGACCGCCAGCGCCAATGAGCCGGCAAAATAAGCAACTCGGGCATTGTCGAAATGGATGCCGAGACCGTCGGTTCCGGTGGCGAGGCCGATGCAGAGAAACAGCAGCAGGAGAGGGGCGCCGAAACGGAAGGCGATCAGGCTCGAAAACGCGGCGGCAACGACAAGTGCTGCCCCAACGAGCGTCACAAGATAGATACCATGCTCCATGCGTTAGTCGCCCCTAGTCGATATGCTCCGGCATCACGGGAGAGTGGGGCGAAGACATGGCCGCTGCAAGGCAGCCGCGTGGCTTTTTGCCCCACGCTGCCGATCGTCGAAAGTTTTGGCATCCCCGAGCAGCGGAGCGTGCCTCGGCGGTTCGTGCTGCAACGAAAAACGCCCGGACTGAGCCGGGCGTCTTCCAGGTCGAGAAGATGGTTCTGCGATCAGGCGATGGTCTTGCCGAAGGCGACGGCGGTATCGCCCATGCGGTTGGAAAAGCCCCATTCATTGTCGTACCACGACAGCACCGAAACGAAGTTGCCGTCCATGACCTTGGTCTGGTCGAGCGCCACGATCGAGGAATGCGGATCGTGGTTGAAGTCGATCGAAACGTTGGGGTGGCGGGTAACGGCGAGGATGCCCTTCAGCTTGCCGTTCGAGGCAGTGATCACCGCGTCGTTGATTTCTTGGACGGTGGTTGGCCGCTTGGCGATAAACTTGAAATCGACGAGCGAAACGTTCGGGGTCGGCACGCGGATGGAGATGCCGTCGAGCTTGCCCTTGAGCTCAGGCAGTACCAGGCCGATGGCCTTGGCGGCACCGGTCGAGGTCGGAATCTGCGACAGCGCCGCGGCGCGGGCGCGGTAAAGGTCCTTGTGCATGGTGTCCAGCGTCGGCTGGTCGCCGGTGTAGGAATGGATCGTCGTCATCATGCCCTTCTCGATTCCGACCGCCTCATTCAGCACGGCCGCCAGCGGCGCCAGGCAGTTGGTGGTGCAGGAGGCGTTCGAGATGACGATGTGGTCCTTGGTCAGCTTGTCGTGGTTGATGCCATAGACGACGGTGAGGTCGGCGCCCTCTGCCGGAGCGGAGACGAGAACGCGCTTGGCACCGGCGGTCAAATGGGCGACGGCCTTGTCGCGGGCGGTGAAGATGCCGGTGCATTCGAGTGCGATGTCGATGCCGAGCTCTTTCCACGGCAGTTGCGTCGGATCCTTGATCGCGGTGACCTTGAATTTTTCCTTGCCGACGATGATCTGGTCGCCGTCAACCGTCACCTCATGCGGAAAGCGGCCATGCACGCTGTCGAAGCGCAGCAGATGCGCGTTGGTCTCGACCGGGCCGAGATCGTTGACCGCGACGACGTCGATATCCTTGCGGCCTGATTCATGGATGGCGCGCAGGATGTTGCGGCCGATGCGGCCGAATCCGTTGATGGCAACTCTGACGGTCATTGTTCTCTCCCTGGGAGTTGGAGGCCGAAGATCAAGTCCGCAGCTTCATAACGGCGGACGGGCAAAGAATCCAGCCGCCGGGGCACGGATTTAAATCGATTAGTGCTCCACCGCCCGGCAAAACCGCTATGCCAGCCTTTGCCGGGCGGGGCTCACTTTCATTTGCCGTGCAGACGGGCTTCCGCCGCCTTCACCGTTGCCTCGGCGGTGATGCCGAAATGCGGGTAGAGCTGTTCGATAGTGCCGGAGGCGCCGAAGCCGGTCATGCCGACAAAGATGCCGTCGGTTCCGATGAAGTGGTCCCAGCCCTGACGGATGCCGGCTTCGATAGCAATCTTGAGCGGCGCATTGCCGATCGTCCTGCTGCGATAGTCGGCGCTCTGCTTGTCGAACAATTCGAAGCACGGCACCGAGACGACGCGGGTCGCGTGGCCGTGCTTTTCCAAGGCCTCGCGGGCGGCCAGCGCGATCTCGACCTCGGAGCCCGAAGCGAAGATCGTCACTTCCGCCTCGCCACTGGCGGCGGCAAGTTCATAGGCGCCGCGGCTGGAGAGGTTTTCCGCAACGAAGTCGTTGCGTACCGTCGGTAGGTTCTGCCGGGTCAGCGCCAATGTCGAGGGTGTCTTTACCGACTCAATGGCCAACTGCCAGCATTCCGCGGTTTCCACCGCGTCGGCCGGGCGGAAGACATTGTGGTTCGGAATGGCGCGAAGTGCTGCCAGATGCTCGACCGGCTGATGGGTCGGGCCGTCTTCGCCAAGGCCGATGGAATCATGGGTCATGACGAAGATCGAGCGGATGCCCATCAGCGAAGCAAGCCGCATCGCCGGACGGGCATAATCGGAAAAGCACATGAAAGTGCCGCCATAGGCGATAATGCCGCCATGCAGCGTCAGCCCGTTGAGCGCTGCCGCCATGCCGTGCTCGCGAACGCCGTAGTGGACGTAGCGCTGGCCGTAATCGTCGGCGGTGATGTTCTTGGTCTGGCTGGTCTTGGTGTTGTTGGAGCCGGTCAAATCGGCCGAGCCGCCGATGGTTTCGGGCACGGCGCCGTTGATGACCTCGAGCGCCATTTCCGATGACTTACGAGTGGCGACCTTCGGCTTGTCGGCGGCGAGCTTCTTCTTGTAATCGCCAATGACGGCGTCGAAGTTGGCCGGCAGCGTGCCACTGATGCGGCGTTCGAACTCTGCGCGCAATTTGGCGTCGGCCCTGGCAAGGCGGCCTTCCCAGTCGGTGCGTGCCTTGACGCCGGTCCGGCCGGCGGTACGCCACGCGTCGAGGATGTCGGCCGGAACCTCGAAGGGCGGATAATCCCAGCCGAAGAATTTTCTGGCGCCGGCGATTTCCTCGGCCCCGAGCGGCGAGCCATGCGCCTTGTTGGTGCCGGCCTTGGTCGGCGCGCCGAAGCCGATCGTGGTCTTGCAGGCAATCATCGTCGGCTTGTCGGAGTGGCGGGCCGCCTCGATGGCATAGGCGATCGCTTCCGGGTCCTGGCCGTCGATATGGCTGGCATTCCAGCCGGACGCCTGGAAGCGGGCAACCTGATCGGTGTTGTCGGCGAGCGACACCGGGCCATCGATCGAGATGTTGTTGTTGTCCCAGAAGACGATCAGCTTGTTCAGCTTCAGATGTCCGGCAAGCGCAATGGCTTCCTGGGATACGCCTTCCATCAGGCAGCCGTCACCGGCCAGCACATAGGTGTAGTGGTCGACGAGATCGTTGCCGAAAGCGGCATTCATGATGCGCTCGCCGAGCGCGAAGCCGACCGAATTGGCAAGGCCCTGGCCGAGTGGGCCGGTCGTCGTCTCGATGCCCGCGGCATGGCCGTATTCCGGGTGGCCCGCCGTCCTCGACCCCAATTGGCGGAACTGCTTGATCTGGTCGATGGTGATGTCTTCATAGCCGGTCAGATAGAGCAGCGAGTAAAGCAGCATCGAGCCGTGGCCGGCCGACAGGATAAAGCGGTCGCGGTCCGGCCAATGCGGGTTTTTCGGATCGTATTTGAGAAAGCGGGTGAACAGCACCGTGGCGATGTCGGCACAGCCCATGGGCAGTCCGGGGTGGCCGGAGTTTGCCTTCTCGACGGCGTCCATGGCGAGAAAACGGATCGCATTGGCCATCCGGTCATGTTGTTCGCGCGAGGTCATGCTTCCTCCAAAATGGGGGTTTGGGCCTTGGGAGAGCCCTTGAAAAGGGTGCGCGACACATAGCAGGCGCGGCCTTTTAGTCAACAAATCGGTGTGCTTTTGCCGGTCTTGTGATGGCCATGCGCGACTTACATTAGCGTTAGCAGGGGACAGTCGCGACAGCTTTATTGACGGGCGGTTCACACGACGCGTAATGTTTCAAGGATAACGCGTTCTGAACGTGGATGATTCGGTGATGGGCAGGGCGCAGGACGAAAGCCATGACCGGGGAAACGACCCTCAAGGAAGTCATTGCCAGGCTGGGTAAGGCCATCGAAGGGCTGGAAAACGCCGTCGCGGCCAAGCTCGAGCATGAGCGGGACTATTCGGAAGCCGAGGCCGAAGTGCAGCGGATGAACGCCGACCGCTCGCGGCTGGCGCAGGAACTCGACAACTCCGAGGCCCGCGCCGAACGGCTGGAAGATGCCAACAAGGAAGTATCGCGAAGGCTGGTGACAGCCATGGAAACCATCCGCGCGGTACTGGACAGGTAGGCCAATGGCACAAGTCACGGTTTCCATCGACGGCAAGCAGTATCGTATGGCCTGCGACGAGGGCCAGGAAGAGCATCTGATCGATCTTGCCGAGCGCTTCGACCGCTATGTCTCGCATCTGAAGGATTCTTTTGGCGAGATCGGCGACCAGCGGCTGACCGTGATGGCCGGCATCATGGTCATGGACGAGCTTTCAGAACTGCAAAAGCGGGTCAAGGGCATGGAAAGCGAAGTGCTGACGCTGCGCAAGACGCGCGACGATGCACTGACCAAGGCCGACAAGAACGATTCCGTGCTGACCGGGGCGCTTGGCGCGCTGGCCCAGCGCATGGAAGACCTGGCGACGACGCTGGCAGTGAACAAGGCCTGAGCCAGCGCAGCGAAGATTCCTGCTGCATTTGCCGAGAAGCAATGAAAATATTTCGCCGCCGGCCTTGCTGCCGGCGCAACAGCCGTTTGAAGGATGACGCCGGAGTGGTAGAAAGGCAAAAGCAGCGCCGGTCAACGCCGGCTGCGATCTGCACTCACAAGGTAGGGACACGCCATGAGCCTTCGTATCAACGACATCGCACCGGACTTCATCGCTGAGACCACGCAAGGGCCGATCAGCTTCCATGAATGGATCGGCGACGGCTGGGCGGTATTGTTCAGCCATCCGAAGAACTTTACGCCGGTTTGCACGACCGAACTCGGCACGATGGCCGGGCTCGAAGGCGAGTTCAGGAAGCGCAACGTCAAGATCATCGGCATCTCGGTCGATCCCGTCGAAAGCCATGGGAAGTGGCAGAACGACATCAAGACCGCGACCGGCCATTCGGTGAACTATCCGCTGATCGGCGACAAGGATCTCAAGGTCGCCAAGCTTTACGAGATGCTGCCGGCGGGTGCCGGCGAGAGCTCGGAAGGCCGCACGCCCGCGGACAATGCCACGGTGCGTTCGGTCTACGTCATCGGGCCCGACAAGAAGATCAAGCTGGTTCTCACCTATCCGATGACGACGGGACGCAACTTCGACGAAATCCTGCGCGCCATCGATTCCATGCAGCTGACCGCCAAGCACCAGGTGGCGACGCCGGCGAACTGGAAGCAGGGCGAGGACGTCATCATCACCGCTGCGGTCTCGAATGAGGATGCCATCAAGCGCTTCGGCGCCTTTGAGACGATCCTGCCATATCTCAGGAAAACCAAGCAGCCTTCTGCCTGAGCCGGCAGAGGCGGCACAGAGAATTTTTTGGTTTTCCTGGCCGTGTGAGCATGGGGTGCTTGACGATGCCTGGTTGACGGACAACCATGCCTTTTAATTTGCCGTGGCAGAGAAAATCCTTCCTGCCGTGGTGAGGGGCGAAGGAGGCTGGGATTGGACGCATTATCGGCGAGGTCGCAGGTCACCGGCTTCTATGACAAGCCGAGCGGGTCCGTCCAGTATGTGGTCGCCGACATGGCGACCCGCAAATGCGCCATCATCGATCCGGTGCTCGACTTCGACGAAAGGTCCGGTGCAACGGCGACGAAAAACGCCGACGCCCTGCTCGATTTCGTCAGGGAAAGCGGGCTGGAGGTCGAGTGGATCCTCGACACACATCCGCATGCCGATCATTTCTCCGCCGCCCATTATCTGAGGGGGAGAACCGGAGCGCCGACGGCAATCGGCGAGAGGATCGTCGACGTCCAGAAATTGTGGAAGGTGATCTACAACTGGCCGGAATTCCCCGCCGACGGTTCGCAATGGGACAGGCTGTTCGCCGACGGCGCGACTTTTTCGGTCGGCGGCCTTCCGGCAAGAGTGCTGTTCTCGCCGGGCCACACACTGGCCTCGATCACTTACGTCATCGGCGACGCTGCCTTCATCCACGACACGCTGTTCATGCCGGACAGCGGCACCGCCAGGGCAGACTTTCCCGGCGGCAGCGCCGAGCGGCTCTGGCGCTCGATCCAGGACATCCTGGCACTGCCGGACGAGACACGTCTGTTCGTCGGTCACGACTACCAGCCGGGTGAACGCGAAGCGCGCTGGGAAAGCACGGTCGCGGAGCAGAAAGCCGGCAACACCCATGTTGCCAGCTGCAAGACGGAAGCCGACTTTGTCGCGCTCCGCCAAGCCCGCGACAGGACGTTGCCGATGCCGCGGCTGATCCTGCATGCGCTGCAGGTCAATATGAATGGCGGACGCCTGCCGGAACCGGAATCCAACGGCCGTCGCTATCTGAAATTTCCGCTCGATTGCCTGTGAGGAGATGGGTCGCTGCCACTACAATGCCGTTCAGACTCGGCGCTGACCGCGTCGGCAGCCGGATGAGGAGCGGCGCAGACGCCAGCTAATTGCTTAGTCCAGCGTCAGGGTTTTGTTCGGCGGGCTAAATGTTCATACGTGATTTGCCAAGGGTCGCTCTCGGAAGATCTTTCCTCGCCGATCCAATGGAAGCTGCTGGCAGTGATCTCAGTGAAACGCCATCGAGTTTTCATCCCCCGTGAGTCATTGCCGAGCTGGACAATGTCCTTACCCTCGGCCCGGCCGATCTGGCACGAGTGATCCCGGTTGAGCGGGTCATTCCATATGATATGCCAGCCATCGATCCCAGGATCGAAGATGCGCAAGGTCGTGCCATACATCGTCGACGGTGCAGGGCGCTTGGGCCTGATCCAAACGTCCTGAATCGCGCGGCCTTCGAGCACCCAGCCAAAATGGCATTCGCCATCCCATTTCCGGATTGTGCCGTCGTCGAGATAGTGGACCGTGTCCATGTCCCAGCTTCCAATTAGCCATCCATACAGGGCCATGTCTTTTGCTCGGTCGGCTGGCGGACCTTCGGATACGAGAGCGGCCAGAAGCGGAGAAATGGTCATCGTCACACTGCCCTTGTTTCCGAACAGATGAGTTCAACTGCCCGGCGCGGCCCGGCGGGCCCGTTGTCGACCGTCTGAGCAAGCGCCGCCTTGTGGAACTTTGCGACGGAAGCCCGTGTCGGCGCCGGAACATTGTCGCCACAGCTTGCAGCGTTGCGGTTTCCAGGGCTTGGGGAAAATTGCGATAATGCCGCTATCAATGAGATCGCCTGCGGACACGATGGCGAGGCTACTGAGCAGTTTATGGCAGCGGATCGGGCATCCGCGAAGGCGCCGCGGAACTGGCAACCCTCTAAAAAAACGGCGGCGCCAGGTATGTGGCGCCGCCGTTATTCGTTTCTATCTGAAGGCTTTACGCCGCGGGCTGCGCCTCGATGGTGCGCAACGCCTGCGTCTGGCGCTTGGCCGCGGCCTTGACCGCGTCCTGCACCTTCTCGAAGGCACGCACCTCGATCTGGCGCACGCGCTCGCGGCTGATATCGAACTCGGCCGACAGCTCTTCCAGCGTCAACGGCTCATCGGCGAGGCGGCGCGCCTCGAAGATGCGGCGTTCGCGGTCGTTGAGCACGGCAAGAGCGCCGGACAGCATGCCGCGCCGGTTTTCCAGCTCGTCCTGCTCGATCAGCATCTCTTCCTGGCTTTCGTGGTCGTCGACCAGCCAATCCTGCCATTCGCCGGACTCGCCTTCACTGGCCCGGATGGGCGCATTGAGCGAGGCGTCGCCCGACAGACGGCGGTTCATCGACACGACTTCCGCTTCCGAGACGTTCAGCCGGGTAGCGATCTCGGTGATCTGGTCGGGCTTCAAATCGCCTTCGTCGAGCGCCTGGATCTTGCCCTTCACCTTGCGCAGGTTGAAGAACAGGCGCTTCTGGTTGGCGGTGGTGCCCATCTTGACCAGGCTCCACGAGCGCAGGATGTATTCCTGGATCGAGGCCTTGATCCACCACATCGCATAGGTGGCGAGACGGAAGCCGCGCTCCGGTTCGAATTTCTTGACGGCCTGCATCAGGCCGACATTGCCTTCCGAGATCACCTCGCCGATCGGCAGGCCGTAGCCGCGATAGCCCATGGCGATCTTGGCGACGAGCCGAAGGTGGCTGGTGACGAGCTTGTGCGCAGCCGTGGTGTCCTCATGCTCGGCATAGCGCTTGGCGAGCATGTACTCTTCCTGCGGCTGAAGCATCGGAAAGCGGCGGATTTCTTCCAGGTAGCGGCTGAGACCGCCTTCGCCGGAAACGATACTGGGTAATGACTGGGCCATGATAGCGCCCCCTCTCTATTGGAGTAATGCCCCCGAAACGCGGCGGGCATGTGGCGCGAATGCCAAAGGCACATTCGCGCCAACCGACATATACAGGAACAAAACCAGAAAGACAGGCATTTGTTCAACACGAAACAGTGTGTCACGTTGAAGTGAACAACGCCGGTCAGGTTTTCAGGTGGTTGGTTCAGAGCTTGCGGAAGCCGTCGACGAGTTCCTCCATGTCCCACGGTATCGGTGCTTCGAACCTCATCGTTAAATGGGTATCCGGATGCCGAAATGCAAGGAGGCGGGCGTGCAAAGCTTGTCGCGGAAACGCTTTTACCTTGCTCCTTAGCGGCTCGGGCAACCGATTGGCCTTGGTGCGGAAAGCCTGGCCGTATTCGGGGTCGCCAATCACCGGATGGCCGATATGGGCCATGTGGACGCGTATCTGGTGGGTGCGACCGGTCTCCAGCCGGCATTCGACCAGGCTCGCCGTGGCGAATTCCTGCTGCTGCTCGCCAAAGCGCTCGACGACGGTGAAATGTGTTATGGCATGGCGGGCACCGTCGCGGCCTTGCGACACCACGGCACGGCGTACCCGGTCGGCGGCGCGGCCGAGCGGCGCGTCGACCGTCCCGGTCGGCCTTGCCGGTATGCCCCAGACCAACGCCAGATACGCCCGCTCGAGATCGCCGGTCAGGCCGTGGTCGGCGAAGGCCTCCGACAACGCCTTGTGGGCGCGATCGGTCTTGGCGACGACCATGACGCCGCTGGTCTCCTTATCGAGGCGATGGACGATGCCCGGCCGTCTCACCCCGCCGATGCCCGACAGGCTGTCGCCGCAATGATGGATCAGCGCGTTGACCAGCGTGCCGGTCCAGTTGCCCGCGCCGGGATGCACGACCAGCCCGGCCGGCTTGTTGATGACGATCAGCTCGCTGTCCTCGTAGAGGACATCCAGCGCAATATCTTCGCCTTGCGGCTCCGCCGGTTCCGGCTCCGGCATATCGACCGACACGCTGTCACCTTGTGCCATCTTGCGCTTCGTCTCGTCGACCTGCCTGCCGCCGATCCTGACCGCGCCCTGCTTTATCAGCATCTGCACGCGGCTGCGCGACATGTCGGGGCCGAGCCTGGCCGCCAGCCATTGGTCGAGCCGCTGGCCGGCCGCATCGGCGCCCGCCTCCAGCACGATCGGTCCGGCCCCTATTAATTGTCTGGCCTCTTCGCTATGAGCGCTCATCGAAAATAGTTCCGGAATCTGCTGCCATGGCCCGGCCGCTTGCCGACGAAGACGAGGAAAAGCCGCTCGACCCCGAGGTCGAAAAGGTGCGGCGGAAGCTCGTCCGCTTCGTCGCCATCAATCTCGGCCTGCTGTTCCTCGCCCTTATGGTGGTGATCGCGGCGCTTGTCTACAAAGCGCGCAACGCACCGCCTGCCGCCCCGCCGTTGACCAGTGACATCCAGGTGCCGATCGGCGAGACGGTCAACGGCGACATCGTGCTGCCGGTCGGCGCCAGGGTGATCAGCCAATCGCTCTCCGGCAATCGCCTGTCGATCGACGCCGAACTGCCCGACGGCAGCCGCGCTATTTTCGTCTATGACATCACTGAGCGCCGCATCGTCGGCCGTTTTTCGATCAGGAACAAATGACCGGTTTTGCCGAACACCGCAGCATTGCCACGGTCGCGCTTATCGTCGCAAACTATGACGAAGCGATCTCGTGGTATGTCGACCGGCTGGGTTTTGTCCTCACCGGAGATGTCGATCTCGGCAGCGGCAAGCGCTGGGTCACCATCACGCCGGGCAACGGGCAGGGCGCGCGCCTGCTTCTCGCCGAGGCATCCGGCGATGCGCAAAGGGACGCGATCGGCAACCAGACCGGCGGACGGGTCTTTTTGTTCCTCGAAACCGACGATTTTGCCCGTGACCATGCGCTGATGCTCGAAAAGGGCATCGAATTCCGTGAGGCGCCACGCCATGAAGCCTATGGCACTGTGGCGGTTTTCGCCGATCTCTATGGCAATCTCTGGGACCTGATCGAGCCAAAACGCTAGGCTTGCAGCGGATATTTCACCGGCGCGACAGGCAGCCTTAAGCCTAGTTGCTTTTTGCCAGCCGTCAGCCTATATCGCCGGTTCTTGAACGCGCCCATCGTCTAGCGGTCAGGACACCGCCCTCTCACGGCGGGAACAGGGGTTCGATTCCCCTTGGGCGTACCAAGTCTCTCCAAGCTCTCGGCAAACCATCAATCCGATCCATCGCCTTGGGTCGCGGCGGGTTTGGCTCATTGCCGCTTCTGGCGCAGCGGAGCCGATTGCACTAGCATTGAATCATAGGTTTTGAGGCACAGCTTTAGCGCGCGCAGAACGTCGCGCTGAACAGGGCAGTCGATGCCGCGCGGGAGGAGCCAGATACAGAAACTACAATCGCAAGGCGTCCATCACGCTGGTCGGCACTGCCTGGAGCCGACCTGAGCTACAGCTGCCGGCGGCGGATCGTTTTGGCGAGCTTGGCGAAGGCGCCTCTCCCTCGAAGGGTGGATGCCGGGAATACTCGGCCCTTAGCACCGGCCAGCGAAAGCTGCGCGCGACGCGCATGGCTGGGCTCTAAACGCGCCATACTCCAGTTGCAGTATCATAGCTTCTTTGCCGTTCGAATTTCTCTCATTCATGGCTTCGCACGATACCAAGATATGCTGCGAACGACACAGCCACGGCGCGCTCAACCATTCGATCTATTCCGGCAAGCCGAAAAGTGTTTGCGCGCCTGCTATTCCTCCGAGCGGATGACTGCCCATGGCGATCATCGGCTCGGTAGTTTCTGCCTCGAACGCTGTCGACGCGAGCACCGTCCGTCCTAACGGCTTGCACAGCCCTTCGATGCGGCTGACAAGATTTACAGCCTTGCCGATCGCGGTGAAGTCCAACCTGCCGGCAGTGCCGATATTCCCCCAGAGTATCTCGCCGACATGCAGGCCAATGCCATATCCGAGCTCAGGGCCGCCATTGCGGCGCCGAGTTTGGTTGAGGTGATCTATCCCGGCGCGCGTGGCCTTCACGGCGCGTACCGCAGCGTCACATGCGGCATTTGCATCGCGCTCGCCAATCGGGAAGATCGCGAGGACGCCATCACCTATAAACTTGAGAATCTCACCACCAAATGCGTGCACCGCGCCGGCGACGCAATCGAACCAGGCATCAAGTACCAATACGATCTCGTCTGCATCTAGAACCTCGGATAGATCGGTGAAACCTCGAAGGTCCGCGCACAGAAGCGCAGCCCGTATCGTCTCTCCCTTTACTCGACGAGAATGACCGTTGAGCACATGTGCTGCACTGCGCTTTCCCAAATATGCTTCGAGCAATGCGCGTTTCGCGGACCGTTCCGCGAGTGCGGTCATCGGAGCCGCAGCAAACCGGGAGACTTGCCGCAGCAGCTCTGACTGCGCCTCATCCGGAGTATGATCGAACGCCCACACCAAAGTCGGTGCGACACCGCCCGCTCGCTCGTCGAACACGATCGCCCGCGTCGTGCCAAGCCACTCCCGCAGCACGAGCCGGGGATCGGCATTCTGGCCGTCGGCGCCTATCCCCAAAGCCTCGACCACTTCACCCCCAGGCGCTCGCCAGAGCCAGATGCGGCGTGAAATGATCGGGTCGGGAGCATCCTGCGCCAGCGCGCCGGCGATGATCGGCAAGCCGTCTTCCATCAAATGCGTTGAGAGCTGCAATAGAAGTCGCCCACCGTCGCCAATATGCGCGGCGTCGTCCAGAAGGAATGAAAGCGAGCTTGCGAGAAGCATCGGTAGAAGGTCACTCGGCACCGGCTTATGCTTACGCCTCGAACATCTTCTTGCAACTCCCCATATTCGCTTCAATCATGCACGGCATTCGATGCGGATGTGACCTGGAGTGAGCGATGGCGGAATCGGTTTACACAGAGATTGAGGTCGCCGCGCCACAAGCGACCGTGTTCGCGCTTTTGACGGATCCGGACCAGATCGTGCGATGGATCGGGACCGAAGCGAATTTGGATGCAACGCCGGGCGGTCTGTTCCTCGTCAATGTCGGTGGTCGCCATATGGCGCGCGGTGAGTTCACCGAGGTGATCCCGGTCCACCGTCTTGCCTACAGTTTTGGCTGGGAAGACAACGAGACCGTGCCGCCCGGCTCCAGCCATGTCGAGATCGACCTGATCGCAAGGGATGCGGGGACACTGATCCGCTTCACGCACAGCGGACTGCCGAACGCAAAGGAGCGTGACAGCCACCGAAGGGGATGGGAGCACTACCTCTCAAGGCTGAAGATCACTGCCGATGGGGGACATGTCGATCCCGACGTGCCGATGAAGAATATGTGATTTTCATCTAAGGGCGCCCGTAATCCGAACCAGGCGCGGCATGCGTCAACCAGCCTCCTTGACCTGCCGTCGCCAAACCGGCCGCTCGGGAAACCCAGCGACCTGCGGGCTGCCGCACCATTACCGCTGCCGGCGACGGATCGTTTCGGCGAGCTCGGCGAAGGCGTCCGCGATCCCGGTGCCGCTCTTGGCGCCTGCGTGGAGTTCTTGAAGCTCAGCGCTTCTGGCGTAATGCCTCGGATTGAATTAGCATCCGTTCATCAAAGCTCCGGCCGCACTCCTGCAGGATGCGGAATGCGCAGCGCAGGCGAGCGAGGCCGGGCGCGGTCACATGCCGGGCGCTGATCCAAGCGCGACTGGGCATCCGAACTTCCGTTCGGCGGCAAGACGGCGTGGCCGGGAGGAATCAGATGCAAAAACTGCAATCACAAGGCGTCCATCACATCACACTGGTCGGCGCCGGGCGCCAGACCTCGATCGATTTCTGGGAGGGCGTGCTCGGCATGCCTTTCATCTTCGAGCAGCCCAATCTCGACAAGGCGAGCGAAAGCCACCTCTATTTCGACCCAGGCGATGGGCGGCTGATCACGGTCTTCACCGACGAGAGCCGCGCGGCGGTCAAGCGGCGCACGCCGACCGATACGGGCTGCGTCCATCACATCGCTTTCGCGGTGTCGCGCGTCACCTTTTTGCAGGCGGTCGCCCGGCTCGACGAGCGCGCCATCAAGCACAGCGGCGTCAAGGATCGCGGTTTCATGGACTCGATCTATTTCGAGGATCCGCTTGGCCTGTTGATCGAGCTCGCCTCCTACCGTTTCGAGCCGCCGGCGGGCTTCACCCATGCCGACGTGCTGATGCAGGCGCACAAGATCCGCGTCGCGCGCGGCGACTACAACATCGCCGAAGTGCACCTTGCCGATGCGATCCAGGCGCTTGTCGAGCGCTCGCGCGCAACCTTGTCGGAGGATCGCGCACCGAAAAATCCATACTGACGACACGCCAAACAAAGGGAGGACATAATGGCAAAGACAGCAACGAAGAGTGCGAAAAAGCCCACGGCCAAGACTTCGGCACCGATGACAGGCAAGCCAGGAGCGAAGCCGGCGGCCAAAGCTGCCGCCAGGTCAGCGGCGAAAGTGGCAAGGCCGGCGGCGAAGGTCTCCGCCAAAAAGCCCGCGAAGGCCAAGGTGAAACCGGCGAAAAAGCCGGCGCTGACGCTCAGCATGCTGAAGCCGAGCGTCAACAATATGAGCGTTCGGGTGTTTGCGCGCGCCGCCGGGCTCGACCATTCCGAAACCGACGTATGGGGCCACACGCGCTCGCCCGAATATATGGCGCGAAACCCCGCCCATCTGACACCGATGATCGAGGACAAGGGCCTGCCGAGAGGTGTCTTGTGGGAAAGCTGCGCCATCATGCAGTACCTCGCCAACAAGCACGGGCTGGATAAACTATATCCCAAGGCGCCGGCCAAGCGGGCAATGATCGACAGCGCCATGTTCTACCTGATCGGGACGCTCTACCCCTATGTGGCGCGCGCCACCTATCCGGCACTGAATTTCCCGCAATATGCCGGCGAGGTCGGCCACAGCGACGCTGATCCCGACAGGAAGTCGGAAGCCCAGAAGGCCGCTATGGAAGCGATAGCCGAGCCGCTGGAGGTGTTTCACAGCTTCTTCAGGAACGGCAAGCCGTTCATCGGCGGCAAGAACCCGTCGATCGCCGACATCCGGCTGGCGGCGACGCTCGAATTCCTCGCCGTCATCGACTATGCGCTACCCCAATGGGCAAAAGACTATATGGCGGCGATCGAGAAGAAGCTCGGCAAGGCCTATGCCGAGCCGGCCGGCGATGTGCGCGGCTATATCGCCTATGTGCGGTCGCAGGCCAACGCCTGAGGCACGTACAGGCCGGCGATCGTCCGCGCGTTCTGCAGGAGCCTGCAATGATCTGGGGTAATTCTTTTTTACTCTCCCCTGTTTGCACGATGTGGGGAGCTTAAGGTTTCGTTAACCGAAACCCTTTCTACTGTATCCACCTCCAGCCCGCGACCACGGATGTACTGGCGCGGATGGAAAGCAAAGGTCGGCTGCGCGCCGGCCTTTTGCTTGTGGCAGCCCTGCCGAAGTTGCGGCTGTCGGCGCTTCACGGCGCCTGCATGGCTGATGAAGTGCGTTGCCGGCATCTTGTCATCGCCCCCACCTTGTCATCGCCGATGTCGGCCCTACCATCGAAGTAGTCCCGTCCTCGAGGGCGGTTCAAGGACAGAGGCCCTGTCATGAAAAGCATTGCTGGAATGGTGGTGATCGCAGGCGCTATGCTGGCGGGTGCAGCCGGTCAATCGAATGCAGCGACGCTCAACACCATGCCCGAGGTCGGGGCTGCCATCCAGGCGTGCTGGACCCCGCCGGCGAATGCCGGGAATTCCACCGTCACCCTGAGCTTCAGCTTCAGGCGCAATGGCACGCTGATCGGCCGGCCCAAGCCGACCGCCATCCGCGTGGCCGGCGACGAGAAGGCGCGGCAAACTTTTGTCGATGCGGCGATTGCGGCCGTGGACCACTGCCTGCCGTTGAGCCTTTCACCGGCGCTGGCCGAAGGCATCCCGGGCAAGGTGTTCACTCTGCAATTCAACTCGCCCAAACAAAAACAGCCTGCAACGCGAGTGCAGGCTTCGCCTTGATCTTTTCCGACATCCGGATTCCACTTTTCGGGACCTAATGCATGTCGCGCAAAGTGTGCAGCGGTTTTGCGACAACGACATGCATTAGACAAGAACCTAAGCGCGTCACATGAGGCCCTGTCGACCGCGATGCGCTCTAGTGGCGGCTTCGTCTCGCCTCGACATGTCGTGCCAGTTCCGGCATCTCGAAGACATAGTCGCTCCAGGCCGATTCCGGTATCTGGCCGGCGAGATAGCACTCCAGTAAAAGCCTCTGCTCGTGGTCGAGTGGCCTCGGCGCACGTTCATGGTCCAGCCCAAGAGAATGGAACAGACTTTTGGTCAGGTCCGCGACCGTGAAGTGGATCGACATTTGCGGTCTCCTCCTTTGGCCGCTCAACGCCGAACCCAGGGCTAAGGTTTCAGCAACGGTCGGCCGGTAACGCCGGATTGATCGCGATGCGGAACCCGCCGCGCGCATCAAACTTCGCCGTGGCGGGCGTCCGCCGGCGTTGCTGCCGGTTCGTCTCAATCTTGAAATAAAAATGTAATATTGAGTTTACACGAGTTGATCTAATACACTGGAGCTAAAGTCTCTGTCGGCAGTTCGATCTACTTCAATTAGGTGAAACTGATTTAGCTAGTACTTATCTATAGTCGACAAAGAAATCCTGTTCTCGGCGCAACAAGGATAATGGTCGTTCCAATGACACGCTTCTGGCTCTTCACGATTCTGATGCTAGTGTCGGCAATAGCCGTTGCGCTCGGCACATCCTTCTCCTACGCGGATAGCTGCGGTGCTATCAGGAGCCAATTGCTTTCGGCGGGGCGCAGCGGCGGGACCAGCCCCGAGCTTGCCCAACTGCACCGGCAACTCGCCGCGCTTCAAAAGCTGGAGAGACAACGCCGATGCACGGTGAAAACGGCCGGTTTCTTCTTCAATCCCTGCGCCGACCTGGTCAGCAGCAAGGCGGAGGCGCAACGGCAGATCGCCAGACTGTCGAATTCGGGCAGGGACACCTCCGGATTAAAGGCCAGGTTTGTCGCGCTGGGCTGCGCCGCCCCCGCTGCCAAGAAACAGCCGGCGCAGCAACGCACAGCACCCAAAGCCCAGTCCGCAGGCACAACAATTGGCGGCAATCGGATGCTGTTTTGCGTCCGCTTGTCGGACGGATATTTCTTCCCCGCGCCAAAATCGCAGTTCGCCAAGAGCGACGATCTGAAGGAAACGGTCGATCAGTGCCGCTACATCTGCGACGATGCCGGCGTCGACCTCTATACGCTGAGCGATGCCACTCGCGAGACCGAAGAGATGGTCGGGCTCCAGTCGGGAAAACCCTATGTGGAGCTACCTGCCGCGTTCCGGTACCGCGACGACGCGAACTTCAAGGCCTGCGACGTCAAGCGCTATTACCGGCGCGTCGCCGAACTCAGGGCACGAACCGTGACACCGGCCAACATGAGCAACGCCATCATTCCGTTGCCTACGGCAAAGCCGGATTTTGGCATCGTCGCGGAAATTCCTGAATCCGGGATCGAAACCGCCGGTGCCGCTGCCGCAGAGGCAAAAACGCAAGCTGCCGAGGTGCAAGGGGCTGCCCAGCATCAGTCGATCGAAAAAGCGGTTGGCGCGCGGCCGGTGAGAGTGGTCGGGCCGGCCTTTTTCCCGGCGGACTGACCAAGGCGGGCGATGGTCCGAGACGGCGAACGGCTGGCCGGATAGCCGCCTCAAGGCCTGGAGCCGTGCGCATCGATCGACGTCTGCCGGTTATTCGCAGACCATGCGGGCCCGTTTGCCGGGCTCGCTGACGTTCCTGCAAGTTAGCGGCTTCGTCGGCTCCGGCGACAGCACGGGCGGGTTGACGGCAACCCTTCTCCGTGGCGCTGCAACCGAAGCTGCGCTCCTGCGCACCGCCGGCCTTTTCGGCGTTTGCGGCGCCACTGGAAAGACGTCGGTCTCCAGTTGCGACTGTTCGGCTTGCGCCTGCGGCGAAGGCCGGTCCCAGAAACGGCGAACATCGAGCGGCTTGGGAATGATGACGGTGCCGTCATAGCTGCGCGCGCAGCCGCTTCCCAGAGGCAGCGCCAGGCACAGGAAGACAGGCAGAATCCGTCGAAACATCGGCAATACCCCTGCAAGCTTATAACGCTGCTTCGGCCTAACCGACAACCGGCGGAATAGGGCGAAGGGAGTAGATACGGTGAGGTAGAGGTCGTCGCACTTCCGGTCGAAGGCCTTGCTCGAAGATCGAGCGCGGATCGAGGTCCAGCGCGCGTTAAACCTTGCGATTCGTCAACGCTTCCAGCTTAAGGCCATGGTGCGATCGCACCATACCAAAGCCGCGCTCAGTGGCGACAATGGGATATTCGAAGTTCCGCTCCTCCAGTTACGGGCGGGAGCAGCGACCGCCGGCAAGAAACAGGGTCAGATTTACCCCAACGGACCTGTTTCGGCGATGGCGCGGCCATGACACGTTCTGGCTGCATGCAACGCGCTCCCGTCCGGCTTTTTTCTTTTAAAGCCGGTGGCTGCGATCGCCGACGAGACGATGCCGGCCGGAATTCACGCAAGCTGCTGATTCCAGCGGCAAACCGCGGCCCACTCCGACAAAGGCCGCGTTCGCTCCTTCTTAATCCGGCTGGACGACGTTACCGGAGCGACATGAAACTGTCATGCGACTGTAATAATCGGGGGCTATTGGCCTCAGCGGGCGCCGGAGGAATGGCGCCGAGAGACCATATTCCGAACAGGAGCAGGCCACATGAGACATTTCATCCGCTCGGCGGCCGTTGCGATTGCAATGGCTGCGGCGACGACCACCCTCACCCTGTCCGCCGCGCTCGCCGCGGACATCTCCGGCGCCGGCGCCACCTTCCCCTACCCGATCTATGCGAAGTGGGCCGACACCTACAAGAAAGACACCGGCGTTGGCCTTAACTACCAGTCGATCGGTTCCGGCGGCGGCATCAAGCAGATCAAGGCCAAGACCGTTACCTTCGGCGCTTCGGATGCGCCGCTCAAAGGCGAAGAGCTTGAAGCGTCCGGACTGGCTCAGTTCCCGATGGTGATGGGCGGCATCGTTCCCGTCGTCAATCTCGAAGGCATCAAGCCGGGCGAGTTGGTTCTCGACGGCCCGACGCTGGCCGACATCTTCCTCGGCAAGATCACGAGCTGGGATGACGAGGCGATCAAGAAGCTCAATCCCGACGTCAAGCTGCCTTCGCAGGCGATCGCGGTCGTTCATCGTTCCGACGGTTCGGGCACGACGTTCAACTTCACATACTATCTCGGCGACGTCAGCGCGGACTGGAAGGAAAAGGTCGGCGTCGACAAGGCAGTGGAATGGCCCGTCGGCATCGGCGCCAAGGGCAATGAGGGCGTTGCCAACAACGTCGCCCAGACCGGCGGCGCGATCGGCTATGTCGAATACGCCTACGCCAAGCAGAACAAGCTCACCCACACCGACATGATCAACAAGGACGGCAAGAAGGTCGAACCGACCGCGGCGGCGTTCTCGGCAGCAGCGGCCAATGCCGACTGGAGCTCGCAGCCGGGCTATGGCGTCATCCTCGCCAACGAGCCGGGCGCCGAGTCCTGGCCGATGACGGCTGCCACGTGGATCCTCCTGTACAAAAAGCCGGACGACGCCGCGACGACCGGCGAAGCGCTCAAATTCTTCGCCTGGGCATACGACAAGGGCGACGAGATGGCCGGCGAGTTGGACTACGTTCCGATGCCCGACAAGGTGGTCGAGAGCGTCAAGGCCATGTGGGCCAAGGAAGTCGTCGGCGACGACGGCAAGCCGCTCTACTCGGCCATGTAATCTCCTCCAGGGAGGGCGTCGATGGCGTCCTCCCTGTTGCCTTCAATCGCGAGGACCCAATGACCATCGCTTCCGATGCCATGCCATCATCCGCAGCAGCCCGGGCCAGGGAAGCTACGGTGCGGCGCTTCGCGCTCACAGATGCCATATTCCGCGGTCTCACCCGCGCTTCCGCAATTCTGGTACTGGTCATCCTCGGCGGTGTCGCGATCTCGCTGTTTGCCGGCTCATGGCAGGCGCTGTCGTCTTTCGGTTTTTCTTTCCTGACGACTGAGAGCTGGAATCCGGTCACGGAAAAATTTGGCGCACTGGCGCCGATCTACGGCACCCTGGTCACGGCGGCCATCGCCATCCTGATCGCGGTCCCGATCGGCATCGGCATTGCAATCTTTCTCACCGAGCTCTGCCCGCGCCCGCTCAGGCGCCCGATCGGCATAGCGGTCGAGCTGTTGGCCGGCATTCCCTCGATCATCTACGGCATCTGGGGCCTGTTCGTGTTCGCGCCGTTCCTGCAGACGACGATACAGCCCTTCATCATCAACATCTTTCACGGCGTACCGGGACTATCCAGCCTTTTCGCCGGCCCTCCTTACGGCATCGGACTTCTGACCTCGGCGCTGATCCTCGCCATCATGGTGTTGCCATTCATCACCTCGATCACCAAAGACGTCTTCGATACGGTGCCGGCGGTGCTGAAGGAATCGGCTTACGGCATCGGATGTACGACCTGGGAAGTGACCCGGCGCGTGGTCATTCCCTATACCCGCATCGGCATCATGGGCGGCGTCATGCTTGGCCTCGGCCGCGCGCTCGGTGAGACCATGGCGGTGACCTTCGTCATCGGCAACGCCCACCGCATCAGTGCCTCCCTGTTCGCGCCGGGCACGACCATCTCGGCCACCATCGCCAATGAATTCACCGAAGCCGACGGCGATCTCTACACCTCCTCGCTGGTTTCGCTCGGCCTGATCCTGTTCGTCATCACCTTCCTGATCCTTGCCGCCGCCCGCTATATGCTGATGCGGATCGACGCCCGTACGGGAGCCTGACCGATGTCGACATCCTCATCGCTCCACAGCCGCCGCAAAGCCAGGAATTCGGTGATGATGGCGCTTTGCGTCGTCGCTGCCGGTATCGGGCTTGCCTGGCTGGCGCTCATCCTCGGCGCACTGGTCTATAAGGGCACAGCCGGGCTTTCGTTCGCGGTCTTCACCGAGATGACGCCACCACCCGGCGAGGCGGGCGGCCTGCTCAACGCCATCGCCGGCAGCCTGCTGATGACGATCATCGCGGTTGTCGTCGGCACGCCGATCGGCGTGCTGGCGGGAACCTACATGGCCGAGTATGGACGTTTCTCGCGCATCACCACCGTCGTCCGCTTCATCAACGACATCCTGTTGTCGGCGCCGTCGATCATCATCGGCTTGTTCGTCTATGAATTGATGGTGCGGCCAATGGGGCATTTCTCGGCCATTGCCGGTGCCGTGGCGCTTGCCATCCTGGTCATTCCGGTGGTCGTGCGCACCACCGAAGACATGCTCAACCTGGTACCGAACGCGTTGCGCGAAGCCGGCGCCGCGATCGGCGCGCCGCGCTGGGTGGTGATCCGTTCGGTCGCCTATCGCGCCGCATTGTCCGGCATCGTTACCGGCATATTGCTGGCGATAGCACGCATTTCCGGCGAGACGGCGCCGCTGCTCTTCACTGCGCTCAACAACCAGTTCTGGTCGAGCAATATCAACGCGCCGATGGCCAGCCTGCCGGTGACCATCTTCCAGTTCGCTCTCAGCCCTTACGAGGAATGGCAGCAGCTGGCGTGGACCGGCGCACTCATAATCACCCTGACGGTTCTGGGCTTGAGCATCCTCGCCCGCAGCCTTACCGGACGCAGAGAGGACAGATGACGCAGATGTTGTCCCCAGACATGACGATGACCGAAACGGTCGCCGAGAAGACGAAGATCGAGGTCAAGAACCTCAACTTCTACTACGGCCAGAGCAAGGCGCTGAAGGACATTAGCCTGTCGCTGCCCGAGCGCAGTGTCACGGCCTTCATCGGCCCATCGGGCTGCGGGAAATCGACGCTGCTGCGTGTGTTCAACCGCATCTATGAGCTCTACCCGAAACAGACGGCCGAGGGCCAGGTGCTGCTCGACGGCAAGAACATTCTCGACCGGTCGCAAGATCTCAATCTGCTGCGCACCAAGATCGGCATGGTGTTCCAGAAGCCGACGCCGTTCCCGATGTCGATCTACGAGAACATCGCCTTCGGCGTCAGGCTCTACGAGAACCTCGGCAAGTCCGAGATGGACGGCCGCGTCGAACAGGCGTTGAAGCGCGCCGCGCTGTGGAGCGAGGTCAAGGACAAGCTCAACGCCAGCGGCTTGAGCCTGTCCGGCGGCCAGCAGCAGCGGCTCTGCATCGCCCGCACCGTGGCGGTGAAGCCGGAAGTCATTCTGCTCGACGAACCGGCGTCCGCACTCGACCCGTTGTCGACCGCAAAAATCGAGGAGCTGATCGACGAATTGCAAGCCGACTACACGATCGTCATCGTCACCCACAACATGCAGCAGGCGGCGCGCGTGTCGCGCCAGACCGCCTTCATGTATCTGGGTGAACTGGTCGAGTTCGACCGGACCGAGAAGATCTTCACGTCGCCCCGAGAGAAGCGCACGCAGGATTACATCACCGGCCGCTTCGGCTGAGCCGTTCCGATCATGCATATGAGGACAGGACCATGGGCGAACACACAGTCGCTTCTTTCGACGAGGATCTCGAGCAGATCAGCAAGCTGATCCGCGACATGGCCGACCTCGCCGGTTCGATGGTCGGCGGGGCGACCAAGGCCCTGTTGAATTCCGACAACGTGTTGGCGCAACGCGTCGTTTCCGACGACGCCATCATGGATGCGCGTCAACGCGAACTGGACGACCGCGCCATCACCCTGATCGCCAAACGCCAGCCGATGGCCCACGATCTCCGCCATGTGGTCGGAGCGATCCGCATGGCCGGCGACCTCGAACGCATCGGCGACCTTGCCAAGAATATCGCCAAGCGTGTGAGTGCGGTCGGCCTCAGCGTCACGCCGCGCGACTTGTCGCATTCCATCGACGCGATGGCGCAGCTGGTGCTCATCCAGGTGCAGGGCGTTATCGAGGAATATGCTGCAGGCGATGCGGCCGCGTTGGCCAAGCTGCGTGCCGCCGACGAGCGCATCGACGTCAAATACACGTCCGTGTTCCGCGAGCTGTTGACCTACATGATGGAAGATCCGCGCAACATCACTGCTTGCACGCATCTGCTGTTCTGCGCCAAGAATCTGGAGCGGATCGGCGACCATGTTACCAACATCGCCGAAAATGCGTACTATGTGCTGACCGGCGAGCAATTGCCGGTCAATCGTCCGAAGCAGGACGAAACGACAATGTCCGCGCCGGTGACATGATGGGGGTGCCCAGCCGATGATCGCACCACGCATAATGGTGGTGGAGGACGAGGAGCCGTTGGGTGTGCTGCTCCGCTACAATCTCGAATCCGAAGGCTACCAGGTCGAGGTAGTGACACGCGGCGACGAAGCCGAGATCCGTTTACAGGAGAATGTGCCCGACCTTCTGGTGCTCGACTGGATGATACCAGCGGTTTCCGGCATCGAGCTCTGTCGTCGGTTGCGGGTGCGCCCCGAAACCGAGCGGTTGCCGATCATCATGCTGACCGCGCGCGGCGAGGAGAGCGACCGGGTGCGCGGTCTTTCGACCGGCGCCGACGACTATCTGGTCAAACCGTTTTCGACGCCGGAATTCATGGCCAGGGTCAAGGCGCTGCTGCGCCGCGCCAAGCCGGAAGTGCTGTCCAGCGTGCTGAAGGTCGGCGACATCGTGCTCGATCGCGAATCGCACAGGGTCTATCGCAAGAAGAGCGAGATCAGGCTCGGGCCGACCGAATTCCGGCTGCTCGAATTCATGATGCGGCATCCGGGCCGCGTGTTCTCGCGCAGCCAGTTGCTCGATAATGTCTGGGGCGAGACGATCTATATCGACGAACGCACAGTGGACGTGCATGTCGGCCGGCTGCGCAAAGCGGTCAACAACGGCCGCATGCCGGATGTCATCCGCACCATCCGCGGTGCCGGTTATGCGATCAGGGAAGATTGATCCGCCTGGTCAGGCTACGTGCTTTCTGACGCCGGGCCTCATTTGCGCGCCCGGCGCGAAAATCTCCTGGTCGACGAAGCTTAACGCCCGCATCGCGCAGCCTTCGCGGATCAGCGGCAATTCGTTTGGTTCGGTGTCGAAGGAGATCGAGCCCGAATGCTGGCCACCGGCGGTCTGGGCGATGGCCTCGCGCAAGGCCGGCTCGATCAGATCGAAGGCAGCGGCACTGGCGCCGACCATCGCGACCGGCGCCGGATCGATCAGCGCGAACAGCGAGCCGAGACCGAAACC
The DNA here is from genome assembly GCF_055811175.1 of Mesorhizobium sp. WSM4828. Taxonomy (NCBI): domain Bacteria; kingdom Pseudomonadati; phylum Pseudomonadota; class Alphaproteobacteria; order Hyphomicrobiales; family Phyllobacteriaceae; genus Mesorhizobium; species Mesorhizobium sp. WSM4828. Next base: position 119,312 of record NZ_JBVVQK010000012.1, on the reverse strand, counting down.
CAGCGCTTCGCCGGCCTTGCGGTAGGCCTCGCGTTCCGGCCCATCCTTCTCGCGCGCCCGGGCCGCCAGTGCGCGCATGTCGGCGTCGCTGACGTCGGCGACCGGTTCGCTGTCTTCGCTCATCTGCCTGGCGTTGCGCCAGATGGCGTAGTTGCCGGCATAGGCCTCGATGCAGCCGCGCCGCCCGCAACGGCAGAGCGCGCCGCCCGGACGATGGATCATGTGGCCAAATTCGCCGCCCGAGGAATGCGTGCCGGTGAACAGTTCGCCCTTCAGCACCAGCCCCATGCCGATGCCATGCGAAAGCAGGATGGCGATGAAGTCGTCGCGATAGCGATCCGGATTGCGCCAGCGCAAAGCCACCGCCATCATGTTGCAGTCGTTCTCCACCGTTGCCGGGATGCCGAATTCGTCCTCCAGCATGTCGGCAAAGGCGATGTCGGTCTGCGGCGTGATCGGCGACCACAGCATGGCGCGTGCAGGGGAGTCGGTAATGCCCTGGATAGCCAGCGCGATGCGGGCGACACTGCGGACGTCAAGGTCTGGATCCTCAAGCCGGCGCCGGACGATGGCCATGCATTCACGGATCAACTCGTCGCGCGGCATGGTCAGCGTGTCCAGCCGGCGCTGTTCCTCGGCGACCACCTGTCCCGCATAGTCGATAATGGCGGCCGACAGGAAATTCAGCGACAACACCACGGTCAACACCGCCGCAGCTTCCGGGTTGAGGGCGAGGCCGACCTGCGGACGACCGCGTTTCAACGAAACGGGCTCGCTTGCCTTGCTCTCGGCGAGGATGCCTTCCCGTATCAGGTCGGAGGAGATCGCCGATATGGTCGAATGGCTGAGGCCGGTGGTTGCTGCGATCTCAGTACGCGATGGCTGGCCGGCCCGGCGCACCGCCGAGATCACCATCGCCCGGTTGCGCCGGCGCAAATCGTCATGGCGGATTCCGACCGACATCGTTTTGCTTTCCTCCCGGTTGCCGCGGCCGCTCATGAACCGGAAGCCGTCGGTAATGTCCGACAAATAGTGTCGGATGCAGGCAAATAGTGTCAGATGCCGGTGGCGCTGTCATCGTTTATTCCGACGCTCGAAAAAACTCGCAGAGTCATCAAAATCCATCAGAATCGATGTTGACAGCAGCCGGAGATCGGGCCAGTATTTTTTCGAGGCTCGAAAAAATTAGAGCTTCTAAGGTGGTCTTTGAGCCAATTGGTCACGCCGTACGCGGCGCAGGGAGGATATGATGAAGAAATTCACGACCGCCATTCTGGCGGGTGTCGCCATGACGCTGGCGCTGGCGTCGGTGGCGCAGGCTAAAGACAAGGTCATCGGCGTCTCCTGGTCGAACTTCCAGGAAGAGCGCTGGAAGACCGACGAGGCCGCAATGAAGGCGGCCATCGAGGCCGCAGGCGACAAGTATATTTCCGCCGACGCGCAGTCCAACCCCGGCAAGCAGCTCACCGACGTCGAGAGCCTGATCTCGCAGGGCGCCAACGCACTGATCATCCTGGCCCAGGACGCTTCAGCCATCGGGCCAGCCGTGCAAAAGGCGCTGGACGAAGGTATTCCGGTTGTCGGCTACGACCGGCTGATCGAGAACAAGGACGTCTTTTACCTGACCTTTGATAACAAGGAAGTCGGCCGCATGCAGGCCCGCGAAGTGTTCAAGGTGAAGCCGGAAGGCAACTACGTCTTCATCAAGGGCTCGGGTGCCGATCCGAATGCCGATTTCCTGTTTGCCGGTTCGATGGAAGTGCTGAAGGACGCTATCGACAGCGGCAAGATCAAGAATGTCGGCGAGGCCTATACCGACGGCTGGCTGCCGGCCAACGCCCAGAAGAACATGGAACAATTCCTGACGGCGAACGACAACAAGGTCGATGCCGTGGTCGCCGCCAACGACGGCACTGCCGGCGGCGTCGTCGCCGCGCTGACGGCGCAAGGGCTGGCCGGATCTGTTCCGGTCTCGGGCCAGGACGGCGACCACGCCGCGCTGAACCGCATCGCGCTCGGCACACAGACCGTGTCGGTGTGGAAGGACGCGCGCGAGCTCGGCAAGAACGCCGCCGAGATCGCCTCGCAACTGGCCGACGGCAAGCAGATGACCGACATTGCCGGCGTGAAGGATTTCACCACGCCCGGCGGCAATACCGTCAAGTCGCTGTTCCTGACCCCGGTCGCCATCACCAAGGATAACCTCAACGTCGTCATCGACGCCGGCTGGATCAAGAAAGAAGAGGTCTGCGCCGGCGTGGCGGCGGGCACTGTTGCAGTCTGCAACTGAGCCGACGTTTCCGAGACGTCCGAACGCCGCGGCCGCTCGCCGCGGCGTTTTTTCAAGAAGAGTTGTTTTTCCGCTTCCGGCGGATAACTTCTAGGCTGCTTCCGGCATCCGCGGCAGACGGCAACCCGGCGGGAGAAACAAGATGACCGACACAACTTCGAACACGCCGGTCGACGGCACGGCAGACCGGGCGCGTGAATCCGAGCTCGGCATCGTTGCCCGATTTCTCAAGGCAACCGAACTCGACACGCGCATGCTCGGCATGGTCGGCGCGCTGCTAGTCATCTGGGTCGGGATCCACATACTCTCGGGTGGGCTTTTCCTCACGCCGCGCAATCTCTGGAACTTGTCGGTGCAGACCTCCTCGGTCGCGATCATGGCGACGGGCATGGTGCTGGTCATCGTGATGCGCAACATCGATCTTTCTGTCGGCTCCGTCGAAGGCGTGATCGGCATGGTGATGGGCGTGGCGCAGGCCGAATTCCTCATCCGCGTCATGGGATTCCAGCTTGGAAATCCCTGGATATGGATCATCGCGCTGGCTGCCGGCGTGGCGCTCGGCCTCCTGATCGGCGCGTTCCAGGGCTTTATCATCGCCTATCTCGAGGTTCCGGCCTTCATCGTGACGCTGGGCGGCCTGCTGGTATGGCGCGGCATGGCATGGTTGATGACGAGCGGGCGCACCGTCGCGCCGCTCGACGCCACCTTCCAGCTCATGGGCGGCGGGCCGCGTGGCTCGATCGGCGCAACCGCAAGCTGGATCGTCGGCATTCTCGCCTGTGTGGGCGTCGCCTTCATGCTGCTCAACGGCCGGTCGCAGCGCAAGCGGTTCAAATTTCCGCTGCGCCCCGTCTGGGCGGAGACCCTGCTCGGTGTTGTCGCCTGTGCCGCCATCCTTGGCGCTGTCTGGATCGCCAATTCCTATCCCTGGCCGATCGGCATCGTTCGCCAGTACGCCCAGCGGAACGGCATCACCCTCCCCGAAGGCGGGCTGTTCATCGCCCATGGCATCGCCATACCGGTGCTGATCGCTGTCGCAGTCGGCATCGTCATGACCTTCATCACCAAACGCACCCGTTTCGGCCGCTATGTCTTTGCCATTGGCGGCAACCCGGAAGCGGCGGAACTTGCCGGCATCAACACGCGCTGGGTGACCATGAAGGTGTTCATGATCATGGGCGTGCTGGCCGCGATAAGTGCGGCAATCGCATCGGCCCGCCTCAATGCGTCGACCAATGCGCTGGGGACCCTGGACGAACTCCTGGTCATCGCGGCGGCGGTGATCGGCGGCACGTCGCTCGCCGGCGGCTCCGGCACAGTGCTTGGCGCCATGCTCGGCGCGCTTTTGATGCAGTCGCTGCAATCCGGCATGGTCCTGCTCGGCATCGATTCGCCGCTTCAGAGCATCGTTGTCGGCGCCGTGCTGGTGGTCGCGGTGTGGCTCGATACAGTCTATCGCAAACGGGTCTAGTGAGGAGAACGAGCATGGCAGACAGGACCGCCCCCACGGGCACGCCGCTGATCGACATGCGCAACATCTCGATCGCCTTCGGCGGCATTCGCGCCGTCGACGATGCCTCTGTCGACCTTTTCCCGGGCGAGGTGATGGCTTTGCTCGGACACAACGGTGCCGGCAAATCGACGTTGATAAAAATCCTGTCCGGCGCCTACAAGCGCGATGCGGGCCAGATTTTCGTCAACGGCGAGGAGGCTTCGATCTCCAATCCCCGCGACGCCAAGAAGTACGGTATCGAGACGATCTACCAGACGCTGGCGCTGGCCGACAATGTCGATGCGGCCGCCAACCTGTTTCTCGGCCGCGAGCTGATGACCGGCTGGGGTACGCTCGACGACGTCGCCATGGAGGCCGAGGCGCGCAAGGTGATGGGCAGGCTCAATCCGCGTTTCCAACGCTTCAAGGAGCCGGTGGTAAAGCTTTCAGGCGGCCAGCGGCAGTCGGTTGCGATCGCCCGCGCCATCCTGTTCAACGCCCGCATCCTGATCATGGACGAGCCGACGGCGGCACTCGGGCCGCAAGAGACGGCGCAGGTCGGCGAACTGGTCAGGCAGCTCAAGTCCGACGGCATCGGCATCTTCCTGATCAGCCATGATATTCACGACGTGTTCGAGCTTGCCGACCGTGTCTGCGTCATGAAGAACGGTCGGGTTGTCGGCACGGCACGCACAACCGACGTCACCCAGGACGAAGTGCTCGGCATGATTATCCTCGGCAAGTGCCCACCCGGCGCCATTCCGGGGCCGGGCGCCCTGAAGATCGCCGCATGAAACGAGAATTAGCCGGCTAATCACAAGTCGCCAAAATATGCCAGCCGTCACCATGCTTTGGCCTCGCCATTGTGTTGGCGTCGGGACTTGCCCATAAAGATGCCGAACCGTCCACGGGACGTATCCGCAATTGAAGAAGCTTTTTCCGACCGTTGCTTTCATCGCCGTCGCGCTGATCAGCCTGACGATGGCGGGTTTTGCCTATTTTGCCACCCAGGAGGCGGCCCGCATAAAATTCGAGGCGACGGCCGACGACGCGCTTAACCGGATTGAAAGCCGCATCGACCTGGACCTGTCGCTGCTGCGCTCAACCCGGGCGCTGTTCGACGCGCGCAATGGCGGTATCTCGCAGGGCGAGTTCAAGGCTTTCTTCAAAGCGCTCGACATCGACAATAATTTCGCCGGCCTGCGCGGCATCGGCTTCCTCCGCCTGGCGAAGACGGGAAACGAGGCGGCGGTCGAGCGCGATGTCCTGCACGATCACGGCGCAAGCCATCCGATCTATCCCGACACGAACTTGCCGTGGCGTACGCCCATCGTGCTGTTCGAACCGCTGGATCCCTCCAACAAATCCAGCATCGGCTACGACATGTTCACCGGGCCGGCGCAGCGCGAGGCGATCGAAAAGGCGATGGCCGACGACCAGCAGCACGCCAGCGGGCTCGTGCAGCTCGGCAAGGATACGGGTGCCGCGCAGACCTTCACCGGGTTCCTCGTCTTCGTCCGGCTCAATGTCGAAAGCGCGCCGGACGCCGTGAACGCGTCGAGATCCTCGACTGCCGGCTTTCTTTATGCGGCCTTCCGCGCCCGTGACCTGTTCCAGGCTGCGCTCAGCCGGGCACCATTGCTGCCGGTCAACACCGAGATCTATGACGGCACGGTGGACAGCGACAACCTGCTGTTCCAGTCGGAAACGCCGCCTGTTTCGAGCCTCGGCGACAGGCTGCTGGTCACCCGCAAGATCACCGTCGCCGGCCGGCCGTGGGTCGTCCTGTTCAGGCCGACAAGTGCCTTCTCGCAACCTTCCTCGCGCGCCATCCCGGTGATGCTCGGATTGTTCGGACTGCTGCTTGCGGGCGCCATCGCGCTGGTGGCCCGCTATCAGGAGCGGGCTTATGAGGCGGTCTCGCTGCTTCATGAAACGACCGAAAAGAGCCTGCTGGAAAAAGACCTGATGCTGCAAGAGATGAAGCATCGCATCAAGAACTCGATCACGCGGGTGCTGGCAATCGCGCGCCAGACAGCATCGCACACCACCGACGTCCAGGAATTCTCGGCGTCTTTCTCGGCCCGGCTGCAGGCGATGGCGGCTTCCCAGGATATGTTGACGCGCTCACGCTGGCAGAAAGCCGATCTCGGCGACCTGCTGCGCATCGAGCTTGGCCAGGTGTTCGGCAGCGAGCTTCCTGAAGGGCTGCTGTCAGGACCGGAGGTTCTTCTTGACGAAAAGACGACGCAGGCACTCGGCCTCGTCTTTCATGAACTGGCGACGAATGCGCTGAAGCACGGCGAGGCCGGCAATTCAGTCGGTGCGCTGAAGGTCGACTGGTCGCTCGAAGGCCGCGGCGGCGCCCGGACATTGGCTCTCAACTGGCGCGAGGCCGGTCAGAAGAAGCTCGCGACACCGGCAAAGAGCGGTTTTGGCACCAGACTGATCGATCTCAACGTCACACGCGAATTGCGTGGCACAATCAGGCGCGATTTTCGCGAAGATGGCTTGAAAGTGGAAATCAAGGTTCCGCTGCCGGCCTGAAACGCCGTCTCGTGGGCCGCGTCGCAGCAGCGCTTTAAAAGGCAAACGCGGAGACAGGTGGCCCGTCCCCGCGTTCGCTGTGGCCTGGAGTTCGAAACTAGTTGCAGCGAGCTGTGTAGATCCGGCCGTGACGATCTCTGTACTGGCAGTAGCCATTTTGCAGACGGCGAACGAGCAGACCGCCAATCGCACCAGCGCCAGCGCCGATCAAAGCGCCCTTGCCGCCGCCAACAGCGCCACCAATGAGTGCGCCGCCCACAGTGCCGATACCCACGTTCTCTTCCGTGGTGGTGCAGCCGCTGACCGCAACCACGGCAACCATGGCAATAATCATCTTCCGCATGGAGTCATCCTCACTTTTGTCCTCACTTTAATAAGCTCCAGCCGCCATTTAGCATGAAAGTACGGCCTTTGCCCGCACGATTTCATTGTTGATTAAGATAGTCTTTTTCGGGGCGTGCGCCGTTCGATGCTACCACGAACCCGGAAATCTCCAAGGACGCATCGTTTCAAGCCGATCAAGCAGAGGCGAGCTCGATCAGATCAGCTGGGAGGCGGCGGTCAGGACGATCGCGGCCATAAGCGCGACGGCGGCGAAACGGAGGGGCAAAACACGAGGCGCGGGCGCTGCGGACGCGTCGGGATCCTGAAAACCGCCCATCGAGACGCGAGCGGCCTGTTCCAGTCTGTTCAAGTCGGCAGCCGTCAAGGCCCATTCCTTTCATTTTGTGCCAAACTCAATCGATGTCCGGCGGATCGGCACGTTCGGACAGGATCGGACCTTATGGTGAACAGTCGGTTAAGGTTGGCGCCGCGCAGCAAGCCTTCTCGCGGCGACCGCGGATCGTTCAATCCGTCTCGAAATTGCCGTGAGGAACGACGAGGCGGTATTCGAGGCGGTTCCCGGTGATTTCGAGTGTCGCCGTTCCGTTCAACGAAGTGGGCACGACGCGTTCAAGCGCGACGCTGCCAAAACGTTTCTCGCTGCGCTGATTGTCGTTGGCTCCGATCACTTCGGCCCATGTCAGTGACAGCGCAGGCTCACCAGCGGAAGCTGCCGTCAGATCGGCTGTCACCTCGACGAAACCGTCGCTGCGCGACAGTGCGCCATAGCTGACCGAATTGACGGCGAGCTCATGCATGGCCAAGCCGATGTGCAAGGCGGCATTGGGGTTGAGATATGGATTTGCGCCGCGGAAACGCAGACTGTGCAAGGGGTCCGCGCCGTACCTGCCGACCTGACCGGAAACCAGCTCGCGCAGCGCCGCTCCCCGCCAATTGGATGACGTAACCAGGTCCTGCGAGGAGGCCAGCGACTGCAATCGGCCCCGGAAACGCGTCAGGAAATCGTCAATGCTGCCGGAATAGCGGCCCGTCTGGGTGGCGATGCTCTGTATGATGGCCAAAAGGTTCTTGGAGCGATGACTGACTTCGCGCAGCAGCGCCTTCAACGTCTGCTCCCGGCGTTTCTGCTCGGTTGTTTCGACCATGGTGGTCACGACGCCCTGCACCGCGCCGGTCTCGCTGCGGTCGGCGTCTATCCATACCTGAAACCAGCGGGCGCCGTCATCGGCCGGCACGCTGAGTTCGAGATGTTGAGGATTGCCGGAGACGATGACGTCGTGCTTGGCGGCGCCGATACGCTCCGCCTGCGCCGGCGGCAAGATGCCGTTGTTGTCGGAGGCATCGGAAGTCCAGGGCGCGCGCATGTTACGCGCCCACACCGTCTTCATCTCGCGATCCTGGTACAGGACGGAAATCCCGGCATTGTGCAGTGCATGGAGAAGGGCTCGGCCAAGCTGCATCCCGCTTTCGGCGGGATGCAAAGCGATGATCTCATCACTCTGGCCGCGGTCTTTCATTTTTCCGACTCTGGAACGCATCGGTCAATTTGCTCAACCCATGTCGGGCTGAACGGCTCGCGGAAAAATGGGTTCCAAAAGGAGGAGCTTCGTATCAAGCCTTAAAAAGCGGTCCGCCGAGCGGCATCCCGTTGGAGGACACTGCCCGGCGGTGGCTGGAAACCGTTTGAGGGGTGCGGCTTCCAGTGTTCGCTCGAATGGCCGCTTGGCATTCACGCTCGTCTGATCAGGCCGGCAATAAGCGATATGATCAGGAAGGCGAGAAAGATGAAGAACAATATCTGTGCTATGCCGGCCGAGGTACCAGCGATGCCGCCGAAACCAAGCGCACCGGCGATAATCGCCACGACGAGAAATACGAGCGCCCAGTAAAGCATGATCGATCTCCTTCCAATGCTGCGGTGAAAACGTGATTCGCCTCCGTTTGTTCCACCATTTTCCGAAAAAGACGATGCCGAAAATCTTCAGGGCCCGAATTGCCGCGGTGTGTGAAAAAGGTCCAGTTGATTGCCCCAGTTGGTTGCCAGTGAGTTGAGCCGGCATCACGCCCATCTGATCCGAGGGATCGGCTATCCCGGCGGCCGCAGCTCGGCCGCCAGCTGTTTCATGCCGCGGCTTTCGCGTGCCGGTCAAAGAACAGGGCCTGACTGATAAGCGCCTTGACCATGTCCGGATTGAACGGCTTGGTGACGAGGAAAGCCGGTTCCGGCCGCTCGCCGGTGAGCAGGCGCTCGGGAAAGGCGGTGATGAAGATCACCGGCACCGAGGTCGAGGACAGGATCTCATTGACGGCCGCGATGCCCGAACTGCCGTCGGCGAGCTGAATATCGGCAAGCACCATCTTTGGCCTCGCCTTGCCGAACATCGCCACCGCCTCGGCGTGGGTGCGCGCCGTTCCGACGACGCGGTGGCCGAGGCTTTCGACCATTTCTTCGATATCCATGGCGATCAGCGGCTCATCCTCGATGATCAGCACGTCGGTTGCCACCTGACGGGAGATCTCGTTGCTCGCCTGCGCGAGGAGTTCGGAGAATTCCTGTTCGTCGACGTCGAGAATCTCCGCCGCCTCGTCTTCGCTGAAGCCTTCGACCGCGACCAGCAGAAAGGCTTGGCGGGGACGAGGCGCAATTGCATTCAGATTGGCCGCGGCGCGCTGTTCCCATGCCGACTGGGCATGCTCCTGCGGAACGCGAATGGCCACTGAGGTGAAGAGCTTGGCAAAGACCTTGTAGAGAGCGATGCGGTCGGTCGATGCGTTCGGAAAGATGTCGACATCGGCAATGATGGCCTCGAGCATTGCGGCGACCAGCGCGTCGCCGCTCTCCTGCGATCCGGATACCGCGCGCGAGAAGCGGCGCAGGAACGGCAGGTGCGGAGCGATGGTTGCTGATAGGCTCATATCGGACGTCTCCCTCATATGACGTGATTGCATGTTACAGCTAAAAACGGTTCGCAAGCCCAAACTTAGAAACGCGGGTTGTGCGAAAAAGTTCCGGTCATGCGGAACTAAGTATGCGGGCTGGCGTTTAGGGCGGGGTTGGGCAACCAGACGAGGCTGCCGCTTGCCTTGCGTTATGTGTTGAAGGGCGGCTTAAGGCTGGGACAAAAGGGCGAAATGAAGAACATGACGAAAGCTACCACGGGTGGCGTTGGCAACGGGCGCCGGGCTGCTTCCCGCGACCCGCTTGGGCCGAACTCAGAAATCGGCCGCAAACTCAAACAATACTACGACGAGCTGGTCTCCGACAATGTGCCGGATCGCTTCGCCCAACTGCTCAGTCAGTTGGAAAAGGCCGAACCTGTACAAAAGAAGGACTGAGGCATGGCGGCCGTCTCCCAGGGCTTCAAGACCGACTTGCTCGGCTCGATCCCGAGCCTGCGGGCTTTTGCCGTGTCGCTGACGCAAAACGCCGACAAGGCCGACGACCTGGTGCAGGAAACATTGGTCAAGGCATGGGACAAGCATGAAAGCTTCCAGCCCGGCACCAATCTGAAGGCATGGCTGTTCACGATCTTGCGCAACGAATTCTATTCGCAGATGCGCAAGCGTGGCCGCGAGGTGCAGGACAGCGATGGCGTCATGACGGCCAGGCTTGCCGTTCATCCGGCCCAGCACGGCCAGCTCGACCTCGAGGACTTTCGCGGCGCGCTCGAGTTGCTGCCCGAAGACCAGCGCGAAGCCATTATCCTCATCGGGGCGTCGGGCTTCTCCTACGAGGAAGCGGCCGAGATCTGCGGCTGCGCCGTCGGAACGATCAAGAGCCGCGTCAGCCGCGCCCGCACACGGCTGCAGGAAATCCTGAAGATCTCCGGTGAAGACGAGTATGGCCCGGACGCAATTTCGGCTCAGGTAACGGGATCGACGGCTGCGTGAAGCGCGGGCGTGTTCGAACCGCTCCGCGCCTCAGCGAAGCGGCGTGCGCCTGCAGGCCGTTACCACTGCCTCGACGAGATCGTCTCCCGAATAGGGCTTGGTGACCAGCCTGACGCCGGGAAAAGCTTTCTTGATCTCGTCGGTATCCGAATAGCCCGAAGCGAAGACGAACGGGATGCCCGCTTCACGCAGCCGCGAAGCAAATTGGAGCGTCGAAACGCCGCTCAGCATGAGGTCGACGATGGCCACATCGAACTGCGCGGCAACGTCTTGCTGTTCGATCTCGGTCAGATCGCGGGCGATGACCACATCGAGCGCGCCGTAGTCGCGGCAAAGCTGCTCGATATCCATAGCAATCAGGAACTCATCTTCCAGGATAAGAATCCGCAAACCGTCAAGCGATGGGCGCACGCAGCAATATCTCCTCAAACGCGTCTCTATCGTGAAACGGAGGAAGTCATGATGGTTATTTGGCATGCTGTCATTTAAAAAAACGCGCTGGCGCGGATGCGTTGGCCTCGGCCCATGCAAGGCATTTGCAACCCGCGCTGCCGGAGATAGGGTTAGAAGAGGTTCGTGCCGGAACCTTGGGGTCTGTCGGGCGTTTCGACCGAGCAAAAAGCATGGAGAGTGAAGCAATGGCGACTGCCACAGGAAAGGCCGCGAACGAAGCCCGCACGAATTCCGATATTGAGGCCGACATCGCACAACTGAAGGCCGACATCGAACAACTTACCAAGCTGTTGGCCAAAACCGGCGAACATGGCTATGGAGCTGCAAGGCGAGCCGCCGCCGAAAGCGTCGAGCAGTTGCGAACCCAGGGCGAGGCGGCCTTCGACAGCCTGCGCAGCAACGCCAGGGACATCGAGGCGCAGATGATAGCGCATATGCGCGAAAAGCCGGTGACTTCACTGGCGATCGCCGCAGGCGTCGGATTCCTCTTCGCGCTTCTCGCGCGCCGCTAGTTCTGCACGCATGGGAATGCTTGCATCGCTGATCTCGGGCCTCGCCTCGGGCGAAACCATTGCAGCGGTGCAACGCGCGCGCGTCGCTGCGATTGTCTATTCGGTCGCAGCGCTCGCGGCGCTGTGCGGCCTCGGCTTCCTGGTCGGGGCGGCCTATATCTGGGCGGCGGCCCGCTATGGGCCGATGGCAGCTTCCCTGAGCTTCGGGATCGGCTTTCTGGCAATCGCCGGTCTCATCCTGCTCGTCTACCGGATGTCGGCCGGCTCGCGCGCCAGGCGCCGGGCGAAGCGACGCAGCGCCGACATGAAGGCTATTGGCATCACTGCGGCACTCGCCGTGCTGCCGGCGCTGCTCAAGGGCAAAGGTGGCCTGGCGAAGGGCGGGTTGGGCGCCATTCTCGGCCCGGCGATAGCACTCGCTGCCTACGCCATCTACCGCGAGAACGTGAACCGCGGCTCCGATGATCCGGATACCGGCAAACGGGATAGTTCGGAGGAATAGTTCGGGGCAAACGATTCTGGCGCCCGGTCGCAAAATGCTGGCGTCACAAATCTTCGAGCGGAATCGATATTTCGGCGACCACGCCGTCCGGCCGGAATTCGTGGGTCACCTCGCTGGAAATGACCTTGGCGAGGCTGCGGCGGATCAAGATCGAGCCGAAGCCATGGCGTTCGGGCGGCGCAACCCGCGGGCCGCCGCTTTCGCGCCAGGCCAGCAACAGACGCCGTGCACCCTTCCTGCCTTGTACCTTCCAATCGAGATCGACCTTTCCGGAGGAAACCGAGAGCGACCCGTATTGCAGTGCGTTGCTTGCCAGTTCATGCAGGATCAGTCCGAGCCCGACTGCCTGGTCGGGTGAGAGCAGGACATCGGCGCCGGAGATCGCCATTCGCGATTGTCCGGCGGCTTGGAACGGCCTTACCTCGATCTGCACCAGCTCGCGGATGCCGATGCCGCGCCACTCGCGGTCCGACAGCATGCTGTGCGCAACGCCCAGTGCCTGCAGCCTGGCGCTGAAGGCTTCGAGGAATTCGCTTGGCTGGCGGGCGTGGCGAACGGTCTGCGTCGCCAGCGCCTGTACGGTTGCCAAAGTGTTCTTGACGCGGTGATTGAGCTCGCGCAGCAACAGCCGTTGACGTTCGTCGCCAAGCTTGCGTTCGGTAATGTCGTAGTTGACGCCGAAGATCAGCGTCGGCTTGCCCTCGCCGTCGCGCTCTATGACGCGGCCGCGCGTTGCGATCCATCGCGGCGGATCGAGGCCTTTGACACGGTATTCGCCAAAATAGTCGTCGCTGCCGGTCAGCGCGTCGCGAAAGCGTGTTTCGGTCTGGTGAACGTCGCGCGGGTCGATGGCGGTCAGGATGTCGCGCGCCCTCAGCCGGTTCGACTTCGGCAGGTTGAACAATTCAGACAGCAGGACATCGCAGTCGATCATGTCGCTGCGGATATCCCATGCCCAGCTGGCAAGCGAAGCCGCGTCGAGCGCGATAGCGCGCCGCTTTTCCTCTCGAACCAGTGCGGCCTTGGCTATCGCCGCGCTACGTGTTGCATCCTTCAGCGTGAACAGGCTGGCGGCGAGTCCAGCCAGCGCCGACAGCTGGTCGAGCTGGACAGAGGAGGGACGTGCGTGCGACTTCCGGTCGAGCACGCACAGCGTGCCGATCAGCGCGCCGTCGATTACGATCGGGACGCCTGCGTAAAAGCGGATATGATGCTCGCCGGTGACCAGCGGATTGGCTTTGAACCGCGGATCCGCCGCCGCATCGACCACCACCATCGGCACGTTGCCGGCTGCGATGGTATAGGCGCAGAACGATGTCTCGGTTGCGGTTTCGGTCTCGTCGAGGCCGATACAGGACTTGAACCACTGCCGCTCGGCATCGACCAGCGTGATCAGTGCGACAGGCGTTTGCATCGCCGAAGCGGCAAGACCGCCGATACGATCGAAATCGGGGTCGGCAGCCCTGTCCAGCGCGTCGAGGCCGTGCAGCACGGCAAGGCGGTCCGCGGCGCCCACCACACGGCGAATATCGGCCGGCAGGCCCGGCGTTTTCTGGCTATTGTCGTCCACTATGCCCCCGGTGGCCGGCTCCGCTGATTGGTCAGGCCAACCGACCGGTTTGCCGCCTTGCAGAGCCGGAACTTTCGCGGCGGGGGACCGTTACCAGCCAACGCCCCGCTAGTTATGCCTGCCGGCGCCAAATATGGAGCCAGACAATGCCAAAAATCATTCCTGAAAACAAAGCCCGTCAAGGGGGGCGGGGTCGGCATGTCCTTCGTATCCTGATCGCCGCGCTGTTGCTGGCTTTTATCGCCTGGGGCGTCGCCGAAATATACGGCTGGATGATCGAGACGCCGAAGACCGAACAGGGCAACACGCCCAGCGGCTAAGTTCTCTCCATCGCCCGTGCCAGCTCGCATCACGCATCCCACGTCAGGCAACCCTTGCCTCGGCGGCGCGCGCCGGGACGAGAACATTCAACGCGCGCGGATGGATTTCGACGGTCGTCTCGCGATCGAGCTTTACCAGTTCGCCGTCCATGACGGCCTGAACTTTCCTGTTGGTCGAATGGATTTTCAAAATGGCGCGGTTTGCCTGATGGATTTCGACATGCTCGTTGCCGCGCCATTTCCCACGGGCGACGTCAAAGAGGAACCTGATCAATTCGCCGCGCCGCCGTGCCACGGTGACATAGATGCCCAGCACGCCGCCTGCAGGATCATCGGCGTAGGGCAGGTGGCCCTCGCCGAACAGATTGTTGGTGATGCCGATACCGGTGATCCGGGTTCTGATCTCGGCCTCGCCGATCGTCAGCGTTACGTTCATCGCCGGCGGGTTGTTGATCGTTGCCCAAGCGGCTCGCACCGAGGCACGCATCTTCCCCAGCCGCGAGCCGAATTCCATCTTCTGGCGCAGTTGCACCATCCTTGCGTGCATGCCGATCGAGAATTGATGCACGAAAGGCCGGCCGTTGGCGGTTGCAATGTCAATCGCCATCACCTCGCCGTCGGCAAACGATTTCAGTGCCGCATCGAGCGTCTGCGGAATACCGAGGCCGCGCGCAAAAAGGTTCATTGTACCAGCCGGCAGAATTGCCAGCGCCTTCTCCCCATTCATCAAACGGGCTGCCGCGGCCGAAATGGTGCCATCGCCGCCGCCAGCCAGCACGACATCGATGCCGCGCCTGGAAGCTACGCCGTCCAGCGTGGCGACGATATCCTTGCCGGCGACGATTTCGATATCGATCGAGTGGCCGGCAGTCTCAAGCGTGCCGCGCATCCGACTGGCGAAGGCCTGAAGATCGATGGTGCGCAGGGTGCCCCCGTCCTTGTTCAGCACCGCTGCAAACCGCATGGCCGTTCCATTTTCCAGCACCTATCGGGCCGGGACGGGCCCCAGCCGGGAGTGGAACGGGGCGGCCGGGAAAATGTTCCTTTCGACCAGCGCGGCGAATCCGAGAACCATCGACATCGCACCGGGTGCACCACGGCTTTTTTCGGAACAACAGTGTGGTCACAACGTTGTGAACATGCAGAAGACGCTGCGCCCGCAGTGACGCCAGGCGGGCAGGGCGTGCACGAAATCACCGACGAGGAGACACTAAGATGATCCGCACCCTTTTAACCACGACAGCAGTCGCAACATTGATTGCGACGGGTGCATTTGCGCAATCGGCGACGACCCCGGCGCCGGCGCAACCACCCGCCGCCGAGGATACCGCTCCGGCGATACGTGCCGAGGGCAGCCTTGCCACCAACATCATCGGCGAATCCGTCTATAATGGCACCGGCGATGATGCCCAGAATATCGGCAACATCAGCGATATCGTCTTCGACGAGCGCGGCGAGGTAAAATCCGTCGTCATCGGCGTTGGCGGTTTTCTTGGCATAGGAACCAAGAACGTCGCTTTCGACTACAAGAAGATGCAATGGGCCGAAAGAAATGGCGACCGTTGGCTGATAGCGCAGACGACGAAGGATGAGTTGACGGCTCAGCCGGATTTCGACCGGAGACCTTACGATCCGCCGCCGCCACCAGCTTCGGCCGATAATGCGGTGCCTGCCGCCCCTTCCACCAGCGCGCAAAATACAACCCCTGCGCCTGCCGCGCCGGCTGAGCCAGTCAAGCGCGCCGAAGGCAATCTCGCCACCAATATCATCGGCGAGACCGTCTATAACGGCACCGGCGACGACGCCCAAAACATCGGTGACGTGAACGACATCGTCATCAACAAGGAAGCCAAGGCGCAATCGCTGATCATCGGTGTCGGCGGCTTCCTCGGCATCGGCGAAAAGAACGTCGCCTATGATTTTGACAAGGCGCAATGGGCCGAAAGAAACGGCGATCGCTGGCTGGTTGCGCAAACGACCAAGGAAGAGCTGCAGGCGCAGCCGGACTTCAACCGCAAGGCCTATGATCCGGCCCCGGCAACCACTGCCGCGGCTACTGCGCCCGCCACCGTCACGCCTACCGTGACGGCCAGCAACACCGCGACGACCAACAACACTGACCAAGCCAGCAAGACGGCTCAAAACGCTCCGGCAGCGGCGCCTCCGGCTAACTCGGCGGCCGACCAGACCAAGACCGGGTCGATCGACAAGTCGACGCTAACCGAAATGCCGATGGGCGAAATCCGGGCCGAGGATCTGGTTGGAACAACCGTTTACGGCGCCAACGATGTCAACGTCGGCGAAATTGGCGATATCGTGCTGGGCAGCGACAAGAAGGTCGACGCAGTCATCATCGACGTCGGCGGCTTCCTTGGCGTCGGCGAGAAGGAGGTGGCGGTCGGCATGGACAACCTGAAATTCATGACCGACAAGAACGGCAAGCGCTATCTCTACACGAACTTCACCAAGGAGCAGCTTGAGGCGCAGGCCCCCTACGACAAGGCCACCTATGCGCAAAATCGCGACAAACAGCGCATGATCATGCGTTAAGCTGCACACAGGCCGACAAAGAAGCCCGCGCCGGCAACGGCGCGGGTTTTGCTTATGTCTAGGGAAAGCCGGCGACATGGCCGGCAACACCATTGTCCGTCAATTCGGCGAGCGCCAGGGACTGGTCGAGATGCTCGGCCCGCCAGGCGAGCAATTTCTCGGCAAATTCCAACCGCGACGGCAGATAGGCTGGATCGTCAGCGACGTTGGTCAGCTCGCCGGCATCCTTCTCCAGGTCAATGAGCAAGGGCGGCAGGCCGCCGCCGAAATGCACATATTTGAACTTTTGCGCGCGGATGACGGCGAGATTGCACTGACGCGGACCGATGCCGAAATACCGTTCTGCATCACCATCCGCGATCGAGCGGAAATCGAATTCCCAATGCGCCGCATCGCGCCAATCGTCCGGCTCCGTGGCGTCCAGGAAAGGGACCAGCGAGCGGCCGTCGAGATGCGGCAGCACTTCGCCGCCAGTGAGCGCGAGCAAGGTCGGTGCCAAATCCACCGCCTCGGTGAAGCGGTCGACACTGCTGCCGGCAGCCTTGCGGCGGCGCGGATCGCGAATGATCAGCGGAATATGGAAGCTGCCGTCGAAGAAGCCGCCCTTGCCCAGCATGAAATGGTCGCCCATCATCTCGGCGTGGTCGGAGGTCAGCACGATGACGGTGTCGTCCCATGCATCGGCTGCCTTGACCGCTTGCCAGACACGGCCAAGCTGCGCGTCAACCTCCGAGATCATGCCGTAATAGAGCGCCCGGATGCGGCGAAAATTATCGTCGCCCCAGTCGCGCACCTTGCCCCCCGAGCCCGGGCGGAATTTCGACCGTTCCTGCCGGTCAAATTCAAAGGCGAGGTAGGGGTGGCTTGCTGCTTCGGCCTGCCAGCTTTTGGCGCGGTCAAAAGCTGGACCGATGGCCGGATCGTACATGGTATTGTAAGGCGCCGGCACGATGAAGGGCGGGTGGGGGCTGATGAAGGAAAGGTGCGCGAACCAGGGCGTATCGCGCTCCTGCTCGCCGAGCCAGCGGATGAATTCGCCGGCCAGGAAGGCGGACGGCGTCTCGTCGTTCGAATAGATTGGCGGAGCGTTGCTGATCGCGCCGTCGTTTTCCAGGATTTCGCCCACCGGGCGGTGAATGGCGGGGGAGCCGGCGCCGGCATCGACGCCGCGCGCCTTGAGCCATGACAGCCAGGGCTTCTGGTGCTCGGGCAGAAGCTGGCGCACGGTGAAGCCGGGCAGCACGCCTTCATAGCTCTTCAGCTGCGGGTCGCCAGGCGCCAGCGTGCGCGGGTCGCGCGCCATGTCGGTATAACCGAACAGCGTCGGATCATAGCCAAGGGCGCGCGCCCAGAGCGCTATGTTGCCGTGGCGGGCATCGAGCGGTGTGCCGTTGCGGCAAACACGATTGTTCATCTGGTAGAGGCCGGTGTAGAGGCAGGCGCGCGCCGGCGAGCAAGGTGCGGCGCCGCCATAGTGCTTCGGGAACAGAACGCCCTCGGCAGCCAGCGCGTCGGCGTTCGGCGTTTTTACCACCTTGTGCCCAGCAGCTGACAGGCAGTCGCCGCGCCATTGGTCGCAGGTGATCAGGAGAATGTTGGGGCGTTTTCCCGTCAACCGCGGTATCCTCACGCTGGCTACATGCGTCATTCATGGAGCGCAATTTCGGCGAGTATGCAAGCCGGTCCGGTTCGCCGAATGGTGAACAAAACCTGCTTGATCGTTCACTTTAACAGCACAGTCCATTCTGTGTTTGCCGCCTTTGCGGCCAGGAGGCGGATCCTCATATTTGCGTGGACAGCGGCAAGGGCCGCACCAGCACAAGGGAAGGAGCAGAAACATGCTCGACCAGGTCAAGGGCTTGCATCACGTCACCTCGATGGCCGGCGATGCACGCCAGAACAACGAATTCTTCACCGGTACGCTCGGCCTGCGCCGGGTCAAGAAAACGGTCAATTTCGACGCACCCGACGTCTACCACCTCTATTACGGCGACGAGGTCGGCACGCCCGGCTCGGTGATGACCTATTTCCCGTTCCCGAACATCGGCAAAGGCCGCCATGGAGTCGGCGAAGTCGGTACCACCGCTTACTCGGTGCCCGAGGGCACGCTCGGCTATTGGGAGAAACGGTTTGCCGAGCAAGGTGTCACCGGGCTGTCCCGCGGGGAGACGTTCGGCGAGAAGCGTCTTGCGTTCGCCGGTCCCGACGGCGACGGGTTTGCGCTGGTCGAGGACAGAGCGGACAGCCGTGCGCCATGGGCCAAGGGTGGCATTCCCACCGACGAGGCGATCCGCGGCTTTCACTCGGTGTCGCTGAGGCTGAAAGATGGCGGCGCCACCGAAGAGCTGCTGAAATTCATGGGCTATGAAGAGGTCGACAAGTCCGGCAACATCAGGCGGCTGGCGGTGAAGAACGGCAACGGCGCCGACGTCGTCGATATCGAATCGCTGCCAGGGGCCGGCTTCGCCAATCTCGGCGCCGGCTCGGTCCACCATGTCGCTTTCGCCGTCGAGAACCGCGCCAAGCAGCTCGAAGTGCGCAAAGCACTCCTCGATACAGGTTATCAGGTGACGCCAGTGATCGACCGCGATTATTTCTGGGCGATCTACTTCCGCACACCGGGCGGCGTGCTGTTCGAAGTTGCCACCAACGAGCCGGGCTTCGACCGCGACGAGGATACCGCCCATCTTGGCGAGGCGCTGAAGCTGCCGTCGCAACACCAGCATTTGCGGCCCTATCTCGAGCAGCATCTGCAGAAACTGGAAGACTGAGGGCAAGGTCATGAGCAAGGATTCGTATATTCACAAAGTGCTGCCCGGTTCGCCGGGCGGACCGTTGCTCTTCGTCTTCCATGGCACCGGTGGCGACGAGGCCCAGCTTCTGTCGCTTGGACGCGATCTCGCGCCGCAAGCGACGATCGTCGCTCCGCGCGGCGATGTCTCGGAACAAGGCGCCGCACGCTTCTTCCGCCGGACCGGCGAGGGCGTTTACGACATGGGCGATCTCGCGCGAGCGACAGAGAAGATGACCGGCCTCGTCAAGGCGCATGTCGAGGCGGCAAGGCCATCTTCGGTGCTCGGCCTCGGTTACTCCAACGGCGCCAACATCCTGGCCTCGGTGCTGTTTGCCGAACCATCGCTGTTCGACGCAACGGTGCTGATGCATCCGCTGATTCCGTTCGAGCCGAAGGTCAAGGGCAGCCTTGGCGGCGGCCGCATCCTGGTCACCGCCGGCAGGCGGGACCCGATCTGTCCGCCTGATTTGACGGCGCGGCTCGAAGCCTATTTGCGCGCCGATGGCGCCGATGTCACAGTCGAGTGGCATGACGGCGGCCATGAGGTGCGGCCGAGCGAGATCGAGGCGGCGCGGCGACTGTTCGCCGTGGCGTCGGATGAAAGGACCGCAAGCCATGTCTGACCTATTGCCGGAGATTGAACTGGAGGACCGCGGCTCGAAGGGCCGCTACCTCCTGCGTGGGCCGGTCGGCGCCGAGGCGGAGATGACCTTCACCAAGATCGGCGAGCACCAGATCATCATCGACCATACCGAGGTGCCGGATGCATTTCGCGGCCAGGGCGCGGGGCTTCGCCTGGTCAGCCGTGCCGTCGAGGATGCACGTGCGGCGGGCAAGACGATCATCCCGCTTTGCCCGTTCGCCAATGCTCAGTTCCGCCGCCATCCGGAATGGGCGGACGTGCTGAAGCGGTAAGGCACAGCCTCAACGAATGTCGAAAGAAGGGGTGCGCGGCTTTACCGCGTGCCCCTTTTGGCTATTGGGGGCGTACAAACGCAAGGGGGCAAACATACGGGATTTGCGCGGAGCGCCAACCTTGCCTAAGTATTGCCAGCAACCGGCTCGCCGTCCGCGGCCCGACCACTTCAACCGAATGGCCCTCCATGACCGAATCCGATCTCGTTCCCGTCTTTGACGGCCACAACGACACGCTGCTCAGGCTCTACCAGTCGAAGGATGCGGACGTCGAAAAGCTGTTCGTCGAGGGGACGCCGGGTGGCCATATCGACCTGCCGCGCGCGAAGAAAGGCGGGTTTGCCGGCGGCATGTTTGCGATCTTCCCGCCGCCTGTCGAGAAATCCAAACGCGGCGCGGTGCCGCTGGCGCCGAGCGACAGCGAGCCCTTGCCACCCGAGATTCCGCGCGCCGATGCGCTCAACTCCACCGTAGCGATGGCCTCGATCCTGTTCAGGCTGGAGCGGGCTTCGGCACTTACTGTCTGCCGCAGCGCCGGCGATGTGAGGAAGGCGATGGCGCAAGGCTCGATTGCGGCGGTGTTCCATATCGAAGGGGTCGAGGCGATCGACCCTGAGCTCACCCTGCTCGACGTTCTCCACGCAGCCGGCCTGCGCTCGCTCGGCATCGTCTGGAGCCGTCCCAATGCCTTCGGCCACGGCGTGCCGTTCCGCTTCCCGTCGTCGCCCGATACGGGACCAGGGCTGACCGATGCCGGCAAGGCGCTGGTGAAAGCCTGCAACCAGCTGAAGATCATGATCGATCTTTCGCATCTCAACGAAAAAGGTTTCCGCGACGTCGTCGAGATCAGCGACGCACCGCTGGTCGCGACCCATTCCAACGTGCACGCGATCTGCGGCCATTCGCGCAACCTCACCGAATGGCAGCTCGGCGCGATCCGCGACTCCGGCGGCATGGTCGGGCTGAACTTCGCCACCGGGTTCCTGCGTGAGGACGGCAGGATGAACGCCGACACCAGCCTCGACATCATGGTGCGCCATGTCGATTCGCTGCTGCAGGCATTGGGCGAAGACGGCGTCGGCCTGGGCTCGGATTTCGACGGCGCCATGATCCCGGCCGCGATAGGCGACGTTGCCGGCCTGCCAAGACTGCTCGACGCGTTCGCGGCACGCGGCTTCGGGCGCGCGCTGATCGAGAAGATCGCCTATCGCAATTGGCTCGGCGTGCTGGAAAAGACCATCGGCTGAGCGGGTGATGCCGGCTTGACCGGAACGCGATTTGGGGGCGGACTATTCGAAACCCATGCGTTTAAGCCAGTCCTGGCCAATGCCGCGGTCGCGGATGATCGGTAGCGGATCCGTCGAATCCAGCCGCGCGCAGATGCGGTAGACCTCGAGCGTCTCGGCGTTCATCTCGCCGCGTTTGTAGAAGAACATGGCCGCGGCATAGCGGGTGCGGCCCGACCATTTTTCGCCGAGCGGCGTGTTGACCAGCTGCCACTGTTCGGCGGCTTCGGCGTCTTCCTCATGACGTTCGGTTTCGTCGGACATGCTCAGAAATCCGCGGGTGGATTGGCGGTGCGGCGATCGAGCCTGACGAACGGCCGCGGCACCAGTTTGGCACGCTTCATCAGCTTGTGATACCGCAGCTCGCGCCTGGGATGGATCTCGACGCAGAGGTCCGCTGCAGGCGGCTCGGGGGCGCAAATCTGGTCCACGCATCGCCGGGTCGCTACCTTTCGCCGACGGTGCCTTCGACCTCGGTTTCTCCAAGGATCCCTATCTCGACGTGAACATTGGAACTTGGCAGCCATGCAGAAGTTGCTTGACAGTGGCGAGCACCGTTCCACTGATCTTCGGGGCCGAAAGCCGGTCGGCTAGCCGGCGATGCTGGAGACCATCACCGCTGGAGACTATCACCCCGATGAAGACGACAGAGGCGCGCGAAGCCCTCCTCGAACCGGCTCGAAAAAGCGACCCCGAAAAGCGCGGCCGCAAGGCGTCGAAAGAGACAAGGCAGCTTCAACTGATCGAAGCGACAATCGATTCACTGGCCAAGCGCGGCTTTTCGGAGACGACGATGGCCGACGTCGCAGACGGCGCCGGCCTATCGCGCGGCATCGTCAATTTCCATTTCGAGAGCAAGGAGAAGCTGCTCGTCGCCACTTTGCAATACATGTATGACGAGTATTCGGCGCATTGGCGCAGCGCCTTGCAAAAGGCCGGCGATGACCCTGCCCGTCAATTGCAGGCATTGGTCGCGGCCGATTTCGACCGCTCGATCTGCAACAAGCGCAAGCTTGCTGCCTGGTGTGCCTTCTGGGGGGAGGCCAAATCGCGGCCGAAATATCAGGCGCTGAGCAGCGCACGCGATGCCGTCTACCAAAACATCTTCATCGATCTTTGCGCGGCGCTCCAGAAGAGCGGCCGCTATGCCTATGAGCCACAAGTCATGGCGCTGGCACTCAGCGCCATGCTGGATGGTCTGTGGCTGCGTTTGATGATGGACACCGAAGACACCACACGCGAGACGGCGCTGCAGGCCGCGAACGAATTCCTGTCTGCGGCATTCCCCAAGCACTATCCGAGATCTGCAGCCAGCGCTGCCAAGCCGGCGTGAAACAATCAAAGAGGATGGAACAGCAATGAAGACATTGACGCGACCTCTGAGAGCGCTGGTGGCTTCGGCTGCAGCGCTGGGGCCGGACAAGGACCTCGTTTTGTTTGACCAGTCCCGTTACGAGGACCCCGGCTTCCATCCGCTGCCGGTGGCGCCGGAACTCAAACAGCGGATGATCGCGGAATTCGAGAAGATCAAGGCCGGCTATTGAACTCCGAGATCGAACGAGCCGATGTGGTCGTCGTCGGCGCCGGCTTCACCGGCCTTTCGGCAGCGCTTGAGCTGAAGAAGGCCGGCGTCGATTTCGTGCTGCTCGAAGCCCGCCATCGCGTCGGCGGACGCGTCGAAGCCATGCCGAATGGCCTCGGCGAGCGGGTCGACAGCGGCGGTCAGTTCCTGTGCGAAGATATGCCGGAAGTGATGGCGCTGCTGCGGGCGCGCGGCAAGACATTGGTCGAGACGCATTTCGCCGGCGAATTCATCACCCAGCCGCGGATGAACGAGGCGCAAGCCAAGCACACGTACGGCACCGCGATGCAAATACGCGAGCGGATGAACGCGATCGCACCGAACGATCCGGCCATTGCCGGTTTGACCGTCGCCGCATGGCTCGATCGCCAGAACGATCCTGATGAAGCCAAGGCGGCCTTTCATTCGCTGATTGAGGGCCTTTGGTGCCTGGCAATGGAAAAGCTGCCGCTGTGGTACGTCATCGACAATGACCGCCGCATCATCAACGAAGTGTCGGAGCTGCAGTATTTCGTGCGCGAAACCATGCATTCGCTGGCAGATGATCTTGCGCGGGATCTTGGCGATCGACTGCGGCTGAACACAGCTGTCGAGGCCATTGAGCACGGGCCGGGAGGGGTTCGCGTCGTTTCGCCTGCCGGCGCGATCGAAGCACGAGCGGTACTGGTCGCCGTACCGCCGATGATGACCTCGAAAGTGGATTTCGTGCCGCCATTGCCGGCTGCGCTGGAGAGAGCTCTCGGCGTCTGGCAAAGCGGCGTGGTGATCAAATTGCTGGTGCGCTATCCCAAGGCTTTCTGGCGCGACAGGGGCTTGAGCGGCATGGTGATGTGGCGCGACCCGCACGGGCTTTTTGCTTGCGATGCCAGCAATGACGAGGCTCATCCAGCACTTGTCGTCTTCATCGGCGGGCCGCTGGCCCGGCGCTGGCGCGAACTGGGCGAGGCGGCACTGCGCGCCAAGGTGACGTCAAAACTGGAGGAAGCGCTCGGCGCCGAGGCGGCCGGCTTCTCCGATCTCAGCTATCGTGACTGGACGGACGATCGCTGGAGCGGTGGCGGCTACAGCGACCTTATCGTCGATGCGACGGCAACCTATGCCGAACGCATCATCCGCGCCGGCGCGCCGCCGATCCATTTCGCCTCGTCGGAGCTGTCGCCATCATTTCCGGGCTACGTCGAGGGCGCCATCGTCGCCGGCCGCATTGCTGCGCTAAAAATTATTCAGTCGGCCATCGCCATCAGAGCCTCAGGGTCATAAGCCAGGCGGATCGAGCTGCCGACCGGGATCGACGCGCATTGCCACGAGCTCAGCCTGCTGGTCAGGCCGCTGATCAACATGTGCGTAATGTTGCCCCCGCTGATCATCACGCGCGAGCAGATCGACGACATGGTGTCGATCTTGCGCGAAGGCATTTCGCGCACGATGGACGATCTGCGCCGGGAAGGTGTCTGGGAGGAATAGGCGTTTATCGGCGGCGGCCTTGTCGACGTCTTGCCTTTGCTGGCGGCGGCCCGTGGCTCCATATCGGGTTTCCTGGAGGCGAACTGCCGTCTTGAACTATGCGTGGTGTGCCCGCGTTCTGGCGGCCTTCTGCGCCGCCGCCTTCCTTCCGCTGGCGCCTTTCGTCTCGGCGGCTTTCTTTGCGGCTGCCGAGCGCTCCTCAGCCGTCCGGCGCGAGGCCGCACGCTTGGCCTGCTGCGCCAGCGCCTCGTGCGATGCCGTGCTCTTCGGCTCGTGCTCGAGCACCTTGGAGACGGCTTTCGAGATCCGCGGGCGGCGTTTCGGCTTGCGTTCGCCCTGGCCGGCCTCATAGGCGTATTCGGCGCTTTTGCGCGTGCTCTCCTTCACCTTGCCCTTTTTGGGCGGGGGCAGGTCTACGCCTGCGCGTCTTGCCTCGGAAAGCCCGATGGCGATGGCCTGCTGGGTCGAGCGCGCGCCGTGCTCACCGCGGCGGATCTTATCGATCTCCTCGTGCACGAACTCGCCGGCCTGCGTGCTCGGCGATTTGCCCTCGCGCTTGTCCTTTCGGGCCTTCTCGATGGTTTTCTTGTCCGGCATTGTCTTTCTCCCACATACGGGTTGCGACAGCCATTCTGGTTGCAGCTGCGCGCTGTCTTATGAGGATCATAACGCGTTGAGGACGCAAATGATCCCGGGACGGGTGATCCAAGCCCCAGCTGTCAGGACGTCGACGCCGATCTGTCCGAAATCAGATGGCGCAAGAACCATTGGGTAGCGAGATCCGCGACTTCGTCCAGGGCACCGGGCTCCTCGAACAGATGTGTCGCGCCAGGGACGATGGCGAGCTCCTTCTCGCTACGAAGCGCCGCCAGCGCCGAGCGGTTGAGCGCGATCACTTGCGTGTCCGCGCCTCCGACGACGAGCAAGGTCGGCGCCCGGACGCGCGGCAGGGCGAGCGCTGCAAGATCGGGCCGGCCACCACGCGAAACCACGGCGGCGCCGGCGCCCGTGCTCGCGCCGAAATAGCCAAGAAGCAACCCCGACGTGTCCGGCGAGGCGCCGAGCCAATCGGTGATGCCGACCAGCCGGTCGGCGAGCAGTCCGATATCGAATCGCAACTCGGCCGTGACCTGGTCGATCCGCTCCTCTTCGGCCGTCAACAGGTCGACGAGGAAGGTGGCGAGGTTCGCCTCGTTCAGCCTTCCCGCCACGTAGCGGTTGCGCGGGCTGTGGCGGCTGCTGCCGCTGCCATGGGCGAAGAGCACAAGGCCGCGAGCATCCGGGGGCAGCGAAAGATTGCCCTCAAGGGCGACAGGCCCCGCGGGAACATGCACGACGTGCTCGCTATTCCGGTCCATATCCAACTTCCGCTATTGCGATCTGGTGCCGTCCGCCGGACCCGCGCTCGCGTGCCCAGCCAACTCCTCGTCGGAAGCGGCAGGCTTGGGCACGGACCTGGCGAGCAGCGCACGGACCTCTTCATCGCTCGTCTGAGAGAAATCCACGTACCAGCGCCCGACACCGAGCAGCGGCTCCGGTGTCGTCGCGCAAACGACCTCGTCGGCGTCCGCCCGCATCGCGTCGCAAGTGTCGGGACTACCGACGGGAACGGCCGCGACAATATAGGCGGCGTGGTTTTTTCGCAGCGCCCTGATCCCGGCCCGCATGGTCGATCCGGTCGCAAGCCCGTCATCCACGAGGATAATGGTTCGTCCATTCAACTGCGGTGGGGGTCGCCCGTTCCTATAGAGGTGCTCGCGGCGCAGAAGCTCTTTTTCCTCTTTTGCGGCGACCGCGTCGATAACATGTGGCGGGATCGCGAGACCGTTGACGATTTCGTCGTTCAGGACACGTACGCCTGAGGGCGCGATCGCCCCCATGGCCAGTTCCTCGTGACCGGGGACGCCGAGCTTGCGCACGACGAAGACGTCGAGCGGTGCCTTGAGTGCCTGCGCGACCTCGTAGCCGACCGGCACGCCGCCTCGGGGCAGCGCCAATACGATCACGTCGTCGCGGCCGGCAAAGCGAACGAGCTCCCCGGCGAGTCGCTGCCCGGCCTCGCGGCGATCTGAAAAGATGATTGCCATGACCTTCAATCCGCGTGCATCTGTTTTTCCCGGTGGATGTTTTTTCACCAGCCTGCGGCCACATCCCGTGGGATGGCTGAGGCACCGGTACCACTTTGGAACTCGCTCGCTGCCCTGGACGTTCCAAGAATAGTTTCGATCGCGAGGTGCCGGCACCCGCACGCGTTAACGCGGATCGGGAAGATCGAAGATAGCGATCCATATCGTCCGGCGATTTCGCGATGCGCGGCAACAGGCGCGTCTGGCGACTTGTTGCCTCAGCAGTCAGGGAAGGAATATCCCATGCAAGTTCAGGAGATCATGAGCCGTCGGACCGAACTGGTCGGCCCGAACACGACAATCAGGGATGCCGCTCGGAAAATGCGGGCCGATAATCTCGGCGCCCTTCCGGTCGGCGAGAACGACAGGCTGGTCGGCATGGTGACGGACCGCGACATCGTGATGCGCGGCGTCGCCGAGGAGCGCTCAGCCGGCAACACGACCGTTCGCGAGGTCATGTCCGAGCATGTCTATTGGTGCTTCGACGACGCCGACATTACCGATGCGGCCAAGATCATGGCCAAGCATCAGGTGCGTCGCCTTCCGGTGATCAACCATGACAAGCGCCTCGTCGGCGTCATTGCCCTGGCCGACCTCGGGCGGACCGATGAGGAAGCCGCCAAGATCGCACTCGAAGGCGTTTCCGAGCCGACGGACGATCCCCGGCGCTAGACGCTCGCCTGAGCGGTTGCCGTGCTCGCCGTTCTCCCCTCCCTCGGGGGTGAACGCCGCTTGTCAGGCAGCATTCAGTTTGGCTATCGCGCTTTCACTTCTATGCGCCGTGTCTTGTCCTTTGCGGCGGGATTCTTCGGAAGCTCGACAGTCAAAACGCCGTTCCTGAAAGTGGCCTGCACTTTGTCGGCATCGATCTCCGCTTCCAGGGGGATCGTCCGCTGAAACCGGCCATAACTGCGTTCGCTGTAGGTTTGGCCGCGGTCGCTTTCCTTGTGCTCCGAACGCTTCTCGCCCGTAATGGAGAGGGTGTTCTCGCGCAGCTTAAGCTCAACATCCTTCTGCTCGAGCCCCGGCAATTCGGCGGTGACCTTATAGGCTTGGTCTGTTTCATGTACGTCGACGCTCGGCCAAAGATCGCCGGCCGTAGTCGCTTCGGCCATTGGCGCAAAGAAGTCGTCGAACAGGCGATCGATCTGCCGGTGGAATGACGTGAGTGGGTCTCGCGCGGACGGGTAGAGGCTGCGCGATGGCGTCCTGGGCGCCAAATCGTGATGTGCCATGGTTCTTCTCCTGTTTTCGTGTCTGCATCACTCGTCGCCATGCGATCGGCGGCAGCAAACAAAACTCGTCCACCCATGAGGATGTTCCGGGCGCCGGCCAAGAAAGGCGCTCGAAAAAACAGCGGCAAAAAGCCGGCCCGAATCCCCTTGCAACGGAACCTCCGACAATGAATGCGCACCAGGACATACGCATCGGGGAACAACGGGCAGGTACGGCTGTTTGGTCACAACAGCCTAGTCGGATTTGAACGGAAGGAGGATTTTCGATGAACGCCACCGGACTCGACGTATTCGACAAGACACTGCAGACCACGAACATCTGGCTCGACGAGATCATGGACGAGATCGGACCGGATCGGCAGGTCGCCTGGCACGTTCTCGGAGCGGTGCTGCACGCCCTGCGCGACCGTATGCAACCCGATCTTGCAGCCCACCTCGGCTCGCAGCTTCCGATCCTGGTGCGCGGCGCCTTCTATGACCAATACCAGCCTTCCAAAGCTCCCGAGAAGATGCGGTCGCTCGACGAGTTTCTGGCCAAGATCAAGGCGGAGCTGGAATTTACCCGTCCGGTCGATTCCAAAGATGCATTCAGGGTCGTGTCCAAGGTGCTCGCCCATCACGTCGGAGAAGGACAGATGCACAAGGTCTGGGAATCCCTGCCAGGAGAGATCAGACGCATCGCGGAAGCTCAGCAAGCGGCGTGAACGGCGCCAGCGCGGGTTTCTCGGTCGCAATCTCCCGGAGAAATAGCAATGCCACTCACCCTTATCAGCCCGGCGTTCCGGGCAGGCGGAAGAATTCCCGAAAAATATGCGCGTGACGGCCAGAACGTCTCGCCGCCGCTCAAATGGTCCGGTGTCCCGGATGGAACCAAGAGCCTTGTTCTTGTCGTGCGCGATCCCGATGCGCTAAGCGGGATTTTCGGGCACTGGGCGGTCTTCAATATCCCGCCGGATGCCGGCGGACTCGCCGAAGCCGAAGACGGCAAGCCCGGCCCGTCCGCACTCAGGCAAGGCACCAACGATTTCGGCAATGCCTATTACGATGGTCCGCAGCCGCCTGCAGGGCATGGCGTCCACCATTACCACTTCCTACTGGCCGCGCTCGATGTGCCGAGCCTCAGCGTACCGGGACAGGCGGGCGTGCATCAGGTCTGGAAGCAAGCCCAGAAACACGCGTTGGAGGAGACGGAGTTGGTCGGAACCTACGAACGGCCGGCGTGATGCGGGCCGCGCCGGTCGCCGCCTTCACAATGTAATCTGGGCAAGCGGTTTTCGGGCAGGGCCGTGGATGACCGAACCGTCGGCGGCGAAGATCGAGCCGTGGCAGGGACAATCCCAGGTGTGGTCCGCATTGTTCCAGGTCACGGTGCAGCCCTTGTGGGTGCACGTCGCCGAAACCGCCTGGAGTGCGCCTTCGGTGTCTCTCCACGCCGCAATCTTTTCGTCTCCCCTGACGATCACGCCACCCATGCCGGGCGCAATGTCATGGGTGCTCGAGACGATCGATTGACTGCGGCCGTTCTTGTGGAAGTCCTCGGGATAGGGCCGGGCCGGATCGTAGAGTTTTTGCCATGGGCTCGGGCGGCCGCAGATCAGGTCGGCGATCATCGTGCCCACGGCCGTCCCGTTGGTGATGCCCCAGGCGTTGAAGCCCGTGGCAATGTGGAAGCCGGCGGCCTTGGCGGGATCGGGTTCGCCGGCATATGGGATCCTGTCGGCCGTATCATAATCCTCGTTGCACCAGCGCCACGCGACGTCGCCGACCGGAAGGTTCTTTTTTGCCCATTTTTCCAGTTCGACAAACCGCTTCGCCACGTCGCCATCCCCGCCGGTGTTGAATTTGGGGCCGAGCGTGACCAGCAGCGGTCCTTCGGCATCACGGCCTGTGCGAATGGAATGCGTCGGGTCGTCGATGCCGATGAACATGCCGTCGACAGCGAGGGGATCATCGATCCGAAAGGCCATCACGGTGTGGCAGCGCGGTTGCGTCCGGTTCGCCATGCCGACGGGGCTCTTCACCGTCATGTTGGTGGCGACGACAACGTGACCGGCATCAACGGCGCCGCCATCGGTGACGAGGCGCCAGCGGCTTGCCTCGTCGATCGAGGTGGCGCGGCTGTTTTCGAAGATCCGACCGCCACGGGCCGTCACCGCTTCCGCCAGGCCAACCAGATACATCGCCGGATTGAACTGCGCCTGGTCGGGGAACCGTAATGCCGCGGCCGTTTCGAAAGGCAGCGGTGCGCGTTCGAGAACCTCGGCCTCCAGCCCGACCTGACGCGCGGCCTCCGCCTCGGCCGCGACCTTCGCGCGCCGGCCATCATCGCAGGTGTAGGTATAGGCGTCCTTGCTCTCGAAATCGCAGACGATGGCGCAGTTGTCGACCCAATCGCGGATTTGTCGGGCGCCGGCGGAATTCGCATCGGCGTAGACTTGGGCCAACTCCCGGCCGACAGTGCCGATGAGATGGCGATAGATCAGCGCATGCTGCGTGGTGATCTTGGCCGTCGAGCGGCCGGTCACCTGGCCACCTATGCGCAGGCCTTCGAGGACGACCACCGACCGGCCCGCCTCACAAAGGCGAAGCGCCGTCGTCAGCCCGACAATTCCAGCCCCCACGACAACGGCGTCCGCACGGATCGAACCTTCCAGCTGGGGATAGTTCGTGGATCTGGCTGCCGCCACCCAACAGCTTCCCGGTTTTCCCAAGAGAATGGCCATTTCAACCGCGCCCCTTGCGTCTCGATTTACTTCCATCGACAACCGCGCCGGCAGGGGAACGTTCCCGAGCTTGGTCGCTTTCAATCGATCTCTCGCCCCTCCGGGTCAGAAAAGCACCGGAAAGATGCGAGGTGCAGGCCATCACCCAGGTGATCGCCTCGCGGTCGTATTCGTCGCCGGAGCGCCAGTTCTCGAAGAAGGCGTTCAGCCTATCGACACGCCCCGGCCACATACCGGCAGCCTGCAGGCCGAGCGACACGCCGTAATTGGTGAAGGCGAACTTGGTATCGCGCAGCCATGGCGCGCGGCTGAAATAGCCGGGCGGGTCGACCCACATCGTTTCCAGGGTTCGCTGCGAACGCCTCGTCTGCGCCCCGGCCCACGGCTCGGCGGGAAAGAAATGGGCGAGCCACAGCATCATGCCGAGGCCGAGGTCCTGCTCGATGTCGAGGGTGCGCCAATCGCGCTCCATCAGGTTACGCATCTGCGCGATCTCGGGCGCCAGTGCGTCCTCATCGAGCATCCGGTAAGAGACGTAGCCGTCATAGGCGTCCATGCTGCCGAGGCCGTAGCCGGGGTAAGGACCGCTCAGATCCTCCTGCATCTTCCAGATCACGCCGCGGCCGGGGACCAAAAAGGCCGGGTGAATGTTCCGCGCTAGCGCAATGCCGCGCTTGCGGTATTCCGGCTTCAGATCGCCGAGACGCGCCAAGGCGAACAGCCACATCGCCAGATAGTGGAAGTACTGGCCGTCGCGATCGGCCGCTTCGCCGATCCTCAGTCCGCGCCGGCGGCCGAGCACACGCTCGACATCGGCCACCAGCCGCTCGGCCGCGTCCAGCCAGCGCGCTTCGCCAGTTTCCGCGAAAAGCGAGACGTAGAGCACGACCCCGAATGCATCGGTCCACAGATACCGCAAGCCGTTGGGCCAGATGCCTTCGGCGCGCATCCAGTCGAGTTTTTGCAGGACGTAGTCGACGTCACGCAGCATCGCGGCAAGTCCCGAATCCACGGCAGACTTTGCCGATTTTCGGTTCCATGCGATTGCGAGCATGCGGCATATCTGCCTCCCCTCCGGTTGACCTGGCCAGATATCGCGAAACGATCTGATCGGCGGCAGGTTCCTTGGCCGCGTCCAACGGCGCGACCCGGGAACCCTCCGCCTGATCATGAGTTTGCGAATTGGCCTGGCTGGTACCGGGACCACACGCCCCGAACTCGTGCCCGGACTGGCCGGGAATCCGGCGACAGTGCACTTTTGCGGCTGCAGCGATGCAGCGTCAGGCAACTCATTGAAAAGCATGGTGATCCCGACAGGAATCGAACCTGTGACCTACAGATTAGGAATCTGCCGCTCTATCCTACTGAGCTACGGGACCATCGCGCCCGACACATAACCGCTTCGGACCGTTTCGCCAAGAGGCAGCTAGGCCGCTCGCTTGGGTTCGACCGCGAATGGGCTCAGGCCCAGCCACGTCTGCATTTTGCGGGCGATATTCTGGTCGCCCGTCAAGATCACTTTCGGGCCGGCCTTCTCGACGGTGATCAGCCCCATCCAGATTTCGGTCATCGTGTGCAGGTCGGTCGAGACGTAGAGATCGACATCGAAGCCTGGATCGTACCAGCAGAGGTCGACCTCGCCGTGCTTCTCGACGATCAGCCACCACGACCGTTTGGAGGCGGGAAGCTCCTGGTATAGAAATTGTATCACGGTGCGGCCGTCGGGCAGCGGCGACGCGTTGAGGTTGCGCCGCATGTCCCACATCAGCAGCGATGGATCGAGGTTCTTCAGCGACAGCCGCGACTCGACCCATTTCTGCCCCCAAAAGCCCATCGCCTCGACGACGGAACGCAGATCCCTGCCTGCCTCGGTCATCCGGTATTCGAAGATGCCTTTCTCGCCGCGCACCTCCTTGCGCTCGACGATCCCGGCCAGCTCGAGCTCCTTGAGGCGTTGCGACAGAAGGGTCGGCGACATTTTGGGGACGCCGCGGCGCAGATCGTTGAAACGGGTCGAGCCCGCCACCAATTCGCGAAGCAGAACCATGGTCCAGCGGGTGCACAGCACCTCCGCGGCCATCGATAACGGGCAGAACTGTTTGTATCCGGACTGGGTCACGATGTTGCCTTCCCCTCAAACTCAGCCGGGACCATAGGCCTTTCCCGGCGGCGCGGCGAGTACAGAAACTGTACCGGCCCGGTGTGGTGGATTTGAAGTTCCTGCGTTCTGGGTGGCATCAGCGTCAGGAACTTCAAATCCAAAACCACACTGGAAATCCAGGCATTTGCTGGTGTTGCATTCGAATCCGAAATTCGCTCGCTGCGTTGCTCCAAAGTGAATGCGAATTTCGGATTCGTCACACCAGTACAGATCGCGGACTGGCTGGCGCCGGCCTTGCCATGCGACCCCTCTGCCGCTGCACGGGATACCCCTGTGCACGACAGGAGACATGACCCATGACCGCTTACGTTATCGCAGACATCAAGGTGAGGGACCCGAAGTGGATGCCGGCCTATGCCGCGTCGGTCCACGACCTCGTACACAAGCACGGCGGCAGATATCTGTCGCGCAGCGGCAATGTGAAGACGCTCGAAGGCAAGCCGCTCGACACGACGCTGATTGCCTTGATGGCGTTCCCGACCGAGGCCGCGGCGCGCGCCTTCACCGACGATCCTGCCTACGCACCCTTCGTTTCGGCCCGTCAGGGCGGCAGCGACAGCCGTTTCCAGCTGATCGACAACTCCGATCTGGCCGGAACCATCCCGTATTTGCCGAAGGGATGATCTTCCTCTGCATTCGTCGCATCGGGACAGGGATCTCCCAGCAACAACAGCCACAGCGCCCACCTGCCGGGCCTCCTTACTTCCGGCGGCCGGCCGGGCTGTGCTTTTCAAGAAGAATGGAACGACTATGACAATCAACTTTCGCAACAAGTTCCTCGCTGCCGCGGCGCTGCTGTCGGCCTGCACTGCGCTGGCGCAGGCGCATCAGGCAGCGCCCGCGTCCGGTCCCAATCCGCTGGCCGACAAGGTACGCGCGGCCAACAGCCGCTTCGAGAATGTGGCGGCGGCGACTGCCGAGGGCTATGCGCCGATTCCTTGCGCCAGCGGCATCACCGGCGGCGCCATGGGCATCCACTACGTCAATCCCGGCTACCTCAAGGATGACGCGGTCGATGTCGCCAAGCCTGAAGCCGTCATGTACGAGCCGCTGGCTGACGGCACGCTAAAACTAATCGCGGTCGAATACATCACCTCGAAAGGCCCGGCCTCGCTCGATGGGCATCTGTTCAACTTCAACAGCGCGCCCAATCGCTACGGCCTCGGCCCGTTCTACGAGCTGCATGTCTGGGCCTGGAAAGGCAACCCGACCGGCGCGTTCGCGGACATGAACCCGAACGTGTCGTGCGAACCGACGACTGCTGCCAGCCAGTAAGCAGCCGAGCCAGGCGGCGCCCGTTGCCGCCTGGCCGCGCTGAATTGCGGGGCAGCCGGCAACGGGCGC
This sequence comes from Mesorhizobium sp. WSM4828, assembly GCF_055811175.1. Taxonomy (NCBI): domain Bacteria; kingdom Pseudomonadati; phylum Pseudomonadota; class Alphaproteobacteria; order Hyphomicrobiales; family Phyllobacteriaceae; genus Mesorhizobium; species Mesorhizobium sp. WSM4828. The sequence continues at coordinate 85,210 of NZ_JBVVQK010000012.1, read as the reverse complement.
AAAGACGGCTCAGATAGCGGAACTTTCGGGATGCCGGCGCGCTTTAGTGTCCCGAAGGAGAGACCGCATGAGCGCCACCAAAGAGTTCTTTGAAACCTGGCTGCAGGAGAATGTCGGCAATCTGCCCGCCGAGAGCGAGGTGAGCGTCGCCGTCCTGGCGCAGCAATTCGAGCAGGATGCCGATGCTGCCGGCTATGGCCACGAGGTTCGCGAAGACGAACTCGGCAATATCCAGGAGGCGATCGAGGCAGCCCTGAAGAAGGCGAGGACAGGCGAAGAACCGCAGCCCGCCGACGACAATGAGCTGGCGCCGGTTATGGAGGCACTGGAGGTCGAGGATCCGAAGAGCGGGCCGTAGCGGTTGCGGCTCTTCCCTTCCACGCTACATGACCGGGCATAATGGATGCCAAACACCTCACACTCGGCGTCGTGATCGGCGTGGCTATCGGCGTCGTGTTGGACAACATTGTTGCGGGCATTGGCATAGGTATTGCTCTGGGCATTGCCTTCGGCCTTGCCCGGAAGTCGTCCGGCCGGAAGTGACCAGCAGAACATGTCCTGCCGGGCCGCTCAGAGGTGCGGCGGTCGCGGCACCGCCGTGCCAAATGCTACGCCGCCAGCGCCGTCTCCGCCAACTTCACCCAATAGCTCATGCCGTGCGGGATGACCTCGTCGTTGAAATCGTAGGCCGGGTTGTGCAGGCCGGCGGTATCGCCATTGCCGATGAAGATGAAGGCGCCCGGCCGCGCTTCCAGCATGTAGGAGAAATCCTCGCCGCCCATCACCGGCTGGATCGCGCGGTGCACATGGCTGTCGCCGGCGACGTCGGCCGCGATGTCGCTGGCAAAGACCGTCTCTTCCGGATGGTTGAAGGTGACGGGATAGTTGGCATTGTAGTCGACCTCGATCGTCGCACCGAAGGCAGCGCCCAGGCCTTGGCAAAGCGCGCGGATGCGCTCTTCGGCCTTCTTGGCAACCTCCTTCTTCAGCGTGCGTACGGTGCCGGCGATCTCGGCGGTCTCGGGAATGACGTTATAGGCGTCGCCGGCGTGGAATTTCGTCACCGAGACGACCACCGCCTCGACCGGATCGGTGCTGCGCGAGGCGATCGTCTGCAATGCGCCGACCAGCTGGCTGGTGATGACGATCGGATCGATGGTGCCGTGCGGCATCGCCGCGTGGCCACCCCGGCCCTTGACGGTGATGGTGAATTCGGCGGTCGCCGCCATGATCGGGCCCGGCCTGATGGCGAACTGGCCGACCGGCAGGCCCGGCATGTTGTGCATGCCGAAAACCTTGGAGATGCCGAAGCGCTCCATCATGCCGTCCTTGACCATCTCGTTGCCGCCGCCGCCGCCCTCTTCGGCCGGCTGGAAGATGACCGCGACGGAGCCGGCGAAATTGCGCGTTTCGGCGAGGTATTTGGCGGCACCCAACAGCATCGCGGTGTGGCCGTCATGGCCGCAGGCGTGCATCTTGCCGGGGACGGTCGAGGCATAGGATTTGCCGGTGATCTCGTTGAGCGGCAGGGCATCCATGTCGGCGCGCAGGCCGATGGTCGAGCCTTCGCCGTGGCGGCCGCGGATGATGCCGACGACGCCGGTCTTGCCCAGACCCGTCACGATATCGTCGCAGCCGAAAGCCTTCAGCTTCTCGGTGACGAAGGCGGCGGTCTTGAAGACGTCGAAATTCAGCTCCGGCGTCTGGTGCAAATGGCGGCGCCAGCCGGCCACCTCGTCCTGCATTTCGGCGGCTCGGTTCAGGATCGGCATGATGGTTCCATTTCGCTGTTGGAGCAGGCGGTCTTGGCCTGCTGCTTTGCAATTGTGCCTGCTGCCTTGCAACCATGCACGCAGCTTTGCATTGTGCTGCTGCTTCCACATTGTGATCGGCAGCACTTTGCCATGTTGACGTCACATAGAGTAAATAGCACCGCGACTGTGGTCCGGGAACAGAGGGCCGGACCATTATCCTGGCGATCGTGTAACGAAATCTTACGGAGCCAGGTGCGACTGCGGCAAGAGGCTATTTCGGTTTTTATGATGCGCTACAGGCATTTCCTCAAACTGTTGGTGGCGGGCGCGGTGGCGCTTCCGGCGCTGGCCGGGCCTGCCTTGGCCAATCCGACCATCCTGTTCGACCTGAACAGCGGCAAGATCCTGCAGCACCAGGACGCATTCAGGCGCTGGTACCCGGCATCGCTGACCAAGCTGATGACCGCCTATGTGGCGTTTCGTGCGATTGCCGCGGGTGAGGTCCAGCTCGATTCGCCGATCAAGGTGACGAAACATTCGGCCGGCGAGCCGCCGAGCAAGATGGGCTTCAAGCCGGGCTCGGTGATGCGGCTGGACAACGCGCTGAAGATGATGCTGGTCAAATCGGCCAACGATATCGCCATGGCGGTCGGCGAGAATATCGGCGGCTCGCAAGCGGCTTTCGCCGAACGCATGAATGCCGAGGCGCAGAGGCTCGGCATGAGCGGGTCGCATTTCGTCAATCCGAACGGGCTCTATTCGCCGGACCAGTATACGACAGCGCGCGATCTCGCTTTGCTGGTGATGGCGATCCGCAAGGAATTTCCGCAATATGCTCCCTGGTTCTCGATCGAAGGCCTCGCCGTCGGCAAGAAGGCAATCTCCAACTACAACCTCCTGATCGGCCGCTATCCGGGTGCCGACGGCATGAAGACGGGCTTCGTCTGCTCGTCCGGTTTCAACATGATCGGCTCGGCGACCCGCAACGGCCGCACCGTGGTCGCCGTAGTGCTCGGCGAACGATCGGCAATTACCCGCGCCGAGACGGCGGCAAAACTGCTCGACCAGGGCTTTGCAACGCCGGCGCCGAGCGAGCTGACGGTCGCGGCGCTGCCTGTCTATGGCGACACCATGTCGGCCAACGACATGAATGACGAAATCTGCAAGAAGAAGCCGGTCGCGGAGCAGTCGGAAGCAGCACCGGCCGTCGGCGACAAGGGCAAGGACCTGCCGAAATCGCCCTATAAGGAAAAGCTCGACCATGTGCCGACGCTGATCGCGGTCGGCCTCGGCGGCGCCACGGGACCGACGCCGAAGGCGATGCTCGACGCCTCCGGGCAGGAATATGCCGACGTGCCGCTACCGACATGGCGGCCGGACCGGGCGCCGCCGGCCGGCGCCGAGCCTGTTGTGGCGGGATCCGCCACTGCCGCGCAGGTCCAGCAGCCGGCCAAGGTGCTGAACTAGCCGCATGGCCGGCTTCCCGATCCCCGTTTCGGTGCTCACCGGCTTTCTCGGCGCCGGCAAGACGACGCTGCTCAACCGGCTGCTCCGGGATCCGGCGCTCGCCGACACCGCGGTCATCATCAACGAGTTCGGCGAGGTGGCGATCGATCATCTTCTGGTCGAGCAGGCCTCCGACGGCATCATCCAGCTCTCCGACGGCTGCCTCTGCTGCACGGTGCGCGGCGAGTTGGTCGACACGCTGGCCGACCTCGTCGACCGGCTGCAGACCGGCCGCATCGACCGGCTTGCCCGCGTCGTCGTCGAGACTACCGGGCTCGCCGATCCCGCCCCCGTGCTGCAGTCGATCATGGCGCATCCGGCCCTGGTCCAGGCCTTCCGGCTCGACGGCGTCATCACCCTGGTCGATGCGGTCAACGGCAATGCGACGCTCGATGCCCATGTCGAGGCGGTGAAGCAGGTGGCGGTCGCCGATCGCATCGTGCTCAGCAAGGCCAACTTGGCCACGGATGCAGACGAGGTTGAGGCGTTGCGGGCACGGCTCAGTCAGCTCAACCCGGGCGCCGTGGTGCTCGACACGAGCCAGGCAAGCGCCGCGACCCTGTTCGATTGCGGCCTCTACAATCCGGCCACCAAATCGGTCGATGTGCAGCGTTGGCTCGGCGAAGAAGCCGGCCACGACCATGACCATAGCGGGCATGACCACAGCGGGCATGATGACGACGGGCATGACGGTGGCGACCACCATCACCATGGTCATGGTCATAGGCATGATTCCCGCGTGCGTTCGTATTCGCTGGTCCATGACGGGCCGGTGCCGTTTTCGGCAATCGAGATGTTCCTCGATCTGCTGCGCTCGGCGCATGGCGAGCGCCTGTTGCGGATGAAGGGCGTCATCGAGCTTGCAGAAGACCCGTCGCGGCCGCTGGTTATCCATGGCGTGCAGAAGATCCTGCATCCACCGGTGCAACTGCCGGCCTGGCCGGACAGCCAGCGCGGCACCAGGCTGGTGCTGGTCACGCTCGACATGCCGGAAGACTATGTCCGCCGGCTGTTCGCCGCCTTCACCAACCGGCCGTCGATCGACACGCCGGACCGCGCAGCACTGGAAAGCAACCCGCTGGCTATTGCCAGGCGTGGGTGAAGCTGCCGATCTCCCCCCTCGAGGGGGAGATGGCCGGCAGGCCAGAGGGGGTCGGCCCGACCGGACGCGGCCTCCTGCGGCAGATCAAGGTTGGCGCTTTACGCGAGGCGACCCCCTCTGTCGCCTTCGGCGACATCTCCCCCGCGAGGGGGGAGATTATCCCGCTCAGCCGCGCTCGACCAGGAAGCGGTGGCCGCCCGATATCGCCGTCGTCTCGATCAGCCGATGGCCGGTCTCGGCGCAGAAGGCGGGAATGTCTATGACGGCGAGCGGGTCGGTGGTTTCGAGCCACAGCCGGCTGCCCGGCGGCATTGCGGCCAGGCGCTTTTTTGCCTTGAGCACGGGCAACGGGCAGTTCAAGCCTTTGAGGTCGTAGACGGCGGCGCGGCTGGAAGGCCTGTTTTCTTGGCCCCCATCTTCCTGTCCAAGCATGAAACTCAGCCGCCAAACATGCCGAGCAGCTTTTTCTTCAATCTTGTCGCCGTGCTTTCGGCGTCCGCAGCCTGCGTTTCGACTGCTGGGGCCTCAGATGGCGCTACGGTGGCGGTGGCGACAGGCATCTCTGCGGCGGTCTTGGCAGCTTCCTTTTCGGCGAGCGCCTGGGCCTTGGCAGCTTCCTTCTCGGCCAGGGCTTGCGCCTTGGCTGCCTCTTTCGCGGCCTTGGCCGCTTCTATGGCGGCAAGCCTTTGTTCCTCGGCCTTCTGCTTGGCAGCCTTTTCGGCGTCGAGCGCCGCCATCTTGCGGCCGGCCGGCGAATCGACGCGGCCCATACGCGCCGTTTCGGTCACCGTGCCGTCCGGGTTGAGCGACGGCGGCTCGATCGGCACGCGTTCGCCGCGGGCACGCCGTTTCGACCAGTCGGAAACGATGCTGGCTTCCTTGATCCCGGCGATGGTCGGCTTGGGCGCCGGCACGCTGGCCTTGACGGCGCCGTTGAAGGCCGCCTCATAGGTACTTTGATAAGCGTTGATGGCGCTCTTCAGCGAATCGGGCTGGGTGGTTGCAGGGCAAGGGCCGGTCGGATTGAAGGTCGAGCCGTCGGCCGCAACCTGGTTGAAGACGTAGCGCTTCTCGCAGACGTCGATTTTCGGCGGCACCTTGGTGACCTCGAAATTGTCGTAGCCGACCTTCAGCATCTTCCAGAATTCGTAGTTCGGGTCGTTGCGATAGCGCGCCATGTTGGCTGCAGTCATGCGGAACGGAAAAGCCTGGATCTGGAACTCGGTCTGGCCGCCCTGGAAGGCGTCGCGGCCGAAGGCGTAGATCTGCTCGATCTGCGCGTCGGTCATCGAATAGCAGCCAGACGACGAGCAGGCGCCATGGACCATCAGGTTGGAACCGGTGCGCCCATTGGCGCGGTCATAGGCGTTCGGGTAGCCGATGTTGAAGGACAGGTGGTAATTCGACCGCGGGTTCATCTGTGCCGGGCGGACCGTGTAAAAGCCTTCCGGCGCCTGGCGGTCGCCTTCGGTGAACTTCGGCCCGAGCTTACCCGACCATTTGCAGATGTCATAGCTGGCGACCAAGTCGTAGCGGCCGTTGGTCTTGGCCTTCCAGATTTCGAGCTTGCCTTCTTCCTTGAAGATGCGGGCCATCACCGAGGAGGTGCGGACCATGCCCTTGGCTTTCATCTCGGCCAGGATCTTGTCCGGCAGCGGCTTGTTGGCTTGCGGCGCAAAATCCTTCATCGAAGCGTCATTGCAGCCGGCGACGCCGATCGCAGCGATCAGAACTCCGGTGCGGGCAAGCTTGGCAAACATGGATATGGCTATCGTCTTCATCTTTGCGCCGCGGATGCCGCGGCTGCTAAACTGACCACTGACGGACCCTAAGCCCGTTAACCTTGAAAATTCCTTACCGCAATCATGCTGGCGCGTCCCCTTACGGCAAGCCCACTGAGCCGAATGCAGCGGCATTTTTGTGGCGAAACTGGTTCACGCCGCCACATTTCGGGCCGCGTGCCTGCCGGTTGTTACAGATTGCGGCCCATCGCCAGGTATTTCTCGCGGCGATGCTCGCGGAAGTCGGTGTTGGCGCCGGAGAATTCCTTCATCGTCCTGGCGATGAGGTCGCCGGTGGCGGCGATCACCGTTTCGGGGGCGCGATGGGCACCGCCGAGCGGCTCGGCAACGATGGCGTCGATGATCTTCAGCTCCAGCAGGTCCTGCGCCGTGATCTTCATGTTGGTCGCAGCATCCCTGGACCGCGTGGTATCGCGCCACAGGATCGAGGCGGCGCCCTCCGGCGAGATCACCGAATAGATGGCGTGTTCGAGCATGTAGACGCGGTTGGCGGTGGCGATCGCTATGGCGCCGCCCGAGCCGCCTTCGCCGATCACCACCGAGATCGACGGCACCTTCAGGCCAAGGCAGGCCGAAGTCGAGCGGGCGATGGCTTCCGCCTGGCCGCGCTCTTCGGCGTTGACGCCCGGATAGGCGCCGGCAGTGTCGACCAGCGTCAGCAGCGGGATCTGGAAGCGGTCGGCGAGTTCCATCAGCCGCACCGCCTTGCGATAGCCCTCCGGCCGCACCGAGCCGAAATTATGCTTCAGCCGGCTTGCCGTATCGGAACCCTTCTCCTGGCCGATGATCGCCACCGGCTCGCCACGGAAGCGGGCGAAGCCGCCGACGATCGCCTGGTCCTCGCCGAAATTGCGGTCGCCGGCGAGCGGCGTGAAATCGGTAAGCAGGCCCTTGATGTAGTCGATGCAATGCGGCCTGTCCGGATGGCGCGCCACCTGCACCTTCTGCCACGGCGTCAGCGCCTTGTAGGCGTCGCGCAGCGCATCGCGCGAGCGCTTCTCGAGACGGGCGATCTCATCGCCGACATCGACCGCCTCGCCGTTCTCGGCAAGCTTCTTCAGCTCGAGGATCTTGCCTTCGAGATCCTGCACAGGCTTTTCGAAATCGAGGTAATTGTACATTCTTGGGCGGACCGGCAAGTCGGAAGGCAATGACTGACGCAAGCCTGAAAATGCAGGCTGGGCGCGGTGGAACGTCGTTCTCACATAGCGACATGACGCCTAGTCGGCAAGCGGATGATGATCGTTGACCAGACGCACCAGCCGCTCCTCCAGCACATGCGTGTAGATCTGCGTTGTTGAAATATCGGCATGGCCGAGCAACTGCTGCACGGCCCTGAGATCGGCGCCGTTCTGCAGCAGATGGCTGGCGAAGGCATGGCGCAGCACATGCGGAGATATCTTCGCCGTGGCAATGCCGGCTCGCGCGGCAAGCCCTTTCAGCTCGCGGGCAAATACCTGTCTCGAGAGATAGCCGCTGTCGGAGGCAGCCGGAAACAGGAACGGGCTGTCGGCAAAAGCCGGCACCGCTGCCCGTGCGGCAAGCCAGGTCCGCATCGCTGTGCGGGCCTTGGCCGATAGCGGCACCATGCGCTCCTTGTTGCCCTTGCCGCGCACCATGAAGAAGCGGTCGTCGCGCTGCGCCACCGTCACGGGAAGGGCGACCAGCTCCGAAACCCGCAGTCCGGTGGCGTAGAGCACCTCGACCAGCGCGTGCAGGCGCAGCGCCGCCAGGCTGTCGCCGTCGTTGAGCGAGGGGTCCATCGCGTCTTGCGCGGCCCGGTCGAGCAGCCGGCCGGTATCGGTCTCGCTCATCGTCTTCGGCAGCGGCCGGCCCTTCTTCGGACTGTCCAGCGTGCCGGTCGGATCGTCACCGCGCAGGCCCTCGGCGTAGAGGAACTTGAAGAACTGCCGGATCGCCGACAATTTGCGCGCCTGCGAGGTGGCGGCAAAGCCACGCGCGGCGATGTCGTCGAGATAGGCGCGGATGTCAGCGCTGGTGGCAGCGGCAAGCCCGCCGCCGATCCCGGCGGAAGCGTCCTCGAGGTCGCGGCGATAAGAGGAAAGCGTGTTTTCGGCAGCGCCGCGCTCGGCGCTCATCATCTCCAGGAAAGCTTCGATGCGGGCGGCGCTGTTCATTTTTTGGGATTGAGCTTTTCCGGAGGGATATGCACGCTCATTTCCGCCTTTCTCGGCTCGACGAACATGACCAGGGCGAACATCGCGCCATAGACAATGCCGGCCAGAATCGCGAGCGTCACGACAAAGCGAAACAGTGTTGGCATTAATTTTCGCCCGTCGTCTTATTCTGCATTTCCAACCCTGTGTCCTTATGAGGCGCCAATCCGGCCAATTCAAGGGTGAAGCCGATAACAGATCCCGGTTGCGCCGCGCTTGACGCAAACAGGCTTTTGATGTCGATACGCCGGCAAAGAGGCCCTAGAAACAAACATGAACGCGCTACCAGCAAATCCTCCGGGCGAGAGCCATGCCGCGCTGCTCGGCCGGCTGGGCGGCCGTTCCATCGTCTTTGTCGGGCTGATGGGCGCCGGCAAGACGGCGATCGGCCGCAAGGTGGCGGCGATGCTGGCACTGCCCTTCATCGACAGCGACCAGGAGATCGAAACCGTTTCGCGCATGAGCGTCCCGGACCTGTTCGAGCGCTATGGCGAGGCGGAGTTCCGGGCGCTGGAGCAGCGCGTCATCCTGCGCGTGCTGGAGCACGGGCCGCAGGTGCTGTCGACGGGCGGCGGCGCCTTCATGAACGCGCAGACGCGCGAGGCGATCGCCAACCATGGCGTTTCGGTTTGGCTGAAGGCCGAGATCGGCCTGTTGATGGAGCGCGTTTCCAAGAAACAGAACCGGCCGCTGCTGAAAAGCGCCGATCCCCGTGCCGTGCTGGAACGGCTGATGGCGGAACGCTACCCGGTTTATGCCGCGGCCGACGTCATCGTGCCGACCCGCGACGACCGCAAGGAGATCATTGCCGCCGAAGTGGTAGACGCGTTGCGCGGCCACCTTGGCGTTGCCGACATCGACGAGGTGCGGTCGTGAGCGCTGATGCAACGGTGTCTGTCGAAGTCGGGCTTGGCGAGCGTGCCTACGACATCTTGATCGGTCCCGGCCTGCTGTCACGCGCCGGCGCCGAGATTTCGCGCCGTCTGCCGGGCACGCGGGCGGCGGTCGTCACCGACGAAAACGTGGCTAGCGCGCATCTCGCGACGCTTGCGGCCGGCCTGGCAAGCGGTGGCATCCAACATGCCGTCATCACGCTGCCGCCCGGCGAAACGACCAAGAGCTTTGCGCATCTCGAAGAGGTGGTCGACGGCGTGCTGGCCGCCAAGCTGGAGCGCGGCGACGTCGTCATCGCGCTCGGCGGCGGCGTCGTCGGCGACCTCGCCGGCTTTGCGGCCGGCATCGCGCGGCGCGGCATGAACTTCGTGCAGGTTCCGACCTCGCTGCTGGCGCAGGTCGATTCCTCCGTCGGCGGCAAGACCGGCATCAACAGCAAGCGCGGCAAGAACCTGGTCGGGGTGTTTCACCAGCCGAAGCTGGTGCTGGCCGACACCGAAGTGCTCGACACGCTGCCGATCCGCGAGTTTCGCGCCGGCTATGCCGAACTGGCCAAATACGGGCTGATCGACCGGCCCGAGTTTTTCGCCTGGCTGGAGGAGAACTGGCGCCAAGTGTTTGCCGGCGGGCCGGAGCGGGCTGCGGCCATCGCCGAGGCCTGTCGCGCCAAGGCCGACGTCGTTGCCCGCGACGAGTTCGAGACCGGCGACCGCGCCCTACTCAATCTCGGCCACACCTTCGGCCATGCGCTGGAGGCGGCGACCGGCTATGACGGCACAAGGCTCGTGCATGGCGAGGGCGTCGCCATCGGCATGGCGCTGGCGCACCGCTTTTCGTCAAGGCTCAATTTGGCGAGCCCCGACGACGCGGCGCGTGTCGAGGCGCATCTTCGCGCCGTCGGCTTGCCCTGGCGCATGGCCGACATTCCAGGCGAACTGCCCGACGCCGAGACGCTGTTCTCCTTCATCACCCAGGACAAGAAGGTGTCGCGCGGCGCGCTGACCTTCATCCTGACGCGCGGCATCAGCCAGGCCTTTATCGCCCGGGATGTGCCGGCCTCGGAAGTGCTGGCATTCCTCAGGGAGAATCATCCGGGATGAGCCAGGCCGGCTGGATCGCGGCTGCCGTGCTCGCCGGCCTCGGCCTGCTGGGCTTCGTCCTGCGCCGGCACCTGCTCGCCGGCTTCGGCTACGAGCTGCAACGCATCGAGCCGCAGCGCTCGGCGCGCGAGGAACTGCGCGGCGCCGTCAATGATTTCCGCCGCGACGGCCAGGTGGTGCGCGAGGACCGCGCCCGCATCGGCGGCCTGTTCGACCTCGAGGAGCTCGAAGTGTCGGACGTCATGGTCCACCGCACCAATATGCGCTCGGTCAATGCCGACGACCCGCCGGAAGCGGTGGTTCGCGAGATCCTGCAGAGCCCGCACACCCGCATGCCGTTGTGGAAGGGGTCGCTCGACAACATTGTCGGCGTGCTGCACGCGAAGGATCTGCTGCGCGCGCTGAACGAGGTCGGCAACGATTTCTCCCGGATCGACGTGATGAAGATCGCGTCGAAACCGTGGTTCGTGCCCGACACCACGACGCTGCAGGAGCAGCTCAATGCCTTCCTGCGCCGCAAGGCGCATTTCGCCATCGTCGTCGACGAATATGGCGAGGTCGAAGGGCTGGTGACGCTGGAAGACATCATCGAGGAGATCGTCGGCGAGATCGCCGACGAGCACGACATCGACATCCAGGGCGTCAAGCAGGAGGCCGACGGCTCCGTCGTCGTCGACGGCACGGTGCCGATCCGCGACCTGAACCGGGCGCTCGACTGGAACCTGCCGGACGAGGAGGCAACCACCATTGCCGGCCTTGTCATCCACGAGGCCCAATCGATTCCGGACGAAAAGCAGGCCTTTACGTTTCACGGCAAGCGCTTCGTCGTCATGAAACGCGACAAGAATCGGATCGCGCGGCTGAGGATCAAGCCGGCGATGCTTGGAGAATGACGGTGCGCACCGTGTGGCAGCCGTGGGCAGTCAGGCGTTTATGACAATCGATCGGCGAAGCCTGCTTCTGGCGTCGATGGCGGCGCTGCTGCCGGGACAGGCTCGTGCCGCATCGCGGCTGCGTTTGCCATCGCCCGAAACCTTCGACTATGGGCCGGCCAAGCTCGATATCTATTCCCGCGACGGCGCAAGCGGCCTGCCGGTCGTCTTCTTCGTCCATGGCGGCGCCTGGCGGGTCGGCAACCGCAACAATGTCAACTCCAAGCCTGGTTTCCTGCTCGACAATGGCTTCTGCTTCGTCTCGATCGACTACCGGATGTTGCCTGAAGCAGACGTCGCCATCCAGGCGGCTGATGTCGAACTGGCCTATCGCTACGTTCGCGCCAACATTGCCAGGCATGGCGGCGATCCGGACCGGATCGTCGCGATGGGCCATTCGGCCGGCTGCCATCTCGTCGCATTGACCGGGCTGCGCGGCGGCCTGCCCGGCGTCGCGGCGCTGATCCTCGACGACACCAGGGCTTACGATTTGGCGGCACTGGCCAGGAGCGGCGGCATGGCAGGGGTCTATGCCCGTGCCTTTCCCGATCCGGCGCAGTGGCGCGCGCTGTCGCCTGTCACCTACGTCGAAGGCCGCAAGCACCCGCCGACCTTCATCGCCCATTCGCGGGCGAAAGCCCGCGCGGCGGACGCGCAGGCCTTCGCCGGGCGTCTGCGTGCAACCGGAACCAGGGTCACGCTGTTCGACGGCAGCGCCTATTCGCACATGTCGATCAATCGCGACTTCGGCACGGAAGGCGACGCATTGACAGCTGCGGTGATGGCTTTCCTGAGGGCGAGCCTCGGCTGAGTTACCAGCGCATCTTTTGGATGGCGGCAGGCAGGTGAGGGGCGCGCGGACGCGGGGAACGAGGGACGGCTAAGCCGAGCGATTGCTGTGACCGTGGTCATTGACCATGGTCACTTCTAATCCTACATAGTGAACGGCAATTTTGTTCATTGAGGTGGCGCATGGCCGCGCAGGTGTCGAAATCGAAGTTCAAGGCAAGGGCTCTTGAGTATTTTCGTCAGGTTGAAACGAGTGGCGAGCCAATCATTGTGACCGATCACGGCCAGCCCACACTGGAGATACGACGCTATGAATCGGTCGCGCGCGACCCTTTGGAGGTGCTGCGTGGGTCTGTCCTGCGTTACGACCGGCCCACGGATCCGGTGGCCGAAGATGATTGGGAAGCCAGCAATTGATCGTGCTGGACACGCATGTTCTCGTCCGCTGGGTCGGCGGTGAGACCGATCTGCTTTCAGAACCAGCACTTCGCGCAATCGAGCGGGAGAGGATAGGCGGCGAGATTTTGATCTCCTCGATATCAGCATGGGAAATCGCCATGCTGATTTCCAGGGGGCGCCTCCTGCTATCGATGGATGTGGGTGAATGGCTGGCGACGGTCAGCAAGCTTGAAAAACTGAGCTTCATTTCCGTCGACAATGAGATTGCCGTGAACAGTACCGAACTTCCGGGAGAATTTCACAAGGATCCGGCCGATCGGATCATTGTTGCGACCAGTCGAAAATTTGCGGCACCTTTGGTGACCGCGGATCAGAAGCTGCGAGACTATCGATATGTAAAGACAATCTGGTAGGGCAACTACCAGCGGGTCGTTTCGCCGGGCGCTGCCGGCTCGATCGCCAGGGCGTGGACGCCGGATTTCAACTCCTCGGCCAGCAGATCGTTGACGGCGCGGTGACGCTCGACGCGGCTCATGCCGGCAAACGCTGGCGCGACGATGCGGACGCGGAAATGCGTCTCGCCGACGCCGTCGAAGGTGGCGTGATGGCCGGAATCCACATGATGATGCCCGGCATGGAGATGGCTTTCGTTGATGACGGCCAGCCGTTCCGGCGAAAACGCCTTTTTCAGCTTATCTTCCATCGTTGCCTGTATGGACATCGCCGCTTCCCTTCACCACATCTATGTCATCGCACAAAATTCGCCATTCGCCGGTTTTATGCCGCGATTCAGCGGTTAGGGCGATCATCGCGAAAATGTCAATTCTTGTTTCGCATCCGCGAACAGCCCATAAATGGGTGAGATGAAGCCGTACCCAAAATATTTCGAGAAGATTCGCATCCGCCCGGAGAAGGACGCGGAGCTGAAGTCGCGTTCGCCGATCTGCCAGTGGGATGGCTGCAAGGAGGCCGGTACCCACCGCGCTCCGGTCGGACGCATGAAGGAAGGCGAGTATTTCCAGTTCTGCTTCGACCATGTGCGCGAGTACAACAAGGGCTTCAATTATTTCTCGGGCGTTCCCGACACCGAGATCGCCCGCTTCCAGAAGGAAGCCATGACCGGCCACCGGCCGACCTGGAAAATGGGCGTCAACGGCGCCTCGACACGCTCCTCGCCCGACTTCGCCCAGGCGCGCTCCGGCCGCGCCGGCTACTACAATCGCATGCGCGATCCGTTCGACCTGTTCAAAGGCCCGAAGGACCCGCGCGAAGCACGCGAGCGCAAGGCCAAGCCGCTTGAGGCCAAGGCACTGGAAACGCTTGGCCTTGATACAAAGGCAAGTGGCAAGGATATCAAGGCGCGCTATAAGGAACTTGTGAAACGCCACCATCCGGATGCGAATGGCGGCGACAGAGGTTCGGAAGACCGGTTCCGCGATGTGCTCCAGGCGTATCGCGTGCTCAAGCAGGCAGGTTTGTGCTGAGCGACCATACGGTTCGTGTCGCTTTCCAACTTTCATAAGGTTGGAAAAGGCTCTAAGACCGCCCCCGAACAAAATCGATTGCCAGCGAAACGCGGCGTTTCGCTTGTGGAGACGTTGATAGAGATGAACAAGGTCGATCGCGACATCGCCAACCTGCCCGACACAACGGTGTCGGTGAAGGAGACATTCGGCTTCGACTCCAGGATGGTGGTGCCGGCCTATTCGGTGACGAGCGAGCATGTGCCCGATATCGACCCGGACTACCTGTTCGACAAGAACACGACGATGGCGATCCTCGCCGGCTTTGCCTATAACCGCCGCGTCATGGTGTCGGGCTATCACGGCACCGGCAAGTCGACGCATATCGAACAGGTCGCCGCCCGCCTCAACTGGCCCTGCGTGCGCGTCAATCTCGACAGCCATGTCAGCCGTATCGATCTCGTCGGCAAGGACGCCATCGTCGTCAAGGACGGGCTGCAGATCACCGAATTCCGCGACGGCATCCTGCCGTGGGCCTATCAGCACAATGTCGCGCTGTGCTTCGACGAGTACGATGCCGGCCGCCCGGACGTGATGTTCGTCATCCAGCGCGTGCTGGAATCGTCGGGCCGGCTGACGCTGCTCGACCAGAGCCGGGTCATCCGCCCGCATCCGGCCTTCCGGCTGTTTTCGACCGCCAACACGGTTGGGCTGGGCGACACCACCGGCCTCTATCACGGCACCCAGCAGATCAACCAGGCGCAGATGGACCGCTGGTCGATCGTCACCACGCTGAACTATCTGCCGCACGACAACGAGGTGAACATCGTGCTGGCCAAGGCCAAGCATTATCGCGACGGCAAGGGCAAGGAGATCGTCAACAAGATGGTGCGCGTCGCCGACATGACGCGGTCGGCCTTCATCAATGGCGATTTGTCGACGGTGATGAGCCCGCGCACGGTCATAACCTGGGCCGAGAATGCCGAGATATTCGGTGATATCGGCATGGCGTTCCGGCTGACCTTCCTCAACAAATGCGACGAGCTGGAACGCTCGCTGGTCGCCGAGTTCTACCAGCGCGCCTTCGGCCAGGATCTGCCGGAATCGGCGGCGAATGTGGTGCTGGGCTAAGCAGAGTCTCGATGGCGGGTCCGGGCGACAACACGCGAAACAAATCCAAGACCGGCGCTGAGAACGACAGCTTCAAGCGCGCGGTCACCGTCTGCATGCGCGCCATCGCCGGCGACAAGGATCTCGAGGTCGGCTTCGCCAAGGACCGGCCGGCGCTGGCCGGCAGCCGTGCCCGGCTGCCGGAATTGCCGAAGAAGGCATCGAAAGCGGACATCGCCATCACCCGCGGGCTCGGCGATTCCATGGCGCTGAAGCGCGCCTGCCACGATGCGCGCATCCACACCAGGCTGGCGCCGGAAGGCAAACAGGCCCGCGCCATCTATGACGCGGTCGAGCAGGCCCGGGTCGAGGCGATCGGCAGCCGCGCCATGCAGGGCGTTGCCGACAATATCGGCTCGATGCTGGAGGACAAATACGCCAGAGCCAACCTCGTCGACGTCAAGGACAAGGCCGACGCGCCGATCGAGGAAGCGCTGGCGCTGATGGTGCGCGAAAAGCTGACCGGCCGCGCTGTGCCGAAGAGCGGCGAACGGCTGGTCGACCTCTGGCGGCCCTGGGTCGAGGAAAAGGCCAGCGCCGACCTCGATGGGCTGTCGGCAAAGCTCGACGACCAGCAGGCGTTCGCCCGCGTCGTGCGCGAGATGCTCGCCTCCATGGAAATGGCGGAGGAACTCGGCGACGACCAGGAGACGGAAGACTCCGAGGACAACGACGAAAACCAGCCGCAAGGCGAGGAGCAGAACGAGGAGAGCGGCGAAGACGATTCCGGCTCCGAGCAGTCGCAGTCCGAGGATACCGAGGCATCGTCGGACGACGAGCAATCGGCCGAGACGGAAGCCTCCGACGCCACCGCCGAGGATCTCTCCGACGATGACGACGCCGATGCGGAGACGCCCGGCGAGGCGCGCCGCAACGACAATCCTTTCACCAATCTGCCGAAAGAGATCGACTACAAGGTCTTCACCACGGCCTTCGACGAAACCGTAGGCGCGGAAGAACTGTGCGAAGAGGAGGAGCTCGACCGGCTGCGCGCCTTCCTCGACAAGCAGCTCGCCAATCTTTCCGGCGTTGTCGGGCGGCTGGCCAACCGGCTGCAGCGCCGGCTGATGGCGCAGCAGAACCGCTCCTGGGATTTCGATCTCGAAGAGGGCTATCTCGATCCGGCGCGGTTGGTGCGCGTCGTCATCGATCCGATGCAGCCTCTGTCCTTCAAGCAGGAGCGCGACACCAAATTCCGCGACACGGTGGTGTCGCTGGTGCTCGACAATTCGGGCTCGATGCGCGGCCGGCCGATCACGGTCGCGGCGACCTGCGCCGACATCCTGGCGCGTACGCTGGAACGCTGCGGCGTTTCGGTCGAAATCCTCGGCTTCACCACCCGCGCCTGGAAGGGCGGGCAGGCGCGCGAGAAATGGCTGAAGGAAGGCAAGCCGCCGAACCCCGGCCGTCTCAACGATCTGCGCCACATCATCTACAAATCCGCCGACCATCCGTGGCGGCGGGCGCGCCGTAATCTCGGCCTGATGATGCGCGAGGGGCTGCTCAAGGAAAACATCGACGGCGAGGCGCTGCTGTGGGCGCACAACCGGCTGATCGCGCGGCCGGAGCAGCGCAAGATTCTGATGATGATCTCGGACGGCGCGCCGGTCGACGATTCGACGCTGTCGGTCAATCCGGGCAATTATCTCGAGCGGCATCTGCGCGCCATCATCGAGCTCATCGAGACGCGCTCGCCGGTCGAGCTTCTGGCCATCGGCATCGGCCACGACGTCACCCGCTACTATCGCCGCGCCGTCACCATCGTCGATGCCGAAGAACTGGCCGGCGCCATGACCGAGCAGCTGGCCTCGCTGTTCGCCGAGGAAACCGTGCGCGATACGCGGCGGGGCGGCATGCGGCGCGCCGGATGATTTTTTCCCGCGGCGGCTTTTGGCAGACGCTTTTGGCCGCCATTGCGTTGTTAGGCATCAGTTTGGCGCCGGCTGTCGCTGCCGGGCCGGCCTCGGTTGAGCCGGCCGAAATCTCGGCACGGCCAATCAGCGAATTCCATATCGGCCGGCCGGACAAACAGTTCGGGCCGCTCGAATTCGTCGGCGGGCTCGAAATGGCCTCGCCGACGCGCGATTTCGGCGCGCTGTCGGCGCTTCGGTTTCTCAAGCCGGGCAGCGATTTCATCGGCGTCGCCGACACCGGCTTCTGGTTCTTCGGCACCCTCGTCCACGATGCCGACAAGCGGCCTTCCGGCATCGAGAATTTTCGCATGCAGCAGATGGTCGATGCGGCCGGCCAGCCGATCGACCTGAAATGGGCGGTCGACGCCGAAGGTCTCGCGGTCCGGAACGGCATCGCCACGGTCGGCTTCGAGCGCGATCACCGTATCGCAGAGTTCAAGATCGACCCGGACGACATGAAGGCGCCGTTCAGGCAATTGGACTTCCTGATCCCGGCCTGGGAACTCCGCCGCAATCGCGGCTTCGAGACCGTCACTCGCGCCAATCCCAACGGGCAGCACGAGGGCGGACTGGTCGTGGTGTCGGAAAAGAGCCTCGACGAGGCCGGTAACATCTTTGCCGCGATCATCGAAGGGCCGCACAAGGGCGTCTTCACCGTCAAGCGCAATGGCGATTTCGACATCACCGACGGCGCCTTCCTGCCGGACGGCGACCTGTTGCTGCTGGAGCGCAGTTTTTCGATGGCCCGCGGCGTCAAGATGCGGCTGCGGCGCATCTATGGCGAAAGCGTCGAGAAGGGCGCCGTCGCCGACGGGCCGGTGCTGCTTGAAGCCGACATGGGTTACCAGATCGACAACATGGAAGCGCTCGACGTCTGGACCCGCGACGACGGCGCGCTGATCGTGTCCATGATGTCTGACGACAACCACTCGATCCTGCAGCGCAATCTTTACCTGGAATTCATCTTGCACGAGGATTGACGCGCGATCGCCCGTTGCGGGGCTGATGGCGATGCTGGCGTTTCCGCGTCGTTCGCAGCGCATGCAATGTCATTGGCGATTTCCTCGGCAATGACCGGCATCGTTTCCAGCCAGCTCCCACCATCTGCAAAAAATACCTTAGCCGTGACTTGACAATTTGTGTCATCGGCGAAATACTCAAGTCTATGCTTAAGTATTCCGAGATCGACAGCATCCTGCGGGCTCTTGCCGAGCCGACGCGCCGGGCAATCCTGGAAAGGCTGAGCCGCGGGCCGGCCACCGTCAGCCAGCTGGCGGAGCCGTTCGGCATGACCTTCGCCGCCGTGCTCCAGCATCTCCAGGCGCTGGAAGCGTGCGGGCTGATCCGAAGCGAGAAGGTCGGACGCGTGCGCACCTGCCGGATCGAGCCCGGCGGGCTTGCCCCGCTCGCCGACTGGATCGCCGCGCGCCGTACGCCGGCCGAACGCCACCTCGACCGTCTCGGCCAGATTCTGGCGGAGACGGACCAACCGAACGCAACACTCCACGACCAGGAAAAGGACGACAAGAAATGAACCAGATTGCCCCGGCTGACGACGATCACTCCGTCATCCATTCGACCTTCAGCATCGAGCGGACCTATCCGCAATCGCCCGAGCGCGTCTTCTTCGCCTTTGCCGACAAGGCGACGGTACGGCGCTGGCGCGTCGAAGGTGACGGCTTCACCATCGCCGAATTCACCTTCGATTTCCGCGTCGGCGGCGGCGAGGTTTCGCGGTTCAGCCATCAGGGCAGCCCGGAGATCAGGCTCGATGCGCAATTCCAGGACATCGTCCCCGACCGGCGCATCGTATTTTCCTATCGGATGGCGGTCGGGCCGCAGGCGCTGTCGGCGTCTCTCACCACCGTCGAGTTCGCACCCTCCGGCGACGGCACCCGCCTGACCTATACCGAACAGGGTGCGTTCTTCGATGGCGTCGATTCAGCGCAAGGGCGCGAAGAGGGCACGCGCGGGCTGCTGCAGGCACTCGCCGCCGAGCTTCAGAAAGCGAAGTAGTAGGTGGCGGCATGCCGGGCGGAGCCCAAACAGTAATCCGCCCGAAATGCTTCCGCTATGCTTTGCTTGCCAGCCAGACGACGTGACGGGCGCCGCGCTTGCCGTGAGCCCGCACCTTGACCTTCTCGACCGTGAAGCCCGCCTGCTTGAGCCTTCGGGTGAAACCTGCGTCAGGGCCCTGCGACCAGACCGCCAGCACACCGCCGGGCTTGAGCGCTGCTCTCGCGCTGATCAGGCCGGCTGCGCTGTAGAGCGCATCATTGGCCTTGTAGACGATGCCTTCGGGGCCGTTGTCCACATCGAGCAGGATCGCGTCCCAAGCCGATGCCTGCGAACGGATGAGCTGACCGACATCGGTCTCGCGAATGCCGACGCGCCGGTCGTCAAGACAGCCCTCGAAAACCTCGGCCATCGGGCCGCGCGCCCACGTCACGACCGCCGGTACCAGTTCGGCAACGGTGACCTTCGCATCGGCGCCAAGCTCGGCCAGCGCCGCGCGCAAGGTAAAGCCCATGCCGAGGCCGCCGATCAGGATGCTTACGTTCTGCCGGCCGGCTATCCTTTGACAGGACAGTTTCGCAAGCGCCTCTTCGGAACCGCTGAGCCGGCTGTTCATCAGCTCGTTCGCGCCAAGCATGATCGAGAATTCGCCGCCGCGCCGTTTCAGGCGGAGTTCCTGTCCGCCGTCAGGCGTTTTTGCCGTGTCCAGTTGAAGCCAGGGGATCATGCTCGATAGTCTTTGAGCATGATCTTGTCCGAAAACCGGTTCCCACTTTTCGCTAACGCGGACCTTCGGTTCGGGATCATGCTCTATGCCGCCAGTGCCGGCTGGCTCCAGCGGGCGGCAAGCAGCCGGTAGGGGATCAGCGCCACCACCGCTATGACCAGCTTGACGCTGAGATCGCCGAGCGCCCAGGATATCCAGCGCATCGTCTCGACCGGCAGCACGCCCATCAATGGCGCGGTTTCCAGCGCAAAGCCGTCGTTCGGCCCGGCGAAGGCAAAGGCCGCGGCAAAGGCGACGGTGAAAAACACCACCGTATCGAAGACGGAGCCGACCAGCGTGCCAACGATCGGTGCGCGCCACCAGCTCTGCCGGCGCAGCCGGTTGAACACGGTGACGTCGAGCAATTGCGCGGTGAGGAAGGCGGCGCCCGACGCTGCGGCAATGCGCACCAGCCGGTCGGCGGCGGTCTCGAATTCGATCAGGCCGTGGCGAAACAGCAGCGGTGGGATGACGACCGAGCAGACCACCGCTGTCATGAAGCCGACAAAAACGATCCTGCGCGCCACCGCCGGCCCATAACGGCGATTGGCGAGATCGGTGACCAGGAATGAGAACGGATAGGTGAAGGCGCCCCAGGTCAGGATGTCGGCCAACGACAACCCGCCGATTGCACCCTGCATCGGGAACTGCACAAGGATGTTCGAGGCCACGACGACGAGCGCCATGGCTGCCACGAAGGGCAGGTACCGCGAGAGGAAAATCATTTTTTTATCCTGGGTAATGGAACCAGCGGAACGCGATCCGGAACCCGGGTCACGCCCTGGAAGGCGACTGACCGCCGAAAAACTCAGGCAGCCGGCTGTTCGGCGAGCTTCTTGGCGATCTGCTTCTTCAACAGGCGGGCGCGCTGCGACAATTCCTTGGCATCTGCCTTGACCAGGAAGGCATCCAGGCCGCCGCGATGCTCGACCGAACGCAGCGCGTTGGCCGAAATGCGCAGGCGCACATTCTGGTTCAGCGCTTCCGAGATCAGCGTCACATTGACGAGATTGGGCAGGAAGCGACGCTTGGTCTTGTTGTTGGCGTGGCTCACATTGTTGCCGGACATGACTGCCTTGGCAGTGAGTTCGCAAGTGCGGGACATGATACTAACCTTCGGTTCTCGGTCCTGGCCAAACATTGGACCCGCGCCGGATGGCGCGCGGTTTCGGTCAGGCGGCCTTATGGAAAAAGTTGGCGTTCCATAGTTGCATTTCGTCGATGCGTCAAGCTTGGGGTTGGTTAGCGCCAAGGGAATCAATCAAAAGGACGTCTGATGCCGGCGCCGCCCCTCATCCGCCTGCCGGCACCTTCTCCCCGTATAGTGACGGGGAGAAGGGGCTGGTCGCAACCTTGGCGCGTTTTCTGCAACGTTCGAGGTTGGCGAAATCCTTCGCGAAGGCGCCCTTCTCCCCGTCACTATACGGGGAGAAGTGCCCGGCAGGGCGATGAGGGGCGGCGCAAACTTATCAAGATTGTCCGGGTAGCCACATTTTGTTCTTGCTTTGTGCCGGCAGCTATGCTATTAATTTGGGTATGGTGCCAATTGGCTCCAACGACCCGCCCGCCGAGGCGGGTTTTTCATTTCCGGCTTCCGTCACCTCCCACCAACCAGCCCCAACGTTGCCTGCCGACGCCGCCTTTCACATTAAGGCCGGAATTCAGCCTATAAGCGGTCGCACAGGGACATGCCAGACCGGAGCCGCCCCGTCCGGTCGACAATCAAGGACCCGCCATGCCTCGTTCTTTCCTCCATGCCCTGGTCGTGCTGCTGGCCGTCGCGCTGCCGACAACGGCTTCGGCCGATCCGCAATCCTTCACGGGCGAGTATTCGGTGTCGTTCCTCGGCCTCTCCGTGGCCAAAGCGAAATTCTCCAGCCATTACGAGGGCGACACCTATTCTATCGAGGGCAGTGTTTCCGCCGCCGGGCTCGCCACTTTGTTCGACGATACGAAAGGCACGATCTCGTCGAAGGGCAAGATTTCGGGCAAGCAGTTGCAGCCGCAAGCGTTCCACGCCGACTACACGTCCGGCAAGAAGGCATCGATGATCGACATCCAGTTTGCCAACGGCGTCGTCACCTCGACCAAGGTCGTGCCTGAGCCGAAGAAGCGCAATCCCGAGAACTGGATACCGCTGGCCGGCAGCCATCTCGTATCGGTCCTCGATCCGATGGCCGCGACCGTTATCCATGCCGACAGCCTCGATCAGGTCTGCGGGCGCACCGTGAAGCTCTATGACGGCGAAATGCGTGCCGATTTGAAACTGACCTACGAGTCCAAAGGCTCGATCTCGGTGACCGGCTACCAGGGTGATACGGTCACCTGCAGGCTGGGCTTCGAGCCGGTGGCCGGCTACCGCAAGAACCGCAAGGCGCTGAACTACCTGAAGAAACGCAGCCGCATCATGGTGACGTTTGCACCAGTCGGCCAAAGCGGCGTATATGCGCCGATCCGCGCCACGGTCAGCACGCAAATCGGCCCGTTGACGATCAGCGCGGAGCGGTTCGAAGCGAACGAATAGGCGTGATCGTGCGCCGCCAACGGGCATGGGGGCGACGGGTATGGCGCGCGCAACACTGATCGGCTTCTCCGCAGTCGCTATGTGGGCGCTGCTGGCGCTGCTTACCGATGCTTCGGGCGCCGTGCCGCCGTTCCTGCTTTCGGCAATCACCTTTACGATCGGCACTTGCGTCGGGCTGGTTGCCCGGCTGTTCATGCCGGCAGCCGGCGGCGCCGCGAAGATACCACGCAAAGTCTGGGTGATCGGCATTGCCGGCCTGTTCGGCTACCACTTCTTCTATTTCACCGCGCTGCGCAATGCGCCGGCCGTCGAGGCCAGCCTGATCGCCTACCTGTGGCCGCTGCTGATCGTGCTGGGGTCGGCGCTGATGCCGGGCGAGCGGCTGGCCTGGAACCACGTCGCCGGCGCGCTGCTCGGCCTTGCCGGCACGGTCCTGATCGTCACCAAGGGCGGCGGGCTTGCCTTCGACGCGCGTTATGCCTTCGGCTACGCCATGGCCGGCGTCTGTGCGTTGCTGTGGTCGTCCTATTCGCTGTTGTCGCGGCGTTTCCCGTCGGTGCCGACCAGCATCGTCACCTGGTTCTGCGCCGCCACCGCGGCCCTTTCGCTGGTCTGCCATCTGTTGCTTGAACAGACGGTGCTGCCCGCCGGCGCCGGCCAGTGGCTGGCCGTGCTCGGCCTCGGTCTGATGCCGGTGGGGGCGGCCTTCTATGCCTGGGACATCGGCGTCAAGCGCGGCAACATTCAGGTGCTGGGGGCGGCAAGCTATGCCGCGCCGCTGCTGTCCACCCTGGTGCTGATCGCCGCCGGCTTCGCCGAGCCGTCATGGCGAATCCTCGCCGCCTGCGTGCTGATCACCGGCGGCGCGGCACTGGCGGCGAAATCGCTGTTCCTGCGCAAGAGGGCCACGAGCGAGGCAAACGCATGATGCCGTTTCCCGGCGGCATCGATGCCAATGCCAATGCGACGCTGGTATTTTCGCTGGCGGCGGCGGTGATTTACGCGTTCAGCCTCGGCATGCCGCCGCGCCTTTCGCGGTCGGCTGCAAGGACATTGGCGGTTGCGATGTTGGCGGTGCTGGTCGTGCAACAGCGCGGCCCATGGCTGCTCGTCGCCGCGCTCGGCGTCAGTGCCATCGGAGACACCTTCCTGTCGCGCGACGGCGAGAAGGCATTTCTTGGCGGCACGGCCAGTTTTCTTGCCGCGCATGTGCTTTACGTCGTGCTGTTCCTGCGTGCCGGCGCCGGCCTCGGGCTGCTTTCGGCCGAGCCGTGGCGGGCAGCGATCGTGCTGGCGATGATCGTGTTGGTGCTGGCGATGCTTTTCGCGCTCTGGCGCCGCATAGGCCCGGCCTTGCGTTTGCCGATTGGCATCCATGCCGCGGCACTGCTTGCCATGGGCATTGCGGCGTTCACCCTGAACAGCGTCGGGGTCGTCGGCGGCGTCGTCCTGCTCATCCTGTCCGACGGGCTGCTCGCCGCGGAAAATTTCATGCTGCCCGCCATCTCGCCGCACCGCATCTGGGTGCGCCATGCGGTCTGGGCGGTGTATTACGTCGGCCAGCTGGCGATCACGCTGGGTTTCCTGTTGGGCTAGGTGCCTAGGGCGTTCCCGGCAGCCAGCCTGGTTCGGCAAGTTCGAAGGCGGCGAAATCGAAACCCGGCGCCACGGTGCAGCCGACCAGGGTCCATTCGCCGAGGCTGCGTGCCGACTGCCACCAGCCTGCCGGCACGACGATCTGCGGCCGCTCGCCTGCGGCAAGCGCCGTACCGAGGATCTCCTCGATGACGGGACCGCCTTCTCGATGTATCGACAGCGCCAGCGGCGCACCGTTATAGAAATGCCAGACCTCGGCCGCGTCCTTGACGCGGTGCCAGGCCGACAATTGGTCCTTCTCGAGGAGGAAATAGATCGCCGTCGAATGGCCGCGCGTGCCTGCCGCCCCGTCGCGAAAGGTCTCGGCATACCAGCCGCCTTCCGGATGCGGCTTGAGGCCGAGCAGGGCGATGATTTCGGCGGAACTGGTCATGACCCTAGCTCCTGGCGCCGCTCAGAAATTGTCCTTGCGCTTGCGGATCTCGGCGAACACTTCGGCGTCGGAGGCCTTCTCCAGGCCGAGATGCCTGCGGATCGCCGGATCGTGCCAGCGCAGGAACGGATTGGTCGACAGTTCCTCGCCGATCGTCGTCGGCAGCGTCGGTTTGCCGTCGGCGCGCAGCGCCTCGATTTTCGCGGCGCGCTCTTTCAGCGCCGAATTGGTCGGGTCGACGGTGAGCGCGAAACGGGCGTTGGCCAGCGTATACTCATGGCCGCAATAGACGACCGTCTCGGCCGGCAGCGCCGCGAGCTTCTTCAGGGATTCGTACATCACCGGCGGCTTGCATTCGAGCAGCCGCCCACAGCCGAGCGCAAACAGCGTATCGGCAGCGAATGCCACTTTCGACGCCGGCAGATGATAGGTGACATGGCCGGCGGTATGACCGGGTGTGGCGATGACCTCGATCCGCTCGTCGCCGAGGTGGACGACCGAGCCTTGCTCGACAGTTTCGTCAATGCCGGGAATCTTTGCCTTTTCGGCTTCCGGCCCGACGATGCGCAGCTTGAAGCGCTCCTTCAGCGCCAGATTGGCCTCGACATGGTCGAGATGGTGGTGAGTGGTCAGGATCATCGTCGGCGTCCAGCCGGTGCGCTTGATCGCTGCCAGGATCGGCGCCTCCTCGGGCGCATCGATGAGCGCCGTCTGACCGCTTTTGGGGTCATGCACCAGCACACCGAAATTGTCGCTGCGGCACATGAATTGTTCGATCACGACCGGCATCGTATCTCTCCGTTTATAGGCGCAGACATAGGGCGCCTGCCAGCCGATGTCATCTGCCTTTGTTGAACTTGGACTGCTTCGAAGCTACCGTTCCGCCCATGCATTCAGACATTGTCGATCTCCGTTCGTTTTATTCGACCACGCTCGGCCGCCTGGCCGAACGCTCGATCACCATGGCGCTGTCCTCGATATGGGCCGTCGTGCCCAACGAGCGGCTGGTCGGCCTCGGCTACACCTTGCCGTGGCTGGAGCGCTTCGGCAGCGATGCCGAGCGTGTCTTTGCCTTCATGCCGGCGACGCAGGGCGCGGTGGTCTGGCCGGCGACCGGGCCGACGGCGACCGCCCTGGTCTTCGACGAGGAACTGCCGTTGGTCGATTCCTGCATCGACCGCATGCTGCTCGTCCATTCGCTCGAACATGTCGAGAACCCGCGCGAGACGCTGAACGAGATCTGGCGGGTGCTGTCGCCGGCCGGCCGTGTCGTCATCGTCGTGCCCAACCGGCGCGGCGTCTGGGCGCGCTTCGAGCATACGCCTTTCGGCAATGGCCGACCGTTCTCGCGCGGCCAGCTCACCGAATTGCTGCGCGAAGCGAATTTCACGCCGGCGGCGTGGTCCGATGCGCTGTTCTTCCCGCCGTCGCCGCGACGTTTCATGATGCAGTTTCACAATGTGCTGGAACGCGCCGGCCGGCGCTTCTGGCCGATCTTTTCGGGCGTTATCGTCGTCGAGGCGCAGAAGCGGCTCTATCAAGGCGTGCCGGTTGCCCAGCGCGCGTCGCGCCGTGTCTTCGTGCCGGTTCTCTCGCCGCATGGCGCGCCGACGCTTGGCCGGCTGTCGCGGACCGAACGTCTGGCGCCGCCAAGATGACGCGTTCGTGATCCGACGCAGCTTTTTCTCACCTATCTGTCGCGGACAGGTTGGCTGCCCGATTGAAGGCATACGCGGTCGATTCTATGACCGGGTTTCAGCACCGCCTCCGAATGCAAGGATCCACTCATGGCTGATCTTCCGGATGTCGAGGCCAGCGCCCAGAAGCTTGCCACGTCGATTGAAGCCAGCAGCCTGCGTGAGCAGCTGGCAACAATCAAATTGGCGCTGACCACCTCGCCAGTGCGAAAACAATTGTTTTGGGCCGCGATCGGCATCGTCGCCGTCATCGTGGCGAGCTCGATCGGGCAGATTCTGCTCAATCGCTGGAACCAGCCTTTCTACGACGCGCTGGCGCGGCGCGACATGCCGGCTTTCCTGCATCAGCTTCTGGTCTTTGCCGGCATCGCCGGCGGGCTTGTGGTGCTCAATGTCGGCCAGACCTGGCTCGACCAGATGCTCCGCCTGAAGCTGCGCGAGGCGCTGACGCTCGACCTGATCGACGAATGGATGCGGCCGGCGCGTGCCTTCCGGCTGACCCATGCCGGCGCCATCGGCGTCAATCCCGACCAGCGCCTGCAGCAGGATGCCGGGCATCTCTCCGATCTTTCCACCGGTCTCGGCATCGGCCTTCTGCAGTCCTGCATCCTGCTTGCCTCCTTTGTTGGGGTCCTGTGGTCGCTGTCTTCCGGCTTCGTCTTCCATATAGGCGGCCATTCGCTGGCCATACCCGGCTACATGGTCTGGGCGGCGATCCTTTATGCTGGCACCGCCTCCTGGTTGAGCTGGCTGGTCGGCCGGCCGCTGATCCGCTTCAACAACGATCGCTATACGCGTGAAGCGGAGCTGCGCTCCTCGGTGGTTCGCGTCAACGAGAACGTCGATGCCATCGCGCTGGCGCATGGCGAGGCCGATGCCAGGCGCCGGCTCGAATTCGATCTCGGCATGGTGCTGGGCGCCATGCGGCGCATCTACAGCGCCCAGATAAATCTTTCCTGGGTTACCGACACCTATGGCTGGATCACTGTCGTCGCGCCGATCCTTGTCGCCTCACCGGTCTATTTTGCCGGCGATATCAGCTTTGGCGGCTTGATGATGGCAGTCGGCGCTTTCAACCAGGTGCATTCCTCGCTGCGCTGGTTCATCAACAATATCGGCGGCATCGCCGATTGGCGCGCTACGCTGATGCGGGTCGCCGACTTCCGCATCGCGCTTGGCGACACCGACGCGCTGCACCATACGGAAAGGCGCATTTCGTTCGGCGAAAACCCGGACGGCAGCCTGACCTTCGAGAGACTCGAGATCGCCTCGCCGGAGGGATGCACCAAGCTTGCCGACCCGCATGTCGAAATCCGCGCCGGCGACCGGGTCATGATCACCGGAGATCCGGGCGCCGGCAAGACGCTGTTTTTCCGGGCCATTGCCGGTCTGTGGCCATGGGGCAGCGGACGGATCGGCATGCCGGCCGGAGAAGCGCCGATCTTTGTTCCGCGTACCCCCTATTTCCCGCTCGGCAGGCTGCGCGAGGTGCTCAACCATTCAGATGGCGCTGCGGAGGCGAGCGATGCCGAGATCTCGGAGGTGCTGGCCGATGTCGGGCTGCAACGCCTGTCGTCCTCGCTCGATCGCTCGGCGCGCTGGGAGCGTGAGCTCAGCGACGACGAGCAGCGTCTGCTGGCCTTTGCCAGGCTGGCCTTGCGACGGCCGAAATGGGTGATCATCGACGAGGCGCTGGACGCATTCGACGGCCCGACGCTGAGGCAAGTGCTGTCGATGCTGGAGAAGCGCCTTCCCGACGCCGCGATCCTCAATATCGGCCGCGGCCAGCACAATGCCCGCTTCTTCCGGCGGGCGTTGACCATCGTCAAGGATACCGGCCAACCGCCACTCAAGCCGGCCCGTATCAGGGCAGGTGCCATCGAACCGCCCCCGGCTATCGCTTCGGCTGGCCGAAAGAAATAGAAGGCAAGCTTTATTTCGCCGCGATCGCGGCGAAAAACTGTCGCGATCGTTTCAGATGGGAACGTTCCGATCGGCCATGCTTGACGCTCTCGCCCTGCTCGCCTGCCTTGCCTGCACCCCGGCGGCACCTGCGGCCGCGCCGGCCATTGCAATTGCCGTCGATGTCGAGCTGGTGCTGGCCGTCGACATCTCGCAGTCGATGGATGAAAGGGAATTTGCCCTGCAGCGCGCCGGCTATGTCGCGGCACTGCGCCACCCCGACTTCATCAACGCCGTGCGTGCCGGCACCTCCGGCCGCATCGCCATCGCCTATTTCGAATGGGCCGGCACCATCCGCGACGATGCGGTCATTGCCTGGCAGGTCGTCGACAGCAAGGAGAGCGCCAACGCTTTCGCCGACAAGATCGCGGCCCGCCCGTTCAGGAGCTTTCGCGGCACCTCGATCTCCGGTGCAGTGGCTTTCGGCGCCGAGCTTTTCGACGGCACGGCCTTCGCCGGCAAGCGCCGCGTCATCGACGTCTCGGGCGACGGCCCAAACAACACCGGCCTGCCGGTCACAACGGCACGCGATGCGGCGCTGGCGAAGGGCATCGTCATAAACGGCCTGCCGATCCTGATCAGCCCGTCACCCACCTTCAGCCATCTCGACCGGTATTATGCCGAATGCGTTACCGGCGGGCCGGGCTCGTTCGTGCTGCCGATCTATGCTGCTTCCGAATTTTCCACCGCCACTCGCCGCAAACTGATCCTCGAGGTCAGCGGCATCGAGTATCCCAAGGTGGATCCGAGGACGATCCGCATCGACGCACCGATCGACTGCCTGCAAGGCGAGCGCGACCGGCGGTTTTTCTCGGACCCATATTTCCCGGAACTTGACCGATAAGGCTGGCCAAGGGGTAAGCTAGGCTGGTGGCAGGCCGAAGGCCGGGAACAGAGATGGCCCGAGCGGCCCTATGAAGATCGTCAAGGAAGCGATCCCGCCCTCGGCTGCGTCGAACACATGCAGGGAATGGGCCCGCCATCCAGGACCATCGTGGCTGCGGGAATAAACTCCGACCGCCGGTTGGGCATTGGCCCGGGTGGCCAGCGTGCGGAAGCCGCCAAACTTCGGCCAGACGGTCTCGAAGAAACCGCGGATCGCTTCGCGGCCTTGATACCATTCGCGCCAGGGCGGCATGGTATAGATGGCGTCCTCACGCAGCAGCTCGATCAAGCTGTCGAGATTGGCGGCCTGCCAGGCCTGCATGTAGCGTTCGAGCAGCAGGCCTTC
This sequence comes from Mesorhizobium sp. WSM4828, assembly GCF_055811175.1. Lineage (NCBI taxonomy): Bacteria > Pseudomonadati > Pseudomonadota > Alphaproteobacteria > Hyphomicrobiales > Phyllobacteriaceae > Mesorhizobium > Mesorhizobium sp. WSM4828. The sequence goes on along the minus strand of NZ_JBVVQK010000012.1, from coordinate 55,984 downwards.
TTCGGGGCTGGGCCGTGATCGGCTGGCCGGCCGTCCCCGAGGATAGCGCGCCGCCAGCGTTGCGCGGGCGCGCTGCAACGCGCTGTTGATCGAAGCCGTCGATCCGCCCAGCAAACGCGCCGTCTCGACAGCCGACCATCCAAGGACGTCGGCAAGCAGCAGCGCGGCGCGCTGTCTGGGCGGCAGATCCTGGATGGCGGCGACGAAGGCGAGCTGGACGGCCTCGCGGCTCTCGTAACGGGCTTCCGGACCTGGCTCGCTGCCGGCAATGTCTGGAAGCTCGGCGTCGGGATAGGGCTCCAGCCAGGCGATGTCGGCTATCGGCCCGCCTGTGGCCGCCCCGTGCGACGGCGGCAGTCCGGGTTCCCGGAGAATGCGGTGCGCCCTCGACCTCGCCTTGATGGCGTTGAGGCAAGCGTTGGTGGCAATCATGTAGAGCCAACCGCGAACCGAACCTCGCCCGTCGAACTCCGATCTTGCGCGCCAGGCGCGAAGCAACGTGTCCTGGACGAGGTCGTCGGCCTCGTGCAGCGAACCCATCATGCGATAGCAATGCAGCTTGAGTTCGCGGCGATGCGTGGCCGTGACCTTCTCGAAGGCCAGCCGATCGAGGATCGGCTGTCGTGCTGGTTCCAGAGGTGGTTGAGCGTCTGTCATGCGGCTTGTGCGGCTACGAGTGAGCGTTGCATTACGCGCGCCTCAGGCGGCCGGGGCAAGCCCGCTACCGCTTACCATGAAGGAACTGCCTTGCGGCTGGTTGGTGGCAAGCGCGACCACCGCCCGTCCGACATCGGCCGGCGTTTGCATGTCGGTCATGGCGGCGATGAAGTCCGCCGGCTGGATGCCCATATAGGCAGCGATGCTGTCGACGCCGGCCTTGCCGACGCCGGTCTCCGGCATGATGCGCATCGGCGCGAGCGCCATGAAGCGCAGGCCGAGGCCAAGCCGGTCGGCCTCCTTCTGGCTATGACCGGCTAGGAACATCTGCATGCGTTTTGCGCCGGCATAGCCGCCGGCGTTCGGTGGTCCGCCGGTCAAGGCCGCGCCGCTGGAGATCAAGACGATCCGGCTTCCCGGCTTGAGCGGACGCCGCAGAGCGGCCCGGCAAAACAGAAACGACGCCTTGACGTCCGTGTCCCAGTTTGCGGAGAACGCCTTCCAGTTCTGTTCATGCACCGGCGCGGAAGGGGCCAGGGCGCCTGCGCAGATCACCAGCACGTCCGGCTCCAGCGCGGCGAAGACCTTGTCGGGGGCGGAGTCCACCGTCGCATCGACCGCGAGCGTCTTCACGCCCGAGACCTCCCAGGCAAATTGCGCCAGGGCCTGTTTTCCGCGGGCGACGGCCAGCACCGTCGCTTTCTCTTTGAGGGCGGCCTCCGCGATGGAGCGGCCGACACCACGGCTGCCTCCGACGACGACGACATTCTGATTTTGCAACGATCCCATGGATCACCTCTCTGTTCCCGGCCGCCGGACCATCCAGGCGCGCTCATCGATAAGGACAGCGCAGGTGGGTGGAAATCATCGGTGCCAGGCGGAAATATCTTTCAGCTGAGGGCAGCGGCGCGCCAGTTTTGTATTCAGTGTCATTACCTCGGGGGTAATCGACCTGTGCGCTACGTCTCGGCAAAACTGCGCCCATCAAGCCGGTTGTCCGGCCTTCGACCACAAGGAGTTACGCCATGACCGCCTACGCCGTCGCCCATATGCGCCAGGTCACGCCGGGGCCGCAGATCGTCGAGTATCTGCACAAGATCGATGCCACGCTGGAGCCGTTTGGCGGGCGCTTCATCGTGCATGGCAGCGAGGTGGAAGTCGTTGAAAACACCTGGCCGGGCTACCTCATAATCATCGAATTTCCAGACAGGCAGCAGGCGCGCGCATGGTACCGCTCGCCCGCCTATCAGGTGATATTGCCGCTGCGCACCGAGAATTCCCAGTCCGATGTGGTCTTCGTCGACGGCGTCCAGCACCCGCACAAGGCCACCGACGTTCTCGAATAGGGGGACGATCTGCTAAGGTTGGCTTTTATCGTTTCAACAGGAACACCGCCTGCTGGCCGAAAAAATTCCAGAACCACCACGGCATGGAGAAGCCGATCCGCTGGCCATTGGCGTCGAGCGCGGTTGCCTTTTCCACCGTCGCGCCAAGCTCGTCGCACAGATTGACGAAGTCGCGAATGGTGCAGAAATGGATGTTGGGGGTGTCGTACCAGGAATAGGGCAGGTCCCTGGTCACCGGCATGCGGCCGTTGAAGAGCAGCGAAAAGCGCACCCGCCAATGGCCGAAATTCGGGAATGAGACGATGGCGCGGTTGCCGATCCGGAGCAGTTCGTCGAGCACCAGCTTCGGATTGCGGGTCGCCTGCAAGGTCTGCGACAAAACGACGAAGTCGAAGCCCTTGTCGGGATAGAATTGGAGATCCTTGTCGGCATCGCCTTGAATGACCGACAGGCCGCGCGCCACGCATTCGTTGACGCCGCGCTGCGACAGTTCCAGCCCGCGGCCATCGACCTTCTTGGTAGCCTGCAGCAATTCGAGCAGCAGGCCGTCGCCGGAACCGACGTCCAGCACCCGCGACTGCGGCGGGATGAGATCGGCGACGACTTCGAGGTCGACGCGCTGGGCGCGGTTGACGCTCATGCGTTCGCCTCTTGCCTCGCGCATGATCCTGATCCGAAAAGTCTGCAACTCTTCGGGGTCATGCGCCGATGCCTGACGCATGATCCCGTTCCGAAAAGTCTGCAGCTTTTCGGGGTCATGCGCCGAGCCCTCTGGCCCGCGCGGCCGAGGCGATGAAGCCTTTGATCGCAGCAAACAGTTCCGGTTCGTCGAGCAGGAAGGCGTCGTGGCCGCGGTCGGTCTCGATCTCGACGAACGATACCGAGGCGCCGGCCGCGTTCAGCGCGTGCACGACCGAGCGGCTCTCCTCGGTCGGGAACAGCCAATCGCTGGTGAACGAAACCAGGCAGAAGCGCGTCTTGGTGCCGGCGAAGGCATCGGCCAACCGGCCGCCATGGTCGGCGGCGAGATCGAAATAGTCCATCGCCCGGGTCATGTAGAGATAGGAGTTGGCATCGAAGCGGTCGACGAAGGTCATGCCCTGATGGCGCAGATAGCTCTCGATCTGGAAGTCGGCATCGAAGCCGAAGGTCAGCGCTTCGCGGTCCTGCAGGTTGCGGCCGAACTTGCGGTGCAGCGCTGCTTCCGACAGATAGGTGATGTGGGCGGCCATGCGCGCCACCGCCAGCCCTTTTTCCGGCCGCTTGCCATGCTCGAAATATTTGCCGCCATGCCAGTCCGGGTCGGCCATCACTGCCTGCCTGCCGACCTCGTGGAACGCGATGTTCTGCGAGGAATGGCGGGCGCCGGTGGCGATCGGCAGCGCCGAGAAGACGCGCTCGGGATAGCTGGAGGCCCATTGCAGCACCTGCATGCCGCCCATCGAGCCGCCCAGCACGCTGAACAGCTGTTCGATGCCGAAATGCTCGACCAGCATCAGCTGCGCCCGCACCATGTCGCGGATGGTGATGATCGGTAGGTCGAGCCCGTAGGGCTTGGCGGTGGCGGGGTTTGTCGAGGCGGGGCCGGTGGAGCCGAGGCAGCCGCCGATGACGTTTGACGAGATGACGAAGAAACGATCGGTGTCGATGATCTTGCCGGGGCCGATCAGCACTTCCCACCAGCCTGGCTTGCCGGTCACGGGATTGGTGTTGGCGACGTGCTGGTCGCCGGTCAGCGCATGGCAGACGAGGATGGCGTTGGAGCGCGCGTCGTTGAGCGTGCCATAGGTCTGGTAGGCGATCTGGAACGGCGACAGCAGCGTGCCGGCGTCGAGCTTGAGCGGCTTGTCGGCGCCGAAACGCAACACCGGGCTCGACGGCTGGTCGGCCTCGTTGTTGGTTTTTCGAGCGCGCAAAGCGACCATGCCATCTCCTAGCCCGGCCTTCAGTTGTCCACCGGTCTGGGCAAACAGCCAGTCAGGGCAACAAAAAACCGGCCATGCCTTCGCAAAGCCGGTTACAAGATGCAAACGGCCCTTTAGCAAGTTGTTTAACGTGGCTGCAAGCCGACCGGCCAAATCACCACGGAACTTTCGCTGCTCTTCTAGGACCGACGCATGGCTTCGTCAACGGCAAGTTCTTGATCCCGAATTGCCGCCCCTCGACATTCCGGGCCACGGCTTGTATTTCCGCTGCGGCTTCCCGGCGGAAGCATTCTCGACGGATTTGTGAGATGAATCAGATACCGGATAAGGCACGGCCGACCCCCCGCGCGGGCATCATGGACATCGAAGCCTATGTGCCCGGCAAGAGCGCGGCGCCTGAAGGTGTAACGAAGGTCCATAAATTGTCGGCCAACGAGAACCCGCTCGGTCCTTCGCCAAAGGCGATAGAGGCCGCGCGCGCGGTCGCCGACAAGCTCGCTGTCTATCCCGACGGCAGCGCCAGGCGCCTGAGGGAAGCGATCGCCGAGGTGCACGGGCTCAACCCGGCGAACATCGTCTGCTCCAATGGCTCCGACGAGATTCTGGGCCTGCTGGCGCAGACCTATCTCGCACCCGGCGACGAAGCCATCATCACCGAACACGGCTTCATGGTCTACAAGATCTACATACAGTCGGCCGGTGCCGTCCCGGTAACGGTCAAGGAGACCGATGAACGCGCCGATATCGATGCGATCCTCGCCGCGGTGACGCCGCGCACCAGGGTCATCTTCCTTGCCAATCCAAACAATCCAACCGGCACCTACGTGCCGTTCCATGAGGTGCGCCGCCTGCATGCCGGCCTGCCAAGAAACGTGCTTCTGGTGCTGGATGCCGCTTACGCCGAATATGTCCGGCGCAACGACTATGAAGCCGGTGTCGAGTTGGTGGGCAGCGCGGAAAACGTGGTCATGACCCGCACTTTCTCCAAATTGGGGCTGGGCGGGGCGCGGATCGGCTGGATGTATGCGCCAATGCACGTCATCGACGCGATCAACCGCGTGCGCGGACCTTTCAATGTCAATGCGACGGCGATCGAAGCCGGCATCGCGGCGATCCGCGACCGCGCCCACATCGAACGCAGCGTCGCGCATAACGAGACCTGGCTGGCCTGGCTGACCGAGCAATTAGCGGGGCTTGGGCTGCGGGTGACGCCGAGCGTCGGCAATTTCATCCTCATCCACTTTCCCGAGGACAAAAAGCATTCGGCGGCGGCGGCCGACGACTACCTCAGCCAGCGCGGCTACATATTGCGGCGCGTTTCCGGCTACGGTTTTCCCAACGCGCTGCGCATGAGCATCGGCACCGAAGAGGCCAATCGCGGCGTTGTCGCAGCACTCGCGACATTCCTGAAAAGCTAGAACACCATGACCTCACCGATGTTCGAAAAGATCGCGCTGGTCGGCATCGGCCTGATCGGCTCGTCGCTGGCCCGCGTCATCCGCCGCGAGGGGCTCGCCGGCCAAGTCGCGATTTCGACGCGCAGCGACGCGACGCTGGCACGGGCGAGCCAACTCGGCCTTGGCGACACCTACACGACGGATGCGAAAGAGGCGGTTCGCGACGCCGATCTGGTCATCGTTTCGGTGCCGGTCGGCTCTTCAGGCACGGTCGCCCAGGAGATCGCACCGGCGCTGAAAAGGGGCGCTATCCTCACCGATGTCGGCTCGACCAAGGCGTCGGTCATCGCGCAGATGCAGCCGCATGTGCCGGATGGCGTGCACTTCATCCCCGGCCATCCTTTGGCCGGCACCGAAAAATCGGGACCGGATGCCGGTTTTGCGGAACTGTTCGAGAACCGCTGGTGCATCTTCACGCCGCTGCCCGGCACCGATCCCGCGGCACTGGAAAAGCTCTCGGAATTCTGGCGCCGTTGCGGCTCCAACATCGACACGATGGACCCGCAGCATCACGACATGACGCTGGCCATCGTTTCGCACCTGCCGCACATCATCGCCTATAACATCGTTGGTACCGCCGATGATCTGGAGTCGGTGACCAAGTCCGAGGTCATCAAATACTCGGCTTCCGGCTTTCGCGACTTCACCCGTCTTGCGGCGTCCGACCCGACCATGTGGCGTGACGTCTGCCTGCACAACAAGGACGCCATTCTCGAAATGCTGGCGCGGTTTTCCGAGGATCTGTCCTCGCTGCAGCGGGCCATCCGCTGGGGCGACGGCGAAAAGCTGTTCGACCTGTTCACCCGCACCCGCGCCGTCCGCCGCTCGATCATCGAGGCCGGCCAGGATATCGACGTACCGGATTTCGGCCGCCAGGCAGTCGAACACCCGCCGAAGGGATAAGCCGCTGCAGGCCGGTTGCAGGCCAGACCTCTAGTCGAGCGGTTTGATCTTGCCGAGCGGGATGAAGCCCAGCGAGGCCTTGCCCCTGACGATCTTCAACGGCATCGACGGCTGGTTGCCGAGCAGCGCCAGTCCGGCAAAGCCGGTTTGGATCTCTTTCTTCTGCTCGGGGATGGCGGTGGCAAGGATCGCCGCCACGGCCTTTGGATCATTGAGCCTGATCGTCAGGTCGGCATTTAGGAGACCGTCGTCATCGACCGACAGCGGTCCGGAAACGGTGATGCGCGCAGTTCCGGACGACAGATCGAGCTCGTGGATTTGGGCCGCCTGGCCACGCAGGCTCTTCGGGTTTGCCTTGATCAGCGCTACGCCGTTCTTCAGCGTCACGTCGCCGCTGCCGTCGAGCGGCGGCAAGACGCGCCCGTCGATGGCCGCCGCGTCGATTTCAAGATCGGTGAAATTGCCGGCATAGTCGATATCCGGGCCGTTCGGGCGCAATTGTCCGCTGGCGGTTCCGGCGCTGAACAGCGAGACGGGATCGGTGTCGTCTGCCGGATCGGTCTGGCCGGACAGGCCTTCGGCCTGCAACGACAGCCGCCTCGGCAGCGGCCAGGACAGCTTCATGTCGGCCCGCAGATCATCCCAGTCGATCCACAGCGGGGTCATGCCGGGAACAGAGGTCCTGAGCGGCCCCCTGAGCTCGGCGGCAGGCGACAAAAGCCGCGTGATCTGCGTGGCGGCGTTGATCTTGCCTGTCGATGCCGCGACGTTGCGGCTGTCGTCCTCGTAAGCCAGGCTGTCGCAGGAAAGGGTGAAGCTGAAGGGATAGCCGCTGACCGCGAGATTGGCGCAGTCGGCCTTGATGCCCTTGTCGTCGAGATCGGCGACCGCCTTGTCGGTTGCGCTCTCGACCAGGTCCGCCAGGTAAAACCAGCCCGCGCTGTAGATGCCGAACAGCACGAGAACGAAAGCGGCAAGCCACAACAGGCGGCGACGTTGGCTGGGCGGCGGGCGCTCGTCACTTGACGTCATGCGGCGGCTTTCGTTAACGCGGGTGGCACGGGCGGGCTGTCGCTTGCGGCAATAACAGGTAGACGGACTGAAACACCACCGGTGGAGTGGTTCGTCACAATCAGGCTTGGCGATATGGGCGATTTTTGGGTTTTTGGCTACGGCTCACTGATCTGGCGGCCGGGTTTCGCGCATGTCGAGACGCGGCGCGCCCGCCTGCATGGCTACCGCCGTTCGCTCTGCGTCTATTCTTTCGTGCATCGCGGCACGCGCGAACGGCCGGGCCTGGTGCTCGGCCTCGACCGCGGCGGCTCCTGCATCGGGCTGGCGTTCCGGGTTCCAGGCGAGCTGCGCAACGAGGTCATCACCTATCTGCGCGAGCGCGAACTGGTGACCAACGTCTATCTCGAACGTGTGCTCAGCATTCGCCTCGACAACAGTGAAACGGATGGGGGCGAGATCGTCGAAGCCATCGCCTATGTCGTGGACCGCAGCCATGAGCAATATGCCGGTGCGCTCGACCCGGCCGAGGCGGCGGCCGTCGTTCGCGGCGCCGTCGGCCAGTCGGGGAGGAATGAGGATTACGTGCTCAGCACGCTGGAGCACCTCGAAGCACTGGGTATAAGCGATCACTGGCTGGAAGACGTGACGAGACGGATCGCGACGTAGCTTCGGTGTCGTGACGCGGGCTACATCCTGAAAATCTGTTTGCCAAGATCGGCGCGATCGAGGCTGTTTGCCACGGCAAGCTTGAACCCGGTCAGCGCGTGGAGGCCGCCGACAGGAACGTGGAAGCCCGGCTGGCCGAAGATGTCGATGATCTCGCGTAGCACAGGCCGGTCGGCTTCGACCGGCGGCGAAAAGAAGTAGCGATAGATATTCGCCCTGATCTCGACGCCGCTCAGCAACACATCGAAATTGTGAAGTTCGAAGCGTTCGGAACTCATGCCGCCATTGATCACCATCTGCCCGCCGAGCGCCAGGGTGCGGATCAATTCGCCGCTGACAGGTCCGCCGACATTGTCGATAATCCCGTTCAATCCGGCGCCACCGGTGATATCCATCACCGCTTCCCGGATACTTGCCTTCAAGTCCGAAAGGTCAAGAATGGCAGCGGCGCCAAGCGTCTTCAGATCGAAGCTTTGGTGCGAGCGCCGCACCAGCGCGATGACGTTGATGCCGCGTCGTTGGGCGAACTGCATCACCATTGTCGAAATCGACGAATAGCCGGCCGTGACAGCCAGCCACTGGCCGGGCCGCACGCGGGAATCCACCATCAGATCCCACGCCGTAATGGGGTTCACCATCTGCCCGGCGCGTTCGACTGGATAGCCGGCAGGCAACGGGATCAGCCATTCGGCGGGAATGGCCGCGTACTCGGCCCAGCTGCCATAATAGCTGAACGCGACAAGCGTGCCCGGTTCCAGCAAGACGTTTGCGCCAACGGCTTCGACGATGCCGGCGCCGTGGTTTCCGGCGATCTGCCGGGGAAAATGCGGCTTCTTCGGTTCGGGGTAGAGGTTCTGGATAAACAGGAAGTCGCCCGGATTGATCGAGGCCGAGACCATCCTGACCAGCACATCGCCGTCGCCGATCCGCGGCATCGGCAGGTCATCCACGTAGAGCACGTCGCGCGGCGAACCGATGGCGTCAAATACAATTGCCTTCATGCCGTTCTCCATAACAAACGATCCGAGGCCAACAGTCTGAGCCCAGCCGACGTGCCGAGACTTGCGTCGGCGCGGCGGAACCTACGGCCCGCCGGCAAAAGTCAGAATTGGCAGATTTGACAATCTATATGCTAAATTTGCCAGATCGTTTCTTCAGAGGCTGCTGGTTTGGATATCCCGGACGTGGCGCGGCGGGTCGCGGTTTTGTGAAGCGCCGGCGGGTTGGAAAGGAGGCTATGCGTTTGACGTCGTCGCGGCGCGACATAGGTTAGCCCGGTCGGCGGCTCCCACCCGCCCCAGCATGAATCATCATGGAGATCAGCCTTGCAGAAACGTCGTCTCGGTCGCACCGACCTATCCATCGCGCCGTTGGTTCTGGGCGGCAATGTGTTCGGCTGGACCGCCGATGAGAAAACCTCGTTCGACTTGCTCGACCGCTTTGTCGACGCCGGTTTCAACGCCATCGATACGGCCGATTCCTATTCGCGCTGGATTGCCGGCCACCAGGGCGGCGAATCCGAAACCATCATCGGCAGATGGATGAAGAGCCGCGGCAACCGCGACAAGGTCGTCGTCATCACCAAGGTCGGCTCGGATATGGGGCAGGGCAAAAGGGACCTGTCCGCCGCCTATATCGAAAAGGCCATCGACGCCTCGTTGAAGCGGCTGCAGGTCGACAGCGTCGATCTCTATCTGTCGCACTGGCCCGACCCGGCGACCCCTTATGAGGAAACGCTCGGCGCTTACCAGAAACTGCTCGACAAGGGCAAAATCAGCTATGCCGGCGCTTCAAACCTCGACGCCGCCCAGTTGCGGGCCGCACTCGACGTAGCAAGCCTGCGCGGCCTGCCGCGCTACGAGGTGCTGCAGCCGGAATACAACCTCTACGACCGCTCGTCCTTCGATGGTCCGCTGCGCGATCTGTGCGTGGCCGAGGACATCGGCGTCATCACCTATTTCAGCCTCGCCAAGGGATTTTTGAGCGGCAAGTACCGCAGCGAAGCCGACCTCGGCAAAAGCCCGCGCGGCGGCGGTGTGAAAGCGTACCTCAATTCGCGCGGCATGCGCATCCTCTCAGCGCTCGATACCGTGTCGGCCAGACATTCGGCCAAGCCGGCGGAAGTGGCGCTTGCCTGGGTCATGGCGCGGCCCGGCGTCACCGCTCCGATCGCCAGCGCGACGACGCTCGACCAGCTCGACAGCCTGGTGCGGGCCGCGTCGTTGCAGCTCAGCCCGGACGATATCGCCGAGCTCGACAAAGCCAGCGCATAGCCACGCACGATCGTTCAAGACCGGCGCGCTGCCTTGCCCTACCGTCCCTGCATCGTCGCAGGATGCAGGGACGCCGCATGGCCGGACAGGTTCTTCTCGATCAGCGGCTATGGCAGCAATTGCTGGCGCTCGTGCTGGCATCGGCCATCGTTATGGGCAGCCCGGGGCCGGCGACGATAAGCGTCACAGCGGTCGGCGCCGCGTTCGGTCTGCGCGATTCGCTCCGCTATGCCTCGGGGATCGTTGTCGGCACGGTCCTCGTGCTTTTGGTGGTGGCGACGGGCATCATGGCCGTTCTCATCGCGCTGCCGAAGCTCGCAGCGCTGTTGGCGGTCGCGTCAGCAGCCTACATCCTCTATCTGGCGTTCAAGATAGCGACGGCGCCGCCACTGGCGGCACGCGTCGGTGGGGCGGCGCTTCCCACTTTCCTGGGTGGATTCCTTCTGGCCGTTGCCAATCCGAAAGCCTATGTGGCGATTGCCGCCGTGTTCGCCGGCGCGTCTTCCGGCGCCGGCGGTCTTGGTATTTCAGCCAAGCTGGCGGTTCTCGCCTTGATGATCGTTGCTATTCATCTCTTGTGGCTTCTGGCCGGCGCGGCTTTTGCACGTTTGCTGCGCAAACCGCTGGCGTCGCGGATCATCAATCTGGTGTTTGCCGCGACGCTGATTGCAACAGCCGCCCTGGCTGCCTTACCCTGAGTCCTTCTGGCATCCGCGGCCGTTGCCTCAGCCTTTCAATTCAGGTTTCGCGTCCAGCTCACCAAGCCTTTTCACCGCCGTCGGCGGCATCGGCGGCGGGTTCGGCGTCTGCGACGCCTCGACGAGGAGCTGGTCGCAGGCGGCTTCCGTCTCGCCGATCAGCCGTTGCATGAATTCGTCCTTGCCGAGGCCGGGCGGGATCGGTGGCAGGAAGCGCGCCTTGATCGTGCCGGGATAGCGCAGGAATTTGCGGCGCGGCCAATAGAGGCCGGCGACGTGAGCGACGGGCACCACCGGAATGCCAAGTTGCGCATAGAGTTCGACGATGCCGTATTTGTAGACCGGTTCGTCGCCCGGCGCCCGGCGCGTGCCCTCGGGATAGATGATCAGCTGGCGCGGATTGCGCGCCAATTCCTGTTTGGTCGCGGCGATCACCGTCTTCAATGCCTTCGAGCGGCTGCCGCGGTCGACAGGAATCATCCGCATCTTCAAAATGTACCAACCGAAGAACGGGATCCAGGTCAGCTCCCGCTTCAATATGTAAACGGGATCGTCGAGATACGGCAGGAAAGCGATCGTGTCCCAGAAGGACTGGTGCTTCGGCGCCAGGATGAAGGAACCTTCAGGCAGGTTTTCCTGGCCGGTGATCTCACTTCTGGTGCCCGCGATCTTGTCGTAGAGCCACATGCTGGTGCGCGACCAGAATTTCGGCACGAACCAGGCGCGATGGCGCGGCGACAGGAAATAATACGGGGTCCAGAGAATCATCTGGACGATCAAATTGAGGTAGAAGGCGAGATTGAACGCCAGCGAGCGGAAATAGAGCATACAGCAAGTGCCCGGTGAGGAGGTGTGCGTTGGTTACACCAAGCGCCGGCAAAAAGGAAACGCTGCGAGGCGGGCGATCGGCCCGGTCTTGCGATGGGCCGTCTTCGTCACGTTTGCCACGCCGCCTGAAGCAGGCGCTGTCTCAGGCGCGGGGCGGCGAAGTCGAGGAATGCGCGCAGCTTCACCGGCAGTAGCCCCTGGCCGGCATGGACGAGGCTCACCGGCCATGGGTCTGGCTCAAACTCTTGCAGCACCGGGCGCAGCGTACCCGACCGGACTGCGGTGGCGATCTGGTAAGAAAGCAGCCTCGTCACGCCGACGCCGGCAATCGCCGCATCGATTGCTGCCTCAGCCGTGTTGACCCGTAACCTGGAGCGGACCGGCACGCTGAATTCGGTCTTGCCGGTGGCGAAGCTCCAGGCTGCGGCGGTGAGCCCTTCGAAGGTGATGGCACTGTGTCCTGCAAGCTCTTGCGGCGTTTTCGGTGTGCCGTGCTCGGCGAGATAGGCCGGGCTCGCGCAAACGACGCGGCGGATCGAACCCAGGCGGGTGGCGATCAGGCTCGAATCGGCAAGCTCGCCGATGCGGATGGCGAGATCGATGTGCTCTTCGACCAACTGGGTTATCCGGTCGGCGAGTGTCAGCCGCACACTTACCTCAGGATAGACGGAGAGGAAGCCGGTGACGACCGGCAGCACATGCAGGCGGCCGAAGACGATCGGCGCAGTGACGATCAGTTCGCCGGTCGGGGCGCTGTATTCCCCGGCGGCTATTCGCTCGGCCTCGCCGACCTCATCGAGAATGCGACGACAGGCGGCGAGATAGACGTGGCCTGCATCGGTCAGCGACATCTGCCGCGCCGAGCGGTTCAACAGCCGTGTGTTCAGGTGCTTTTCCAGGTCCGAAACCTTACGGCTGACCGTCGTCAGCGGAATGCCGAAGCGGCGCCCGGCAGCCGAGAGGCTGCCTGTCTCCGCTGCGGCAACGAAAAGCGACATGGACTGGAGGCGATCCATAGTTCTCCCGAAAATTTTCTTTCCGAAAAATGGAAGGATAGCTTGCAGATATGGCATCTGCATCTCGAAGACGGAAGGCCCTATTTCGGGTCTGAACAATGCAGCGCGCGTCGGCGCGTAAGGAGAGTTTTCATGAACGCTCACACCAGCGATGTCGCCTTTACCCCGACGGTAAAGGCGATCCAGGCCCGCAAGGGCTCGCGCCAGGCCTATGCCCGTGTCGAGGAGCGTGGCGGCTGGCAGGCGGCAATCACGCCCGATCTCGCTGCCTTCATCGAGGCGCAGACCAGCGTCTTTCTGTCGACCGCCAATACGGACGGGCAGCCTTACATTCAGCATCGCGGTGGGCCGGCCGGTTTCCTCAAGGTACTCGACCAGCGGACGATCGGCTTTGCCGATTTTTCCGGAAACAGGCAGTTCATCACCCAAGGCAACCTCAGCGACAACCCGCAGGCTTTCCTGTTCCTGATCGATTATGCGCACCGGCAGCGCATCAAGATCTGGGGCAAGGCGCAAGTCGTCGAGGGCGATGCCGAGCTGACGGCAAAGCTGATGCCGCAAGACTATAAGGCGCGACCCGAGCAGGTCATCCTGTTTACGATTTCGGCTTGGGATTCAAATTGCTCGCAGCACATCCCGCAGCGTTTCGAAGCGGCCGACGTGGCGGCGGCGCTGGCCGAACGCGACAAGCGCATCGAACGGCTCGAACAGGAGATCGCACGCTTGCGATCGGATGCAGCAGCCAGGGAATAAGAGCCAGGGAATAAAAAGTGCCGGTGCCGTTCAGCTTCCGCCTGCGGCGTCGGCCAGCGTCACGCTGTCGGTTCGCTTCATCGGCATGATACCGCGCGCCAGCGCCAGCAGGTATTTGTTGTATTCGGTGAACAGCACGCGCAGCGCTTCGGGCTTGGTCAGCCAGCCGCCATTCTCGAGGTTGGTGTTGACCACCGGATAGGGCTCGAGCCTGGCGCCGTGCAGCAGCCGGCCCATTTCCAGCAGGCTGCGCGGCATGTGATAATTGTTGGTGACGAGAATGACGGTGCCGTAGGCATGGTCCTCGACCCATTTGGCGCTTTCCTCGGCATTGCCGATCGTGTCGAGCGCGGCGCGGTCGATGTCGACGCAGCAGGAAAACAGCCTCTTGTCGCCGCCGGTCGCGGCCTGAAGCTGGCGCCGGCTGGCGGAAGGATGGACGCCGCTGATCAGCAGCCGCTCGCCCTTGCCTGATGCAAGCAGGCCCATTGCGGCGTCGAGGCGCGACTGGCCGCCGGTCAGCACGATGATAGCGTCGGCCCTTGCCGGATTGGCGGGCGTAGTCAGACGGCTGACGGTATTGGCGAACCAGCCGAAGCCGGCGACAAACAGCGCCATAGAGGCGAGCAGAAGGAGAGCCGAGATGCGCAACGAGCGGGCTGCCAGCAGCCGCCCGTGTTTGGCGAACTGATCCGGCTTGGCAAATTCATCAGGCTCGGCGAATACAGGCGGACGCGCAACCAGCACTGGCATGCACCCACCGGTATCGGTCGAGTCCCGAACGTCCATCATGAAATGGTTAATCCCGAAATACAGCCTTTGGTAGGAAAAAAATGCAATTTTCGTGACGATGCGTTTTCATCCGTGATCGATCTTTCCTTTAGCCGGCGTCCGGCTGGCGAATGTCGATGTCGCTGAGATAGGTAACCACGGTGAAATGGGAGGTTGCCGCCGTCAGCGCGCCGATCACCAGCACCATGACAGCGACCCCGAGATAACCCGCCGAGCCGATGGCGAAATTGCCGAACAGGGCGGTCGCCTGGTCGGCCTGCGGCGTTGCCATGTTGCGTGACGACCACCAGGAGAAGACGATGAAGACGAGGATCGCCGCGGCGCCGCCTGCCGCGGCGCCCTTCATGCCGGTGACCAGAAAATGCCGGCGGAATTCGCGCGCGATGAAGCGCGCCTCGGCGCCGACAAAATGCAGCACCTCGATGATGTGACCATTGCCGGCCATGGCGCCGCGCGTTGCGAACACCACGGTCAGCACCGTCGCAGACAGCATCAGCGCCAGCACTGCGATACCGATTGTTACCGTGGTGCGGGCCATGGCAACCAGCCGGTCGACCCAGGTGCGATGATCGTCGAGCGAGGCACTCGGCAGCTTCGGCGTGATCGCCGCGCGCAGTGCGGCGAAATCGGGCGGGTTGTTCTCATCGATGGTGATGATGATCAGGCGCGGCACCGGCAGCTCATCGATGTTCAGGCCCGAGCCCAGCCAAGGCTCGAGCAGCCGGACCGTTGCTTCGCGATCGACGATCCTGGCGCTTTTCACGCCAGGGAATTCGCCGGCGATCTGCGAGGCCAACGCAAGTGCGGCCTCCATGTCGAGGCCGTCGACCGGCTTGATCTGGATGGTCGCTTCGCGCGAGATCTGGTTCTCCCAGACGGAGGCGGTGTCACGCACCAGCGTGACTGCGCCAAACGTCAGGCAGGACAGAAACGTCATGATGGCGATGACCAGCACCAGCGCCCGGCCGGCGATGTTCTGCGCCGGCACGATCGGCGCCATTTTGCGCTGGACGCGGGGCTTTGCCGCCGCGGCGTCCTGACCCTCGAAATGTTCGACGGAGAGCTCAGTCATAGATGTCCAGCCTTCCGCCGGCCAGGATCATTCGCCGTGCGTCGACCTGTTCCATCAGGCCGAGGTCGTGTGTGGCGATCACCACGGCGGTGCCTAGCCGGTTGAGCTCGATGAACAACCGCAGCAAGCGTCGCGCCAGCGGCGGGTCGACATTGCCGGTCGGCTCGTCGGCGAGCAGGATCTCGGGCTGCTCGATCAACGCCCGGGCGATGGCGGCGCGCTGCTTCTCGCCGCCAGACAGCACCGGCGGCAGCACATGCATGCGCTCGCCGAGGCCAACCCATTTCAGCAGCTCGGTGACGTCGGTGCGGTAGGTCGCCTCCTCGCGGCCGCGCACGCGCAGCGGCAAGGCCACGTTCTCGTAGGTGGTCATATGGTCGAGCAGGCGAAAATCCTGGAATACCACGCCGATGCGTCGTCTCAGATGCGGCAATTCGGTTCGCGAGATGCGCGAGCGGTCCTTGCCGAAAATGGTGATCAGGCCGCGCGTCGGCTTCAGCGACATGAACAAAAGCCGCAGCAACGTCGTCTTGCCAGCGCCTGAAGGTCCGCTCAGGAACTGAAAGGAGCGCTCCGGAATGTGCAAGGAGATGTCGCGGAGAATCTCCGGACCCATGCCATAGCGGAGGCCAACATTTTCGAAGCGGATCACTTTCGACGACCTGAAATTCTCGGCGGCAAGATGCCAGCCCTTTCTGTGGAAAGACCATCGGCCGGCATGGTTAACCGACGGTTAATTTGGGGGCTCTTCGAGCGAGTCACAGGGGTTCCGGTGGGGAAGCGTTAACCATTTCCGTTTACCCAAAAGAAACGAACAGCGAACAGGTGCGGTAGTGTTGGGCCATGATGGCTGAGGATCGAACCGCGCGCCCGGTTTCCGGCGAAATCATGACCGATCCGGCCGCCGAGCCGGAACGCATCGTGCGCGACGTGACCGCCGACGTCATCGATGCCGATTATGAGGTGCTGCCCCGCCATTTTATACATCCAGACTTTGCGCCGCCGCCTGCGCGCATGATTTCCACGCCTTCGATCGAAGGCATGGACATGTTGCGCAAGCCCGAAACCGCCGTCGACCGGCCGTTGTGGGTGCATGGTGGGCCGATCTTCTGGATTGTCGGCGTCGGTGCCGCCTTTGCCGCCTTCTGGATATCGGGCGGCCATGCGCTGGTTCGTTAGAGCGGCGCCAGAAAATCAACGGTCACCAGATAAGCGATTCGCGACGCGCTGGGATATCCGACCGTTCGCGGGCGCCCTGCGAAAGATTGGCCTTGCCAGATGGAACGACAGGCCTAGAAACGGGTTGAAGACCGTTTCGGTCGGCTTCGCCTGCAAAGGCGATCATTTCTGGAAAGGCAGCCAATGCCAGTTGTGCGCGGCAAGGACATCGAAGTCCTGTTTTCGGCGTCCGCCATCGCGCGGCGGAACCTGGAACTTGCCAAGGAGATCGCCGGGCACGACTATCACGACCTTCTGGTAATCTCGGTGCTGAAGGGATCGTTCATCTTCGCCGCCGATCTTATCCGTGCCATGCACGATGTCGGCCTGTCGCCGGAGGTCGAGTTCATCTTCATCTCCAGCTATGGCGCCGGCACGACCAGCGGTGAGGTGAGAGTGCTGCGCGACATCGACAACGAGGTCGCCGGTCGCGACGTGCTTCTCATCGACGACATTCTGGAATCCGGCAAGACGCTGAGTTTCACCCGCGACCTCATGCTGTCGCGCGGCGCGCGGAGCTGTGCCATCGCCGTGCTGCTCGACAAGCGCATGCGCCGCCAGACCACGCTCAACGCCGACTATGTCGGCTTCGACTGCCCCGATTATTTCGTCGTCGGCTATGGCATGGACGTCGCCCACGCGTTTCGCGAATTGCCCTTCGTCGGCATCGTCAAGGGCGACGCCTAGTTGGGTTGTCGCCGCTCGCGGTTCAGGAAACATCAACTTTTCCCCGCCAAATATCCTGCCCATGGCAAAGCTCCTGATCGTCGAGGACGATGAATCCGTCCGCACTCTCGCCGCCCGTGCGCTCGAACGCGCCGGGCATAACGTCACTGTTGCTGCCGACGGCGCGCACGGTCTTTCTCTGATCCGTGCGGCGCAAGGGAGCTACGACGTTGTGCTGTCCGATATCCGCATGCCGGAAATGGACGGCATCGAGATGGCCAAGGCGGCAGCGGCGCTGTTCCCGGTGATGAAGATCATGCTGATGACCGGCTATGCCGACCAGCGCGAGCGCGCAGAGGAATTGGACGGCATTATTCTCGACGTCGTGCAAAAGCCGTTCACGCTGGCTGAAATCCGCGCCCGCGTCGAACAGGCGCTCGCCTGCTTCGCCTAAATTAAAGCCCAAGGCCGGCCGCCTTCAGGCAGGGTCGCAGGTCGCCGCAATGGCTGGCGCGCCGCTCCGGCGCCGGCTGGCATTGAGGGCAAACAGGCCGGCGCCGATGATGAGGGCTGCGCCGGTCGCCGTCGCCGGCCGCGGCACTTCGGCAAAGAACAGAAAACCCCATAGCGGGGACCAGATGATACCGGTGTATTCGAAGGTGGCGACGCTGTTGGCGGGCGCCAGCCGATAGGCCTGCGACAACAGGATCATTCCGGCCGAGGCAACGAAGCCGCATGCCCCCATCTTGAGGAGATCCAGCGTCGTCGGCCAGACCCATGGCCGGACGAGGAATTCGAGGCTCGGATGCACAGCATGGTCAATGCCTGCCAGCCAAAACAATGCCGCCACCAAGGCGGCGCCGACCAGATAGGCGCCGTTCTGATAGAACGCCATGACAGTCGAGGATTCGGTGTCGCCGATCTTGCGTGCCATCAGCTGCGAGAAACCGTAGAGCAGAGCCGAGCCTAGCGACAGCAGCGCTGCCCAGTCGAACAAGCCGGCGCCCGGGCGCACCATCACCAGCACGCCGAGCATGCCGACCAGGACGGTGGCGAGCGCCTGCCAGGACACGCGTTCGCCGAGATAGGGGCCGGCCAACGCCATGATGAACAGCGGCGCCATGAAATAGAGCGCCACCGCGTCAGCCAGCGGCAGGGCGGCGATTGCCAGATAGTAGGCCGTATAGGAGGTGAACTGGATGAAGGCGCGCATCGTCAGCATGCCGAACCGCTTCGACAGGATCGCCTGCAATCCGACATCGGCGTGGACAAGGAAAACCAGGATCGGCAGGGCGACGATCGAGCGGATCGCCATCACCTCGGTGACCGGATAGTGGCTCGACACCGCCTTGACCAGCGGGTCCTGCAGCGAAAAGACCAGCACGCCGAGACAGAGGCTGAGGATGCCGAGCACAAGCCGATTCTGCATAGGCGCTCCTGTCTCCCGCGTGCGCGGCCGAAAGCAGGCCTGCATCCGGGTAAAAAGAACCCGCCACCGTTTCGGGCAGCGGGTACGAGTGAGGACTTTTGATTGGTCCGCAGCCGATTTCGCGGCCGCATATCCAATGGGTAAGGCGACTATCGTCCGCCGTTTGACATGTTGCAAACGAATTGGAATGATGCCAGCAATCAGATTTCCTTATGGTGGGCACATGCGACCCAATCTCGACAGCGACCTGTTGCGCACCTTCGTGGCGGTCGCCGACACCGGCAATTTCACCAAGGCGGCGGAGCGGGCCGGCCGCACCCAGTCGGCGGTCTCGATGCAGATGAAGAAGCTCGAAGGCATGGTCGGCGACAGTCTGTTCGAGCGCGGCTCGCGCGGTGTGGCGCTGACGCGGCGCGGCGGCGAGCTCGTCGCCAACGCCAGGCGCATCGTTTCACTGCTCGACGAGACGGCGGCATCGATGGTCGCGGCGCCGCTTGGCGGGCCGGTGCGCATCGGTATCCCGGAGGAATATGGCCACGCGATCCTGTCGCGCGCGCTCGGCGCCTTTGCCAAGCGCCATCCTCAGGTCGACATCACCGTCCGCTACGCGCATTCCGGTGCGCAGATCGCGGCGCTCGCCGCCGGCGATCTCGATTTGGCGGTGGTGTTCGAATGGCAGGATCTGTCGGGCGGTGAAGTGCTGATGCGTGACCCGACCGTATGGGTGACGTCGGAGCTGCATCACATGCATGAGGAGCGGCCGGTGCCGATCGCGCTCTACAACCGTGCCGGCTGGTGCAAGGATTTCGCGATAAAGTCGCTGGAACAGCGCGATCTCGCCTATCGTGTCGCCTACACCAGCGATACCAATGGCGGCCTGCGGCTCGCCGTCACCTCCGGGCTGGCGATTGCGCCGATCTCGCGCAGCAACATCCCGGCCGGCTGCCGCGAGCTTACGGCCGCCGACGGGTTCGGCGACATCGATTCCTCGAACGTGGTGCTGCGGCGCAATCCGAACGCTTCCGGCGAGGCCATCGACGGCATGGAAGAGGCGATCCGCGAGGCGTTCACCAACCGTTAAAACGTGCCGCTCATCACGGACCGCACGCGGCGATCTTCCGAATATAGGCAGCCTTACTTCAGCTCCAGCAACCGCTCCAGATAGCTGCGCTCGATATCGGGGCTGAGCGCATTACCGAGCCGCTTGCGGATCGCTTCGAGGATCTGGCGGGCACGCTGCACGTCGATCTCGTCAGGCACCCTTACCGAACTTCCGTCGTCGGGACCCTCGCTGGTGCGGGGCCGCCCGAGCGGGTCACGGTCGGCATTCTGCTGGCGTCCGCCTTGCCCGTTGCCACCCTGGTCGCCTTGCATCGCCTGCAATTGCTTCATCATGTCCTTGGCGCCCCTGCGCAAGGCTTCCAATGCGCGGCCCTGGTGACCGACGGCCTGGTCACCTTCGCCCTCGCCGAGCGCCTGTTCGGCATTGCCCATGGATTTGCCGGCCTCGCCAAACCCCTCATTGGGGTCGAGGCCCATGCCTTCGAGGCTCTTCCTCAATTGATCGAGCTCGCTCTGCAGCTTGCCCTGGCCTTCCTGCAATTGCTTCAGCGCATCAGCAAATTCCTGCGGCGTCATCGGCTTCGGCCGGCCGAGCGGATCGCGGTCGTCACCCGGGCCGGGTTTGCCCTCTTCGCCCATCGGGCCTGGCTCACCGTTCTCGCCGAGCTGCTCGTCGCGGTTCTGCCCGCGCTGTTGCTGGCCGCGCTGCATCTGGTCCATACGGAAAGTGTCGTTCATCATCTCCTGCTGGCGCCGCATGATCTCGCCCAGCTTGTCCATTTGCTGGCGCATCTCGCTGTCTTGCTGGCCGCCTTGCTGCTGACGGCCTGCCTGCAGATTGTTCATCATGTCCTGCAACTCGGACAGCAATTGCTGCGCCTGGTCGCGATTGCCGGATTTCGCCAGGTTCTCGATCTGGTCCATCTTGCGGTCGATGTCGCTCTGGCGCAGTTCCTGGCCGTTCTGCTGCATCTGTGGCGCATTCGGATTCTGCTGCGCCCGCGCCGCGAATTCCTGCAGGAACTGGTTCATCGCCTCGCGCAGTTCCTTCATCGCCTTCTCGATCTCTTGGTCGCTGGCGCCGTTCTTGATCGCGTCCTGCAGCGCCTGCTGCGCCTGGCGCAGCCGCTTCTCGGCCGCCGAAAGATTGCCTTCCTCGATGCCAAGCGCGATCTCCCAGAGGTAAGCGACCTCGTCGCGCAGCTGGTCGTCGCTGTCTGCCATCTTCAATCGGGTGCGGGCGCTCATGATGGCCAGGTAGTGCGCCATGTTGTCGAACGTGTCTTCGGGCCTGAGCGTGATCGCATCCATCAGGTCGAGCACGCGGTCCTTGGCATAAGCGTCGAGCGCCAGCAGGCGGCGCTGCTCGACCACAGCCCGCGCCAACGGGTTGGAGAATGGCCGCTCCGGCATCACCAGCGTCTTGGTTTCGCTGGTCGCCGTGTGTCCGGCACCGTCGGTGGCGACAAGCGACAGCTTGACATTGCCACCGGCCCAGACATGGTCGGTCAGGTCCTTCGTCGTCTTGGCAGCATTGGCCTTGCCGCCGCGGCGCGGCAATGTCAGCGGCATTTCCGGCGGGCCATAGAGCGGATGCACGTTGGGCACTTGCGGATCGGCCAGTGCGAAAACTGCCTTTGCGGAGGCCGCGCCATAGTCGTCGTCGATCTGGTAGTTGAGTTCGAAGGCGCCGTTGACGGCGCGTTTCGGCTCGCCGACAAAGCGGATCTGCGGCGGCTTGTCGGGAATTATGGCGAAGGCCCAGCGGCCGAGCTCGCCGTCGCCGGACTGCAGCGTCAGCGTGCCGTCGGCCGTCAACTTGCCGCTGAACTGGCGCACGGTGGAAGGCGTTGCCGGACTTGCATCAGTCTTGGCGGCTTGCGGCCCGGTCGGATCGATGGCGCGGGTGTTGCCGCCGGTGTCGGCGTAGCTCAGCGTTTCCTCGCCCGAACCGCCGGTGACGCGCAGCGACACATCGCTGCCTTCCGGAACGGTGAAGGTCGGCGCCGCTTGATTGGCGTTGTCGGCAAGGACCGGGGCGTTGAGGAATACCGGCGGCCTGCCGGTATAGGCCGGCGGCGTCACCCAGGCATCAATGCGCGGCGGCACGACGTCGCGGGCGGCACGGGCAACAAAACCGTCGCTCAGCCTGCCGCCCGATGGTCCGAAGGAGAAGGCAAAGGCAGTGACCAACAAAAGCGCCGCGACGGCGCGCAGCGCCCACGGGTCGCGTTCCGGCACGCGTGTGCGCGGCACGTCGCCGCCAAGCTCACCCAGCCGGTCCGCCATGCGCCGCTGATGCTCGCGCCACAGGGCTTGCGAAAAAATGCTTTCCTTGCCGCTCGGGCGATCGGTCTGGACCTGCACCGGGCTGTGCAGCAATCGGTTGGCCGCCTCGATGCGGCGGTCGACCTCGGCACTGGATGGCGTGCGGAAGAAACGCAGCGGGTAGAGTGCGGCAAGCGCTGCGACGCCGAATGCCGTGATGAGACCGATCCGCGCCAGATCGGGCAAAAATGGGAACAGGCCGAGCCACGAGATGCTGAGGAACAGGCTGGCGACGACGATCAGTGGCAGCAGCAATGGCCAGCCGCGTTCGACGATTATCGAGACCTGCGTCCCCAGCCGGCTCAAGGCAAGGCGCCTGGCCAGACTGCGATCGCTGGTGAAAATGGGTCGTTGTGTCATCGGCCCTTCCTGGCCGGGCGGGATAGCCCAGGCCTCACGAGTCTATCGCATGGGCCCGAAAAGTCGATTTTCGGGAAGCACGATGCGAAGACCTAAAATCTTAGCGCGTACTTCGTGCGTCCAAGCGGATGCACATCGTCCTAAGGATACCAACAAACACGGCGAAGGCGAGGCGGTTCCCCAAAACGTGAACAATAATGCCCCGGATATTGTCAGAATTTCGCCGGATTGGCGTTTGCGCCGCAGACCAGTACGGCAACGCGCTCGCCTGCAGCCGGTGCGTAGCGGCCGGACAGTAGCGCCGCGAAGGCGGCCGCACCACCCGGCTCGGAGATGATTCGCACTCGGTCCCAGAGCGCGGCCTGGGCGGCGATAATGTCGTCGTCGCCGACCAGGATCGAGCGCTCGACGAATGCCTCGGCGATAGGAAACATCATTTCGCCGACACGCTTCGGCGCGAGCGAATCGGCGGCGATGCCCTCCGCCGGCGCGTCGACGGGCCGGCCCGCCTCGAAGGCGCGATGAAGCGTCGGCGCACCCTCCGGCTCGACAGCGATGATCCTGATGCGGCCGGCAAACCAGGCGGCGATGCCGCCGATCAGGCCGCCGCCGCCGACGGCGACCAGCAGGGTGTCGAGCTCCGGCAGGTCGGCCTCGATTTCGAGGCCGAGCGTGCCTTGCCCGATCAGCGTCTCCTCCTGGTTGAAGGCGTGGATCTGCAGCGCGCCGGATTTTTCGGCGAAGCTCTCGCTGGCGGCCAGCGCCTCGGCATAACGGGCGCCGCCGACGATCAGCTCGGCGCCGTAGCCGCGGATGCGGTCCAGCTTGGCCTGCGGGCTCACTTCGGGAACAAAGATGGTCGCCTTGTGGCCGAGCCGCATGGCGGCATAGGCGACGGCGGCACCGTGATTGCCGCCCGACGCGGCGACGACGCCGGCCGCAGGAACCGGCCGTTCGAGGAGATTGGTGAACGCACCACGCGCCTTGAACGAGCCGGAATGCTGCAAGCACTCAAGCTTCAGGTCGACAGGTAGAGGCGGGCGGCCGAAATCGGCCATGTCGACGCGCAGCACCGGCGTGTGGCGCACGTAGGGCCGGATGCGCGGCTCCATTGCAGCGATGCGCTCGCGTGTGATCGTGTGGCCGTGCAGCATGCTTTCACTCCCCAGAGCTGACATTCAGAGTTGACATTACTTAGTAACTTGGCAAAGTACCTAAATGCAAGAGGTCGACGTCTTCAAAGCGATTGCCAACGAGCGCAGGCTGCAGATCCTCGATTGGCTCAAGGACCCGCGCGCGCATTTTCCGCCGCAGACGGACGGCGATCTGGTCGAGGACGGCGTCTGCGCGCTGCTGATCGCGGAAAAGCTGGGGATCACCCAGGCAACGCTCAGCGAGCATATGCGCGTGCTCACCCAGGCAGGGCTTTTGCGCAGCAAGCGCATCAAGCAGTGGATATTCTATCGCCGAAACGAGGACAGAATCGCCGAGACCAGGGCGCTCATTCAGCACCGGCTGTAGCTGCAGAGTTCTACTTCAACCAGTCCGGCACCGAATCCAGTCCGATCAGCTCGTCATAGGTCTGGCGCGGGCGCACAACGTGGAAGCGGTCGCCGTCGACCAGCACTTCCGGTACCAGCAGCCTGGTATTGTAGGTGCCGGCCTGGACGGCGCCATAGGCGCCGGCGGTGGAGACCGCGATCAGGTCGCCGGATTTCAGCCGGGGCAGGTCACGGTCGAGCCCGAGATAGTCGCCGGTCTCGCAGACCGGGCCAACGACGTCGACCTTCATGCGTGGTGCTGCGGCCGGCTGCTGCGCCACCGGCCTGATGTCGTGGAAAGCGTCGTAAAGCGTCGGCCGGATCAGATCGTTCATCGCGGCGTCGACGACGAGGAAGTTCTTGGCGTCGCCCTCCTTCACGAAGATCACCTGCGAGACCAGGATGCCGGCATTGCCGACGATCAGCCGGCCCGGCTCGAACATCACTTTCAGCCCGAGCTCGGCGACATGCTTCCTGACGATCCGGGCATAGGCATCGGGCAAAGGCGGCGGGTTGTTGTCGACGCGGTAGGGAATGCCAAGGCCGCCGCCGACATCGATGTGCTCGATGGCATGACCGTCGGAGCGCAAGGCGCCGACCAGCTCCACCAGCAGCGCAAAGGCGTCGTCGAAGGGCTGCAATTCGGTGATCTGACTGCCGATATGGGTGTCTATGCCGGTTACCTTGATGCCCGGCAGCTCAGCCGCGCGGGCATAGACCTTCCGCGCCTGTTGCCAGGGAATGCCGAACTTGTTCTCGGCCTTCCCAGTCGAAATCTTCTTGTGCGTCCTGGCGTCGACATCCGGATTGATGCGCAGCGAGATCGGCGCGATCTTGCCCAGCGCGGTGGCGCGAGCCGACAGCAGCTCCAGCTCCGGTTCGGATTCGACGTTGAAACAGAGAATGCCGGCCGAGAGCGCAAAATCCATTTCGCGCGCGGTCTTGCCGACGCCCGAAAACAGGATCTTGCTTGCCGGGATGCCGGCCGCCAAAGCGCGGCGCAATTCGCCCTCCGAGACCACGTCGGCGCCGGCGCCGAGCCTTGCCAGCACCGTCAGCACGGCCTGGTTGGAATTCGCCTTCATGGCATAGCAGACGAGAGCGTCGAGCCCGGCAAAGGCCTCTGTGAAGACGCGAAAATGCCTGGTCAGCGTCGCCGTCGAATAACAATAGAACGGCGTGCCGACGCTGGCGGCGATGTCTGATATCGCCACGTCCTCGGCATGCAGCGCGCCGTCGCGGTAGTCGAAATGGTTCACGAGATTTGGTCCGAAAAATCAGAGCAGCGGGTCGAGGATGAATTTCTTGTCCTCGACAGGTTTTTCCGGCTCCGGCGGCAAAGGTTGCTTGGCCTTCTCGGCGTCCTTGCGGGCCTGCACGGCTGCCGCGTAGGGCGTATCGAGCGCAGCCTTCCTGCCGCAAGCCGCAACGGTGGCCATTGCTGCCAGCAGCGTCAGCGTCACCAAAATCCTGCTTCCGGTCATCGTGCCATCCGTCCGAAACTGTTGCCCGCAGCCGCTTCTAGCCGAGTTTTGCGGCCATTGCACCCCGCGTCTTACGCCTTGGCGAGCCGCTTTTTCCAGTAGCGGATCTGCTTGCGCACCTCGGACGGCGCGGTGCCGCCGAAGCTCGTGCGGCTCATTACAGAATTCTGCACGGCGAGAACCGAAAATACGTCGGCGCTGATACCGGGGTGAATGGACTGCAGGTCCTCCAGCGAAAGCCTGTCGAGCCCGATCTTCCTGTCCTCGGCCAGCGCCACCGCCCGGCCAGTGATATGGTGCGCCTCGCGGAACGGCAGGCCGAGCGTGCGCACCAGCCAGTCGGCGAGGTCGGTCGCAGTCGAATAGCCGGCGCCGGCCGCCTTCTTCATCGCCGCGGTGTTCACTGTCATGTCGCGCACCATGCCGGTCATCGCCGCCAGCATCAGGTCGAGCGTCTCTGCCGCGTCGAAGACGGATTCCTTGTCTTCCTGCATGTCCTTGCCATAGGTCAGCGGCATGCCCTTCATCACCGTCAGCAGACCGACCAGATGGCCGGTGACGCGGCCGGTCTTGCCGCGAACCAGTTCGGCAGCGTCGGGGTTCTTCTTCTGCGGCATGATCGAGGAACCTGTCGAGAAACTATCCGACAGCCTGACGAAGCCGAATTGCGGCGTCGACCAGATGATGATCTCTTCGGCCAGCCGCGACAGATGCGTCGCGGAGATCGCCGCCAGGCCGAGGAACTCGAGCGCGAAATCGCGGTCCGAAACGCTGTCGAGCGAATTGCGCATCGGCTCGCGGAAGCCAAGCGCCTTCGCCGTCTGGTGCCGGTCGATGGGAAAGCTGGTGCCGGCAAGGGCGGCAGCGCCGAGTGGGCTTTCATCCATCCGCTCGATCGCGTCGCGTACGCGAGACAGGTCGCGCGCAAACATCTCGACATAGGCCATGCAGTGATGGCCGAAGGTCACCGGCTGCGCTGCCTGCATGTGGGTGAAGCCCGGCATGACCGTTGCCGCATGCTCCTCGGCCCGATCCAGGAACGCCGTGATCAGGCCCTTCAGCGCCTCGGCGACGCGAAAGCACTCGTCCTTGACCCACAGCCTGAGGTCGACCGCCACCTGGTCGTTGCGCGAGCGGGCGGTATGCAGGCGGCCGGCGGCGGGGCCGATCAGATCGGCCAGACGAGCCTCGACATTCATGTGGATGTCCTCCAGCCTGGTCGAGAACTCGAATGTGCCGGCCTCGATCTCTGCCAGGATCGTGTTCAGCCCGTGAGCGATTTTTTCTTGATCGGCCGCCGAAATAATACCCGTTTGCGCCAGCATCTGGCTATGGGCGATCGAGCCGCGAATATCCTGCGCATAGAGCTTGCGGTCGAACGAGATCGACGCGTTGATCGCTTCCATGATCGCGGCCGGACCCGAGGCAAAACGTCCGCCCCACATCTGGTTGCTGGCCTTCTTGTCGTTCATCGCTATAACCCGTGCTCCGGAGCAGTTTTTGAAAAATGGCAGACGGTAATAGATTTTTCCCGGCTTTGCGTCTCATCCTCGCCGCTTTGGTTGCGGGCGCGCTGGCCGGCGCGGTCGCGGTATATGTCAGGGAAAGCAGTTCTGGCAACAAGGCGCCCGCGCAAGTGGCCGCCGGCGGCGCCAAGGACGACGTCGCCTGCGCCGGCAAGACCGACCGTGCCAAGAAGATCGCCGCCGCTGCTACCGGCCAGGTTGCCGCGCTTTTGCCGGCGGATCCGCCGCAATCGCTGAAAAGCCTTGCCTTCAACGGCCCCGACGGCAAGCCGACGACGATCGCCGATCATGCCGGCAAGACGGTGCTGCTCAATCTGTGGGCGACATGGTGCGCACCTTGCCGCGCCGAAATGCCGGCGCTCGATGCGCTGCAGAAGGAGATGGGCAGCGATGCGTTTCAGGTTGTTGCCGTCAACGTCGATGCCGGCGACGATGCCAAACCGAAGAAGTTCCTAGAGGACACCGGCGTCAAGTCGCTCGGCTATTATCGCGATGCCACCATGGCGCTGTTCAACGACGTCAAGACGCGCGGCCTGGCGCTGGGTCTGCCGGTCACCATGCTGATCGATGGGCAAGGCTGCCTGATCGCCCATATGAACGGCCCGGCCGAATGGTCGGGGCCGGATGCCAAGCGTCTGGTCGAGGCGGCGCTTCAGCCAGGATAGGCTCAGACCGTGCGCAGGCGCGGCTTGAGCACGGCAATGCTTGCGCCGCGTCGGCTGGCGGTGCGGATTGCCGGAGCGGCCACGCCCGTCAGTTCGCCGAATGTCTCGATCGGAGCCGGTTTGCCGAGGTAATAGCCTTGCCCGATCTCGCAAGCCTCGGCGTCCAGGAACTGCAATTCACCCGGCGTCTCGATGCCCTCCGCAAGGACCGGTAGGCCGAGACCGCGTCCAAGCCCCAGCACGGCGCGAACGATCGCCGCGAACTGGCCGTTCTTGTCGACCGATCTGATGAACGACCCGTCGATCTTGATCTTGTCGAAGGGAAAGGCGCTAAGGTTGGACAGCGAAGAATAGCCGGTGCCAAAATCGTCCATCGCCACATGCACGCCAAGCGCCTTGACCTGCCTCAAGGTTGCCAGCGCGCGCGGCATGTCCTTCACCAGGGCCGTTTCGGTGATCTCCAGTTCGAGTCTGCCGGGGGCCAGGCCGGATCTCGACAATGCGTCGTGCACCTTGCGGCTGAAGTTCGGATTGTGAAGTTGCACGGCGGAGACGTTGACGGCGACCATTAGCGGGTTTGTCCAGCGAGCAGCATCGTTACAGGCCGTCGTCAGCACCCAGTCGCCGATCTGGGCGATCGCGCCACTGTCCTCTGCCACGGGGATGAAAACGGCCGGAGAAATGTCACCCCGCTCCGGATGCTGCCAACGGACCAGGGCTTCGAAGCCGATCATCCTGCCACTGCGGATTTCCTTCTGCGGCTGGTAGACGAGGTGGAACTCCTTGCGGGCGATCGCCTGGCGCAATTCATGCTCCATCACGCGCTTGTCGCGGGCCGCGGTGCCCATGGCTATCTCGAAAAACCGGTAAGTGTCCCTGCCTTCGGTTTTGGCGCGATGGAGTGCCGTGTCGGCGTGGCTGATCAGGCCGGCTTGGTCTTCGGCATCCAGCGGAAAGAAGGCGATGCCGATGCTGGCCGAGACGAGGCCGGAGCCGACCGAAACCCTGTTTTCCTCCCGGATCGCCGCCAGCAAGTCCTCGGCTATCCGACCTGCGGCCAGGGGGTCGGGGAGGTTCGGCGCTATGATGGCAAATTCGTCGCCGCCGAGACGCGCGAGCAACTGCCCTTGGCGCGGGATGCCGGCAATGCAGTGCGCCAGCTTCTGCAGCATGGCGTCGCCGGCGCCGTGGCCGTAGAGGTCGTTGACCTGCTTGAACCGGTCGAGGTCGAGCAGCAGGAGCGCCAGATATCCATCCTTGCCGCCACGATCCATCGATGCGAATTCTGCTTCCAGCCGGGAAGAGAAGCTCCGCCGATTCGCAAGCCCGGTAAGTGGATCGAAATGCGCGAGGCGGAGGATCTCTTCTTCCGCCTTCTTGCGCTCACGGATGTCGCGGACGGCAAGCACCGTATGAGGCCTGCCGCAGTAAGTGATCTTCCTGGCGATCAGCTCGACAGGAATTCTCGCGCCGTCGCTGCCCCTTAATTTCGCTTCCTGCGCCTGTTCGCCGAAGCCGGATATATCGGCTGCGCTCCGTCCGTCGAAAAGCTCGCCGAGTTGCATCGTGTTGAGGGTGGCTGTCGCTGTTCCGGTCAGCTTAGCCATACTGTCATTGGCGCTGACGATGCGGGTGCCATCGCAAACGATCAGACCTTCCACCGCCGCATTGGCGAGATCGTGCATGCGATCGGCCTCGAGCTTCTGGCGGCGAAAGCGCAGGTCGATCCACAGGGCGGTGCCCGACAGCACAAGGATTATCAGGCTGGCGACCGCTGCGGCAAAGGCCTGGGAAACGGGATCGATTGAATGTGCCGATATTTCAATCGAGGAATCCGGAATGATCGACACCGCGGCCATCGCGATGAAATGCAAGCTGCAGATCGCCAGCGTCAAAAGCGCGGCGCCGCCAAGTGTGGCGAGCGCTGACGGGCGGCGCAAGACTACAAGAAGGGCCAGTGCCGCAAGGGTCACGCCGGCCAGAAGCGATATCGCGACAAGGAGCAGGTTCCATACGACCCGGCCTTCGACCTCGAAAGCGGCCATGCCGATGTAGTGCATCGTCGCGATGGCGCCGCCCAGGATGGCGCCACCGACGAGGAAATGGTCGATGCCGCGGCGCAAAGTGGCGACCCACATCCCAAGCGCGGTCAGGATGACGGCGGCGGCAAGCGAAAAGGCGGATAATGCCGGGTTGTATGCGTTCGGTATTCCCGGCGTAAACGCGGTCATGGCGATGAAATGCGTCGCCCATATGCCGAACCCGGTCGAGGCAGCGGCAATCATCAGCCAGACAAGCCGGTTTCGCTCGGTCGATCGGCCGACATGCTTAAGGAGATTAACCGCTGAGAAGCAAGAAATTCCACAGACGAGTGCGGCAAGCGCAACCAGTCTCGGATCGTGCTGACTTACAATACAATTATAGACCGTCAGCATCCTGGTTCACTCGGTCTGCCAAAACTAACAGGGGAGGTGTGACTGATTAGCTCTTGGAGATTTTAACGAATGGTTAACCCGCGGGCCATGAGGCGGGTCTTTTCGGGGGAAAACCGACGCTGCTGCGCCGAAAAGGCGGTGATGTAGTTTCTGACGCCGCGTTTCGGGGACTGCAGTTTAGTAGGAAATGATGTTCATTGATCCGCAACAAAACCGTTGTCCGATTGTCATCAGCGCCACATATTGGCTTTGCGGAAGTGCCCCTTTCGCCAATGACAAACGGGAGATGAAACATGAAGTTCCTCGGCTTCGCGGCCGGTATCGCCGCCACCTTGACCCTGCTTTCCACCACCTCCGCCTTCGCCGTCACGCAGATCAGCTGGTGGCACGCAATGACCGGCGCCAACGCCGAGGTCGTCGACAAGATCTCCAAGGATTTCAATGCCAGCCAGAGCGACTATGAGCTCGTTCCGGTGTTCAAGGGCACCTATCCGGAGACGCTGAATGCGGGCATCGCTGCCTTCCGCGCCGGCCAAGCGCCCGATATCCTCCAGGTGTTTGATGTCGGCACCGGCGTGATGATGGCGGCCGAGGGTGCGATCAAGCCGGTGGCCGATGTGATGACCGGTGCTGGGATGACCTTCGACAAGAGCCAGTATCTGCCCGGCATCGTCGGCTATTATTCGAAGCCGGACGGCACCATGCTGTCGTTCCCCTACAACTCCTCCTCGCCGATCCTTTACTACAACAAGGACATCTTCCAGAAGGCAGGCCTCGACGTGAACAATCCGCCCAAGACCTGGAACGAGGTTTGGGAGGCTGCCAAGAAGATCAAGACGAGCGGCGCCGCCTCTTGCGGCTATACCTCGACCTGGCTGACCTGGATCCACCTGGAGAATTTCGCGGCGTGGAATGACGTGCCTTGGGCCAGCCAACAGAATGGCCTGGCCGGCGGTGACGTCGAACTCAAGATCAATGCGCCGATTTTCGTCAACCACTTCCAGGCGCTCGCTGACCTGGCCAAGGACGGCACATTCAAATATGGCGGACGCACCTCCGAAGCCAAGCAGATATTCCTCGCCGGCGATTGCGGCATCTTCACCGAATCTTCGGGCGGCCTCGGCGATATCGTCAAGTCCGGCATGAACTATGGCATCGGCCAGCTTCCCTACGACAGCGACGCCAAGGGTGCCCCGCAGAACACGACGCCGGGCGGTGCCAGCCTCTGGGTGTTCGGCAACAAGTCGGACGAGGAATACAAGGGCGTTGCCGCCTTCTTTGCCTATCTGTCCAAGACCGACGTGCAGGAATATCTGCACCAGAAGTCGGGATACCTGCCTGTGACGCTCGCCGCATACGAGGCGACCAAGAAATCAGGCTTCTATGACAAGAACCCCGGCCGCGAGACACCTATCCTGCAGATGATCGGAAAGTCGCCGACCGACAATTCGAAGGGCGTGCGCCTGCCGAATCTGCCGCAGGTGCGCGATATCCAGAACGAGGAGCTGGAGAAGATGCTGGCCGGCCAGCAAACCGCTCAGCAGGCGCTCGACAATGCGGTCGCGCGCGGCAACGCCGCGATCAAGGAAGCCCTGGACAACTAACGAGATCATCCCGGTTAAAGCGCGTCGCGTTTGAATGGCCACATGCGACGCGCTTTAAGCTCTTGTTCTTATGCATGTCGTTATCCCAAAACCGCTGCGCACTTTTGGGCGACATGCATTAGTCGGTTGGAATATCGCCCACGCGCGCGCGCGTGGGCGATGCCTGGATAGCGAGGGAAATCAGCCTGTCTGCACGCATCGCCTTTCCCAACAAGATCCTGCCCTACCTGCTGGTGGCACCACAACTCGCCATCACCCTGGTTTTCTTCTACTGGCCGGCCGGTCAGGCGCTTTACCAGTCGATGCTCAGGCAAGACCCGTTCGGGCTGAAGAGCAGGTTCGTCTGGTTTGCCAATTTCCGGAAGGTGCTGGCCGATCCGGCCTACCTCAACTCGATCAAGGTCACGGTGGTGTTCTCGCTTGCGACCGCGATCGTTGCCATGGTTGTGGCTCTGCTGCTCGCTGTCATGGCCGAGAAGGCCGTGCGCGGCAAAGGTCTCTACCGCACACTGTTGATATGGCCTTACGCCGTGGCGCCGGCGATTGCCGGCATGCTTTGGCTTTTCCTGTTCAATCCCTCGATCGGCTCGTTGGCCTATTTGCTGAGAAGCCTCGGCATCGCATGGGACCCGCTGCTCAACGGCACCCACGCCATGATCCTGCTGGTGTCGGCTGCTGCCTGGAAGCAGATCAGCTACAACTTCCTGTTCTTCGTCGCCGGCCTGCAGGCGGTGCCGAAAACGCTGATCGAGGCGGCGGCCATGGACGGCGCGGGCGAGACCAAGCGCTTCTGGACCATCGTCTTCCCGCTGCTTGCGCCGACAACCTTTTTCCTGCTGGTCGTCAACACCGTTTATGCCCTGTTCGATACGTTCGGCATCGTTCATGCCGTCACCGGCGGCGGGCCGGGCAAGACGACCGAGACGCTGGTCTACAAGGTCTACAATGACGGCTTCGTCAATCTGATCCTGGGCGACTCGGCGGCGCAGTCGGTCATCCTGATGGCCATCGTCATCGCGCTCACAGCTATCCAGTTCCGCTATGTGGAACGCAAAGTCCATTACGGCTGAGGGCAGCGATGATCGGCCAGTCCTCGCTCCGCACCTTCATCGCCCATGCCGTGCTCATCCTCGGCATATTGATCGTGGCTTTTCCGATCTACTACACCTTCGTGGCCTCGACGCACACGCTGCAAACGATCCTCAGGCCGCCGCTGCCGCTGTTGCCCGGCGGCCAGCTATTGAACAATTACAGCGAGGCGTTGTTCGGCGGCATTGGTCGTATCGGCGGGGTCAGCGTCGGCAGGCTGCTCCTCAACACCACGATCATGGCGCTCGGCGTCGCGGTCGGAAAGATCTTCATCTCGATCCTGTCGGCCTACGCGATCGTGTTCTTCCGCTTTCCGCTGCGCATGACCTTCTTCTGGCTGATCTTCATCACCTTGATGCTTCCAGTCGAGGTGCGCATCCTGCCGACCTACAAGGTGATGGTCGACCTCGGCATGATCGACACCTATGCCGGCCTGATCATCCCGCTGATCGCCTCGGCCACCGCAACGCTGCTGTTTCGCCAGTTCTTCATGACCATACCGGGCGAGTTGGTCGAGGCGGCGCGTGTCGACGGTGCCGGGCCATGGCGCTTCTTCTTTGATATCCTCCTGCCGCTGTCGCGGACTAACATCGCGGCGCTGTTCGTGATCCTCTTCATCTATGGCTGGACGCAGTACCTTTGGCCGCTTCTCGTCACCAACAGCAACGACATGAACACCATCGTCATCGCGCTGAGAAAGATGGTTTCCTTCGCCGATGCCGACACCCAATGGCACCTGGTCATGGTTACCGCGATGCTTGCCATCGTACCGCCGATCCTGGTTGTCGTGCTGATGCAACGCTGGTTCGTGCGCGGTCTGGTCGAATCCGAAAAGTGAGAAGCCGATGGCGACCGTGGATCTGAAGGATGTCAAGAAGATCTATCCCAGCGGCGTCGAGGCCGTGAAGGGCGTTTCCATCGCCATTCCCGACAAGGAGCTTTGCGTGCTGGTCGGCCCCTCCGGCTGCGGCAAGTCCACGCTGCTGAGGATGATCGCCGGGCTGGAGACGATTTCTGCCGGTACAGTCGCCATCGACGGCAAGGTGGTCAACGCCATTGGCCCGACCGAGCGCGACATCGCCATGGTGTTCCAGAACTATGCGCTCTACCCGCATATGAAGGTCTATGACAACATGGCCTATGGCCTGCGCAACCGCGGCACGCCGAAGGACGAGATCGACAGCAGGGTACGCTCGACTGCCAAGGTGCTGGAGCTTTCCGCGCTGCTCGACCGGCGCCCGCGCGAGCTTTCCGGCGGTCAGCGCCAGCGCGTCGCCATGGGTCGCGCCATCGTGCGCAACCCGAAGGTCTTCCTGTTCGACGAACCACTGTCCAACCTCGATGCGAAATTGCGCGGGCAGATGCGCATTGAGATCAAGAATCTGCAGCGCTCGCTTGGCGTAACCTCGGTTTATGTCACGCACGACCAGCTTGAGGCGATGACGCTGGCCGACATCCTCGTCGTCATG
Organism: Mesorhizobium sp. WSM4828; assembly: GCF_055811175.1. Taxonomy (NCBI): domain Bacteria; kingdom Pseudomonadati; phylum Pseudomonadota; class Alphaproteobacteria; order Hyphomicrobiales; family Phyllobacteriaceae; genus Mesorhizobium; species Mesorhizobium sp. WSM4828. The sequence continues at coordinate 21,708 of NZ_JBVVQK010000012.1, read as the reverse complement.
AACGCCGGACTGGTCGAGCAGACCGGCGCGCCGCTTGATGTGTACGAGAAGCCGGCCTCGACCTTCGTCGCTTCGTTCATAGGCGCACCGCCGATGAATCTGCTGGCGCTCACAGGGGCCTTCCCAAGCTTGGTATTGGCGGACGGTACTGTGATTGGCTTGGCGCCTCGACAGGGCAAGGCGGTGACACTCGGCTTTCGTCCGGAGGACGCCGATATCACCTTCGCGGCAGAGGCGCCGGCCGGCGCGCTCGCCCTGCCGGCGACAGTGGAAGCGGTCGAACCGGTCGGTGCCGAAAGCTTTCTCCATTGCGTGGCAGCCGGCAGCCGCATCGTGGTGCGCGTCTCAGGCCGCGCCAGCGCCAAGCCAGGCGACCAATTGCGCGTCGTGGCCAGGTCCGAAAAGCTGCATTGGTTCGATCAGGCCGGCAAACGGGTCGATTGAGACTGGTCTTTCATCCTGCCGAGTGGTGCTATGCGTGCCCAAAATCGTTCAGGCAAACACATGCGCCTTGCCCGACACGGTCAGCCGCACGATCTCGCCGATCGCCGGCGCGTCCATGCCCGGCTTGCGCAGGATCAACGGCGTGTTGCCGATGGCGGCGGCGTCGGGCGGATCGGGGCTGTTCAACAGACGCACCGCGATGCTGCACATCGAGCCGGCGAACTCCGATTCCGTCACTTCGCCGAACAGCATGTCCGGCGTGCCGGACATGCCTTCACGCGATGTGCGTTTCAGCAACACCTGCTCCGGCCGCAGCATGATGCGGGCGACGTCGCGCCGCTCCGAGCTGTCGACGGCGATGCGGCCGAGCGGCGAGATGGCGAAGCCATCGGCGATCCTTGCCGGCAGGACGATGGCGTCGCCGAGGAATTCGGCAACCATCCTGTCCTTCGGTTTAAAATAGAGCTCGCGCGGCGTGCCGACCTGCGAGAAGTTGCCGTCGCGCATTACCGCGACCTGGCTGGCGAATGACAGCGCCTCGGCCTGGTCGTGGGTGACCAGAATGGTGGTGATGCCGGCTGTTTCGAGGAGCTCGGCCACGGCCTTGCGCATCGAGGCGCGCAGGCCGGTGTCGAGCGCCGAGAATGGCTCGTCGAGCAGCATCAGCCGCGGCTTCATCGCCATGGCGCGGGCGAGCGCGACGCGCTGCTGCTGGCCGCCGGAGAGTTCGTGCGGGCGGCGCTTCAGGATCCCTTTGTCCAGCCCGACGACATAGGCGAGCTCGGCGATGCGCTCACTGCGCTTTTCCTCGTGACGCCCCATGCCGAAGCCGATATTGGCGGCGATGCTCAGATGCGGGAATAGAGCGCCGTCCTGCGCTACCAGCCCGATGCCGCGGCGATGCGCCGGCACGGCCGTGTCGCCATCGGCCAGCACCTCGCCATCGAGCACGATACGGCCCTGGTCCGGCGCCTCGAAGCCGGCGATCAGCCGCAGCAACGTGGTCTTGCCGCAACCGGACGGCCCGACGATCGCCGTACGGCTGCCGCTGGCCACGCTGAGGTCGACGCCGGCAAGTGCTGCGACGGGGCCGTAGTGCTTGTGAATGCCGCTCAGCTCGAGAAAGCTCATCGACCGGCCATCCGCTTCGACTGGACGTAGAGCAGCCAGGTCAAAGGCAGCGACGTCGCCACCATGATCAGGGCATAAGGCGCCGCAGACGCATAGTCGATCTCGCCGCTATAGGACCAGAACGCCATCGCCAGCGTGCGGGTGCCGTTGGGCGCCAGCATCTGGGTTGCGGTCAATTCGTTCATGATGCCCAGCGCGACCAACGCCATGCCGGCTGCGGCGCCCGGCGCCGACAGGCGGATGGTCGTCGACCACAGCGCCTTGAGCGGCGACCGGCCGAGGCTGGAGGCGGCGCGCTCGAGCTCGACCGGCGCCTGTGCGATCGACGCCCTGAGGCTAATCAGCGCGCGCGGCAGGAACATCAGCGCATAGGCGACCAGGATGGTGAACAAGGTCTGGTAGAGCGGCATGGCGATGCGCACGGCGGTGGTGACCAGCGCCAGGGCGATGACGACGCCGGGCAAAGCGCCGACGATATAGTTGCAGCCCTCCAGGACGCGTTGCAGCCGCCCCGGTGCGCGGATCGAGATCCACGCCATCGGCATTGCCGCGACGGTGGCGAGCAGCGCGCCGGCAATCGCCAGGAACAGGGTCTGGCCGAGCGCCAGGCCGATCTCGTCGAGCCGCCAGACATCGGCGCCGCCGGCCACAAGCCAACGGCCGATAGTGACGAACGGCACGCCGAGCGCCAGCAGCGTGGTAGCGGCGGGCAGCAGCAGGCAAGGAATGGTGGCGCGCCCAAGACCCGTGCGCTGCTGCTGGCGCGCAGCACCCGAACCGACGCGGGCATAGCGCTCCTCGCCGCGCACCAGCACCTCCAGCCCGAGTAGCACAAAGCAGCAGGTCACCAGCACGCCGGCCAGCATGTTGGCGGCGGGACCGTTGAAGGTCGACTGAAACTGGTCGACGATCGCGGTGGTGAAGGTGTCGAAGCGGATGAAGACATAGAGCCCGTATTCGGCCAGGAGATGCAGGCCGACCAGCAGGGAGCCGCCGCAAATGGCGAGCCGGAGCTGCGGCAGCACGACACGCCTGAACACACGCCACGGGCCGAGCCCAAGCGCTGCCGCTGCATCCTCGAGAGCGGGATCGAGCCGGCGCAATGCCGCCGCCACCGGCAGATAGAGGAACGGGAAATAGGCGATGACCGACACAAGCACGCCGGCCCACAGGCCGTGCAGTCTGGGCACCATGGTGATCCAGGCGTAACTGTGGACGAAGGCGGGAATGGCGAGCGGCGCCACCGACAGCCAGGCCCATAAGCGGGCACCCGGCAGATCGCTGCGCTCGGTCAGCCAGGCCAGCGCCACCGACAGCACGATCGAGATCGGCACCGCCAGCACCACCAGCAGGCTGGTGTTGACCAGAAGCTCGCCGACGCGCGGCCTGAACACGAGCGCCGCCACCGTTTCCCAGCCGGTCTGCACGGCCACCCAGACGATGAAGGCAAGCGGCAGCAGCGCGAACAGCGAGACAAAGACGGCGGCCAGCGAAATCCATGAGACCGACCAACGACGTGCCCGCACGGCCGTGGTATCGGCCGGCAAGCCTGAAGGTGCGAGATCGATCGCCGACTGCATCAGATCAGACGTTGTGCCGTTTCCGCCCGGAGGCGGAAACGATCGTCGGCCAATGCGGCGAGCAGCTTGCGGTCATGGACAGATGCCATCTTGAAAGCAGAGCGCTCCCGCGGAAAGCGAATTCCCACAGGAGCGCAGTCGGTTGCCCTTTTAGGACGAACGCCGGCTAAAGCAAGCCGGCCGCCGTCATCAGGTCAGTCACCTTTTTCGAGTTCAGTGCCGTCGCGTCGACTTTCGGCGCCTGCAAATCGGCCAGCGGCACCAGCTTCGGATTGGACTCGGCGCCCTTGCCGACGGCGTATTCGAACGAATCGCCTGTTTTCAGCACGTCCTGGCCGCCCTTGCCGGTGACCCATTTCAGGAAAGCCTGCGCTTCCTTCGGGTGCTTGCTCGAGGCGAGCACGCCACCGCCGGAAACTGAGACGAAAGCGCCGGGGTCCTGGTGCTTGAAATAGTGCAACTCGATGTTCTTGCTGTTCTCGCCGGTCTTGGCCTGATCACCGTAGTAATAATAGTGATAGATCACGCCGCCTTCGACCTCGCCGGCATTGACCGCTTTCATCACTGTGCTGTTGCCCTTATAGGCGGTAAAATTCTCCTTCATCGCCTTCAGCCATTCGGCCGTCGCTGCCTCACCCTTGAGCTGCAGAAGCGCGCTGACGATCGCCTGGAAATCGGCGCCGGAGGGCGAAGCGGCCCAACGGCCCTTCCAGCTCGGATCGGCGAGATCGAGCAGCGATTTGGGCAGCTGGTCGGCGGTCAGCTTGGTCTTGTTGTAGGCAAAGACGGTGCTGCGCGCGGCGACGCCGACCCATTTGCCGCTCGCCGGCTGGTACTCCTGCGGAACCTGGGCCAGCGTCTCGGTGTCGACCGGTGCGAACAGGCCGGCCGCCTCGACTAATGCCATGGCCGGCGAATTCTCAGTCAGGAATACATCGGCGGGCGAAGCGGCGCCTTCCGCAACGATCTGATTGGAGAAATCGCTGTCGCCGCCATTGCGGACGGTAACCTTGATGCCGGTTTCCTTGGTGAATCCCTCCGCCCAGGCCTTGGTCAGGTTTTCGTGCTGGGCGTTGTAGACGACGATGCCCTCGTCCTCTGCTATTGCCGGGCCGGCGATCAGGCTGATTGCAAGTGCTGTCGCACCGGCAAGGGCGGAAAGAGCATACTTCATGGCGTCGTCCTCGATTTCGATGGTCTTTGGCTTGGCACGCTGCACCTATCAATACATGACTAACGCAGTCAACATTGCTGGCCCACTCAATTGCTCAAAAGGAGCAAACTTTCGTGATGCTCAGCTAATTTGCCTTGGACATTATTTCGCCGGCCCCGTAACAAATCAGCGCCGAGACGCGAATATCGGGGAGTGAACTCTTGTGAGCGGCAAGGACGAGGCCGAGCTTTCACGGCTGCTGCGGGCCGCGATCGCCGGAGACGAAAGGGCCTATGCCGACTTTCTGCACCGGATCGCCGCGCTCGTTCGTGGCTTTGCCCGGCGTAAGATCGTGCAGGGCGGGGTGGATCCCGAGGATGTCGTGCAGGAAACCTTGCTGGCCATTCATGTGAAACGACACACCTGGCGCCGTGATGCGCCGGTGCTGCCTTGGGTCTATGCAATAGCCCGTTTCAAGCTGATCGATGCGTTCCGGCGGCGCGGCCGGCGGATCGAGGTCGAGATCGACGAAATCGCCGAGACCTTTGCCGAGCCGGAATCAGAGACGGTGAGCGAGCGCGACGTCAACCGGGCGCTCGACAGCCTCTCGCCGGCACAACGTTCCGTCGTCGCTGCCGTATCGGTCGAAGGCCGGTCAATCGGTGAGACCGCAGCCAAATTCGGCATCAGCGAGACGGCTGTGCGGGTGTCACTGCACCGCGGGCTTGCCGCCATTGCCAAACGGTTCAGGGCGGGGCGGGAATAACATGAGGACCGAAGATCTCATCAAGGCGCTCGACGCCGATGCCCGCAGCGAGGCGCTGCCGCTGGGCGCCGCCTGGTGGCTTGCCGCCGGCGCGGCCATCGTGATCGCGGCCGCGGTTTTCTGGCTGACGATCGGCCCGCGCCCCGACATTGCGATCGCCATGCACACGATGCGGTTCCTGTCCAAATTCGTCTTCACGATCGCTCTTGCCGCCAGCGCCTTTGCCCTGGTGCGTGCGCTGTCGATGCCCGGTGCATCGACCGGCCGGGTGGCGAGCTGGATGGTCGCCGCGCCGCTGCTGGTGATTGTGGCCGTGATTCTCGAACTCTTCGCCGTGCCTGCGTCCGACTGGGGCACGCGCCTGGTCGGGACGAACATGGTCATCTGCCTGACCTTCATTCCGTTGATCGGCATCGGCCCGCTTGCCGTCTTTCTCGCGGTGCTGCGCCAAGGCGCGCCGACAAGGCCGGTGCTTGCCGGTGCGGCGGCAGGCCTGCTTGCCGGCGGGCTCGCGGCGACCTTCTATGCGGCGCATTGCTTCGACGATTCGCCGCTTTTTGTCGGCACCTGGTATACGATCGCGATCGCCGGCCTTGCCGTGCTCGGGGCGCTCGGCGGACGACTTTTCGTGCGCTGGTAGTGACGGCGATCAGCGCGTCGGAACGGGATGCTCGCCGCGATAGTCGTAGAAGCCGCGCCCGGTCTTGCGGCCGAGCCAACCGGCCTCGACATATTTGACCAGCAGCGGGCAGGGGCGGTATTTCGAATCCGACAGCCCGTCATGCAGCACCTGCATGATCGACAGGCAGGTATCGAGCCCGATGAAATCGGCAAGCTGTAGCGGCCCCATCGGATGGTTGGCGCCGAGCTTCATAGCGGTATCAATGGCATCGACCGAGCCGACACCTTCATAGAGCGTGTAGATCGCCTCGTTGATCATCGGCAGCAGGATGCGGTTGACGATAAAGGCCGGGAAATCCTCCGAGACGGTGATCGTCTTGTCGAGCTGCTTCACATAGGTTTTTGCCGCCTCGAAGGTCTGGTCCTCGGTGGCGATGCCGCGCACCAGTTCGACCAATTTCATCACCGGAACCGGATTCATGAAATGTATGCCGATGAAGCGTTCAGGGCGGTCGGTCTGCGAAGCCAGCCGCGTGATCGAGATCGATGACGTGTTCGTCGCCAGGATAGCCTCGGGGTTGAGCTGCGGGCAGAGCTGGGCATAGATCTTGCGCTTGACCGTCTCGTCCTCTGTCGCTGCTTCGATCACCAGATCGGCGCCAGCAAGGTCGGCCATGGCCGGTGCCGCCGAAATGCGCGCCATCGCCTCATTGCGCAGCTTTTCCTCGAGTTTGCCGGAGCCGACCTGACGGGCCATGTTGCCGCTGACGGTAGCGATGCCCTTTTCGATGCGGTCGGGCGAAACATCGTAAACCAGCACCTTATAGCCCGCCAGCGCCGACACGTGGGCGATGCCGCCACCCATCTGGCCCGCGCCGATGATGCCGATCGTCTCGATCTTGCTCATTACCGATCCCGTCGAGGCCTTTGCGGCCCGTTTTTTGTGCAGTGCAAACTAAAAGGGCGGGGCGACTTCGTCTACCCCACCCCTCAGAATTTAATACGCTTTGGCAGAAGGCGTCAAAGCGCCTTTTGCAGTTCCGGCAGAATGACGAAGAGATCGCCGACGAGACCGTAGTCGGCGACCTGGAAGATCGGCGCTTCCTCATCCTTGTTGATGGCAACGATCACCTTCGAATCCTTCATGCCGGCAAGGTGCTGGATGGCACCGGAGATGCCGACGGCAATATAAAGGTCGGGCGCTACCACCTTGCCGGTCTGGCCGACCTGCCAGTCGTTCGGCGCATAGCCGGCATCGACGGCGGCGCGAGATGCGCCAACCGCCGCACCGAGCTTGTCGGCGACCGGCAGGATGACCTCCTGGAACTTCTCGGAGGAGCCCAGCGCACGCCCGCCCGAGATGATGATCCTAGCCGAGGTCAGCTCTGGACGGTCGGTCTCGGAGAGCTTGTTCTCGACAAAGCTCGACAGGCCGGGATTGGCCGCCGCCTGGACCGTCTCGACCGGTGCGGAACCGCCCTCGGGTGCTGCCTGGAAGGAAGCAGTGCGCACCGTGATCACCTTCTTGGCGTCACTCGACTGCACCGTCTGGATGGCGTTGCCGGCATAGATCGGCCGCTTGAAGGTGTCGGGCGACACGACTTCGATGATTTCCGATATCTGGGCGACATCGAGCAGCGCCGCAACGCGGGGCGCGATGTTCTTGCCCGACGAGGTCGCCGGCGCGATGATCGTCTCGTATGGCTCAGCAAGCGAAACGACGAGTGCCGCCAGCGGTTCGGCGAGACGCTCGGTCAGTTCGTCGGCTTCGGCGAGCAGCACCTTGGTGACGCCCTTGAGCTTGGCGGCGGCGTCCGCTGCCGGCTTGGCACCTTTGCCGGCAACCAGCACATGCACGTCCGAACCGATCTGCAGCGCCGCCGAAAGCGCCTTGGCGGTCTGGTCGGAAAGCGCAGCGTTGTCGTGTTCGGCAATCAGAAGAATAGCCATTGATGGTTTCCTGACTTTCGTCTTCGAGGCGCCTGAAATCCGGTCAGGCCGAGTCGAAAACGGTTGGTTTCGAGAACCGGAGCGGAGCGTACTTCAGTACGTGAGCACCGGAAGCGGAGAAACCGGCCGTTTGCAGGCCGGCCTCATCGGATTTCCTTACAGAACGCCGGCTTCGTTTTTTAGCTTGTCTACCAGTTCGGCGACACTCTTGACCTTGACGCCCGCCTTGCGGCCGCCCGGCTCCTCGGTCTTGATTACTTTAAGCCGCGGCTTGACGTCGGCGGCGTAGTCGGCAGGGCTCTTCTCGTCGAGCGGCTTCTTCTTGGCCTTCATGATGTTGGGCAGCGACGCGTAGCGTGGCTGGTTCAGTCGCAAATCGGCCGTGACGATCGCCGGCATCTTCAGTTCCAGCGTCTGCAGGCCGCCATCGACCTCGCGCGTCACCGTGGCCTTGTCACCTTCGAGCACGATCTTGGAGGCGAAGGTGCCCTGCGCCCAGCCGAGAAGTGCGGCCAGCATCTGGCCGGTCTGGTTGGAATCGTCGTCGATCGCCTGCTTGCCGAGAATGACCAGGCCGGGCTGTTCCGCCTCGACGACGCCCTTCAGCACCTTGGCGACGCCGAGAGGCTCAGTCTGCTCGTCGGTCTTGACCAGGATGGCGCGGTCGGCACCCATGGCGAGCGCCGTGCGCAAGGTCTCCTGTGCCTGCTGCGGCCCGATCGACACGACGATGATCTCTTCGGCCTTGCCAGCTTCCTTCAGCCGGATCGCCTCTTCCACCGCGATCTCGTCGAACGGGTTCATCGCCATCTTGACGTTGGCGAGTTCCACCGCCGAACCGTCCGCCTTCACCCGGACCTTGACGTTCGCATCCACAACCCGCTTCACGGGCACAAGGATCTTCATTTGCCTGTCACCTCTTTCACGATAGTCTCTTCACGCTCGTCGGGCGCGCTATAGCAGCGTGCACCTCTTCAGAGTTGTCGAAAGCCGACATTCCGGACGGAATTCTGGTCTTCGCCACGCCACTAGGGTGGCGCTTCCGTAGTTGCGGCGACCCCGCGCGTCAATATCCGGGCGCACTCGGATCCTCGGCGAAGCACTCAAATCGGTTCAGTCCGGACCGGAAACGCTTCCCCGGCCCCAGCGCGGCGCCGGCTGCGCAGGTTGTGGTTCGCTTGGCGCCGGCTCTGCGGCAGCAGGCACCTGGCCGGCGACCACCACAGCCTCTTCATCCGCAGCGGCGAGCAACGGTACGCCGCGGCTGCGCAAGATAAGCACCAGCACGGCTCCGGCGATGATGCCGCCGATATGGCAGGCCCAGGAAACCTGGTCCTCGCCACCCTGCGCGAACATGAAGATTTGGAACAGGATCCACAGGATGAGCGGGATGAAGGCCGGGATGCGCAACGGGATGCGGGCGAAGACCAGCACCCATACCTTCACCCGCGGATAAAGGATCAGATAGGCGGCGACCACACCGGCGATGGCGCCCGACGCGCCGATCAGCGGCACTTGCGAATCCCAGGCCACCAGACCCTGGAAGAAAGCGCCGGCGATGGCGCAAAGCAGGTAGAAGACGAGATAGCGGACATGGCCGAGTGCATCCTCGACATTGTCGCCGAACACCCACAGGAACAGCATGTTGCCGCCGAGGTGGAAGATATCCGCGTGCAGGAAGGAATAGGTCAGATAGCTCAGGCTCTCCGGAATGACGACAAATTGCGGAGCGAGCTCGACGCTGTCATGCACAACAGACGGGATGAAGCCGAGGCCCAGTACCGCGGCGTTGGCGAAGTCCTCCCCGCCAAGCGTTGTGACAAAGTAGATCAACACGTTTAGCGCGATCAGGCTGATCGTCACATATTGCAGCTTGATGTGCCGCAGCCGGTTGGTGTCGTAAAGCGGGATGAACATCGGGCCTCTCCCGCTTCCGGCGGATTCAGCGGTTCTTGCCGGGAACCCATAGCACGTCGGCATTTCCATTGTCATTGACCGCGCGTGCGGCGACGAACAGAAAGTCCGAGACACGGTTGATGTATCTTATCGCCTCGCGGTTGACGTGCTCGTCTGGAGCTTGCGACAGTGCCACCATGATGCGCTCGGCGCGGCGGGCCACCGTGCGGGCGAGGTGAAGGGCAGCCGCTGCCGGCGTACCGCCGTTGAGCACGAAAGATTTGAGCGGCTCAAGGTCCTTGTTGAGGAGGTCGATGTCCTGTTCGACGCGGTCGGTCTGCGAGGCGATGATGCGCAGCGGCTCGTAGTCGAGCGGCTTGCCATTGTCGGGGACTGCCAGATCGGCGCCGAGGTCGAAAAGATCGTTCTGGATGCGGCCAAGCATCGCATCGATCGCCGGATTTACTGCCGCTGTATGGACGCGGGCCATGCCGATGCAGGCATTGGCCTCGTCGACGGTGCCGTAGGCGTCGATGCGAAGGTCGGATTTCAGCCGCCGCTCACCAGAGCCGAGGCCGGTGGTGCCATCGTCGCCAGTGCGGGTGTAGATCTTGTTGAGCTTGACCACGGGTTACCTCCCGGCTGGTGGCTGCTGCGTCACTTACGGGTGAAATACACCGCCAGCATGATCAGCACCAAGGCCACGAACTGCAAGAGCACGCGCGTCTGCATCAGCTTGTTGGAGGTCATGCTGGAGCCGCCGCGCATCATGTTGATGAGGCCGCGGATCAGCACGATCACCACGGCGACCATGACGAGAACGGCGAGGATGTTGAAGACGGTTGCCATGGTGTGTTCCAGGTTGGATTGCGTTCAGGCGCGTTTGGCGAGCAGACGATAGAGTACCGATGACGGCAGGATGCGTTTAAGGATCGCGCCGATCCTGGCCGGCACCGTTACCACATAATGCGGGCGCGGGCGCCGCGACAGAAGCGCATGGCGCAAGGCGGCATAAACCACCTCCGGCCCGGGCTTCAGCCGCGACGTGCTGCCGCCGGCCCGCAGCCGTTTGAGTTGCGCCGCATAGGCGACGCGATGAACCGAATTCTCGTGATCGATATTCGCCAGGAACCATGCGAGGCTGTTGCTGGCGATCTTCGATTTCACCGGCCCCGGCTCGATCAGCGAAACATTGATGCCGCTGCCGAGGAGTTCTTGATAGAGCGACAGCATCAGCCCTTCGATAGCGTGCTTCGATGCCGAGTAGGCGCCGCGGAAAGGCACCGGCGCAAGGCCGAGGATCGATGAGCAATGAACGAGACGGCCATGGCCCTGGCGGCGCATCACCGGTACGACGCGGCGAGTTAGATCATGCCAGCCAAAGACATTGGCCTCGAACTGCTGCCGCAACGCCTCGACCGGCAGGTCCTCGACGGCGCCGGGCTGTCCATAGGCGCCGTTGTTGAAGAGCGCATCGAGCCGACCGCCGGTCCGTTCCAGCACCGACGCCAGCACCGCCTCGATCGATCCGGGCTCGGTGTAGTCCAGATAAAAGGCCTCGATGCCGTCGGCCTCGAGCGCGGCGATATCCTCGGGCTTTCGGGCCGTTGCGAACACCCGCCAGCCTTCCTTCTTAAGAGCATGGGCGCAATAGGCGCCTATACCGGAAGAGGCACCTGTGACAATGATGGTGCGCAACTCTTCTCCGGAAGGAATGGTGGTTTGACCTAGGGTTGTCATTTACCGCAAACCCTTCCCATATTCGCGGCGTCGGGACAATCGAAGGGAACGCGGTTCTTGTTGCGGAAGATCGTAGCCCTCAAACGCGTCCTCTACGACGCGCTCGGCCATTTCAACACCGACGACGGCTGGGCAATGGCCAGCCATCTGGCAATCACCGCGCTGATGGCGCTTTTTCCTTTCCTGATCTTTGCCACGACGCTGGCGAGTTTTTTCGGCGCGCAGGCTTTCGCCGACACCGCCGTGCACCTTGTGTTCGACACATGGCCCGAGCAGATCGCCAAACCGATCGCGCGCGAAGTGCTCAACGTGCTTACCGTCCGGCGCAGCGACCTGTTGACCTACGGTATCGTGCTTGCCGGATACTTCGCCTCGAACGGCATCGAGGCGCTGCGCACCTCGCTCAACCGGGCCTATCGTGTCTCGGAAACGCGCGGCATCATCTACCGGCGGGTGCAGAGCATCATCTTCGTGCTGATCGCGACGGCCGGGTTTTTGGCGATCAGCGTGCTGCTGGTCTTCGCGCCATTGCTGGCACGGCTGGCCGAGTCGCATTTCGAATGGATAAAACCCTATATGGGCACGATCACGCTGTGGCGTTACGTCATCGCCTCGGTCGTCATCATCGGCGGTCTGTTCGCCGTGCATTTCTGGCTGCCGGCCGGCAAGCGCCGCTTGGTTTCGATCGTGCCGGGCATCATCTTCACGCTGGTAGGCTGGCTCATCGGGTCGACCATCTTCGCCGCCTATCTCGATCATTTCTCGTCCTATGTGACGACCTATGCCGGCCTCGCCTCGATCATGATCGCGGTCGTATTCCTGTATATCGTCTCGGCGATCTTCATCCTCGGTGGCGAGCTCAACGCCGCGATCAGCCGCTATTTAGAGGCACGTGCGAGAGTCGGCGGCTGAGCCGTCGCCAGCCCGACGCCGAGCGTCGCGATCGCCATGCCGGCGATCTGGAGCGGGCTCAATTGCTCACCGAACAATGCCCAGGCGATGACCGCGGTGACGGCCGGCACGAGGTAAAACAGCGAGGCGACCTTCGACATCTCGCCGTCGCGGATCATCACCATCAACAGGAAGATGGCGCCGATCGACAGCACCAGCACGAGCCAGGCCATGGCGAAGATCAGTTCGCCGTTGACGATCACCGTTCGGGTCTCGAAGGCGAGCGAGGCCAAGGCCATCACCGATGCGCCGCCGACATATTGCCAGAACGTGGCAGCCACCAGATCTCCGCCGGAGGCGAAACGCTTCTGCCAGATCGTACCGGCGCTCATGCCGAGTACGGAGACCAGCGAGGCGCCCAGTGTTTCGGCCGTCACGCCGCCGCCGAGCGCGCCGAGCTTCGGCCAGAGCACGATCACCACGCCGATCAACCCGAGGCCGAGACCGGTCCAGTGGCGCGGCAGGATGGCCTCGCCCAGAAGCCGGCCGGCGAGCACTGCCGTGATCAGCGGCTGCAGGCCGACGATCAAGGCTGAAAGCCCGGCGGGCATGCCCCTGTGGATTGCCCAGAACACGCCGCCGAGATAGATGCCATGCATCAGGATGCCGGCACCGGTCGCGTGCAGCGCCTCGTCGCGGGTAGCGCGGCTCGAACCAAGTGCGGCCATCAAAGCGACAAGCAGGATTGCAGCCAGGACAAAGCGCGCGGCCAGGAAAGTAAAAGGCTCCGCCCACGGCATGGCATAGCGCGCGCCGATGAAGCCGGTCGCCCACAGGACGACAAAAGTGGCGGGGACGAACCGCTTGAGGCTGTGCATTTCCGGAGGCCGCGGTGAATTCGGATGAGGGATCGACTGTCGCGACTGCTTAATGCGGTTCGGAGCGGCAGGCAAAACCAAACGGTTGATCCATAGAATTATTGGAATTGAAGGAGCGCCGTTGATGGCCGTCAGCTCACCGGTCCAGTCTAGAGACCGACCAGCCGTTTGACATCGGCCGGCGATGCGCCCGCCTTACGCTGGGCGGCAAGGCCGGTATCACCAAAACTCTTCGACAGCTTTCGTCCGTCCGGGCCGAGGATCAGGCGATGGTGAAAATAGGCCGGCTGCGGCAGGCCAAGCAGTTGCTGAAGCAGCCGCTGCACGCTGGTCGCGGAATAAAGGTCCTGGCCGCGCACGACATGGCTGACCCCCTGCAGCGCGTCGTCCATGATGACGGCGAGATGATAGCTGGTCGGGATTTCGCGGCGCGCCACGATCACGTCGCCCCAATCCTGCGGACGGGCTTCGACACGACGCGTCGCGGAGAGCGTCTCGTCCGTGTATTCGGCCCATGACAGGTCCTTGCCGGCGCGCGCCATTGCAGCATCAACGTCCAGCCGCCAGGCAAATGGTACATTTTCGGCGATGCGCCGCTTGCGTTCGCTCGCCGTCAACGCCTTGTCGGCGGCGGGATAGAGCGGCACGCCGTCCGGGTCGCGCGGCCAGTCGCGACCGCGCTTTTCGCTGTCGGCGATGAAGGCGCGGATCTCACTTCTGCTCATGAAGGCCGGGTAGACAAGCCCTTCCTTGATCAACCGCTCGAGCATAGCCCGATATTCGGCAAAGTGCTCGGACTGGCGGCGCACCGGTTCTTCCCAGCCAAGCCCCAGCCATTTCAGGTCGCGAAAAATGCCCGCCTCGAATTCCGGCGTGCAGCGCGTCGTGTCGATATCCTCGATGCGCAGCAGCAGGCGTCCACCCGCCGCCTTTGCCAATTTCTGATTGAGCAGGGCCGAATAGGCATGGCCGAGATGCAGTTCGCCGTTCGGGCTCGGCGCGAAGCGGAATGTCAGCAGTGTCATTGTCCGGCGGCAATCGGGTTGTGCGGCGCTTTCGCCAATTGCTACTTTGCGCCGGTGGCGTCGTGCGTCCAGAGGGACACGTGACGAAGCGTGCGGCACTTTTGATTTTGGAACAAGCAGACATGCAACGCATCGCCAGTCTTGACGACATTGCGCAAGGGCTGGATAGGCTATGCTTACTCGACCCACGCCTGGAACAAGTGCGCGGCATGGCCGGCGAAGTGCCGCTCAGGTTGTCGGAGCCGGGATTCAGGAGCCTTGCCTCGATCGTTGTTTCGCAACAAGTGTCCCGCGCGAGCGCCAATGCCATCTTCGGCCGGCTGACGAAACTGCTCGATCCGCTGACGCCGCAGGCGATCCTTGCCGCCGACGAGGCGATCTTTCGCGAGGCCGGGCTGTCGCGGCCCAAGCAGAGCGGTCTGATTGCCGTCGCCCGGGCGGTGGCCGACGGGCTCGACCTCGATCACCTCTGCCGGCTCGATGCAAGCGAGGCGATCGCGGCCATGACCAAGGTGCCGGGCATCGGCTCGTGGACGGCTGAAGTCTACCTTTTGTTTGCCGCCGGACACCCGGATATCTTTCCGGCGCGCGACGTTGCTTTGCAGAGCGCGGTCGGCCATGCACTCGGCATCGACCCGCGTCCGCCGGAGAAAATGCTGATCCGGCTTGCCGAATCATGGAGCCCGTGGCGCGGTGTCGCATCGCGGCTTTTCTGGGCTTATTATCGCGAATTGAAGGGCAGGGATGCCGCGCCTCCGGCCTGAATCCGCAAAAAAGCATTGAAATCATGCGTTTTTGAGACCCGGCATGATCGACAATCCGCTTCACATCCCTGTCATGTCGGGCTTACAGTATCCGCGTCGACCGGTTCTAGGGTGAAGGAGGTCAACGACGTGACGGTTGCCGTATCTCCGGATGGGCTTCCAGCGCTGGTGCTGAATGCGGATTACCGTCCGCTCAGCTATTACCCCCTGTCGCTCTGGTCCTGGCAGGATGCCATCAAGGCGGTGTTCCTCGAGAGGGTGAACATCGTCGCCGAATACGAACACGCCGTCTCTTCACCGACCTTTTCGATGAAGCTGCCGAGCGTCGTCAGCCTGAAGGCTTACGTGAAGCCGTCGAGGCATCCGGCGTTTACCCGTTTCAACGTCTTCCTGCGTGACCGTTTCCAGTGCCAATATTGCGGCACGCCGGACGATCTGACGTTCGACCATGTCATTCCTCGCCATCGCGGCGGCGCCACGACCTGGGAGAATGTCGTCGCTGCCTGCTCGCCCTGCAATCTGAGGAAGGGCGGCATGATGCCGGCCCACGCCAAGATGTGGCCGCTGCAGAAGCCCTACCAGCCGACGGTGCATGATTTGCATAATAACGGCCGGCTGTTCCCGCCCAACCATCTGCACGAAAGCTGGATGGATTATCTCTACTGGGATGTCGAACTGGAGCCGTAGGGCCGGCTTCAACATCGGGGCTGTTTGGCCGACGCATGTACAAGATCACGATCGAGTGCCTCGACGTCGCGCCGCGGTCAGGTGCGCAAGCTGCCATCGAGATAGAGCAAGAGTTTCGCACTTATCGGACTTGGCACGAGCGGCCTAGCTGCACCTATGCCGATGGGAAACTTTTGCTAATCGCACGAAATAACTTTGACGCCCACGGAAAGGCCCTGCTCGACGAATTCTGGGACTGTCTGGCCGCGTATCTCGGTGAGCACGGAGCGATGCACATCCTTAGCGTCGAGCAGGTCTGAGCAGCCCTAATCTGTTTGCTCAATCGCGGGCGAAGGCGCTGCGGAAGGCTACGACTGCCAGGACAAAGCTGGCGATGGCGTTCCAGCCGGCCAAGGATAGGCCGAGGATGCGGAGCGCCGCCTTGTCGCAGGAGGGCGGGACGAATTTGTCGAGCGCGTCGAGCACGCCCTTGCCGCCGGTGTCCACCGGCCCGGCGGCTGCGGTGCAATCGGTCGGGCCCGGCCACCACGCCCATTCGACGCCGGAGTGATAAACGCCGAGATAGACGCCGTAGAGCATCAGCAGGCCGCCAATGGCCAGCAGGCCACGGCTTATCCAGGCTGGCGCCTTGAGGGCCGACGCAAGCACCGCCAGCAGCATCAAGGGCACGCCGACGTAGTAAGGCGTGCGCTGCTCGAGGCAGAGCTTGCAGGGGATGTAGCCGCCGAGATACTGGAAAGCCAGCGCCGAGCCGACCGTGGCGGCCATGGCGACAGCGAGAAACAGGGCGGTGCGCAGCCGCTGGCGTCCGGTATCGGGATTCACGGTCGCTGTCATCGGACTCAGTCCATTCGGTTCGATGCCGTTCAGACGGCGTATTTGACGACGATATAGAGCAAAATCAGGGCAGCGGCGGCGGCGCCGGCAATCTGGCCAAGGCGCTTTTCGATGAAGTGGCGGATCGGCTCGCCATAGCGGCGTAACAGCCACGCGAGAAACAGGAAGCGGGCTCCGCGGGCAACAATTGCCAGCACGATGAAAAGCAGCAAAGGAACGCCGATGACGCCGGACAGGATCGTCACCACCTTGATCGGCGGCAGATGGGCGAGGCCGGAGGTGACCAGCATCAGGATGATGAAGCCGACACCCGACGAGACGCGCATCGCCTCGAACTCGTTATATTTGCCATAAAATTCGAGGATCGGCCGCGCCACCGCATCATAGGCATAATGGCCGATGAACCAGCCGGCGATGCCGCCCAGCACCGAGGCGACGGTCGCGACCAGCGCGTAACGATAGGCGCGATCCGGCCGCGACAGCGCCATCGGCAGATAGAGCACGTCGGCCGGCACCAGGAACACTGAGCTCTCGACGAAGGCGATGAAGGCCAGCCACCATTCGGCGGATTTGCTCGCCGCCAGCGACAAGGTCCAGTCGTAAAGTCCGCGAAGCATCGGCACTCCTAATGCACGCCCAAACCAGTAGCGGTCTTGGGATCACGACATGGCACAAACAAGACTTGGAAGCGCCCCGCATCAACCTCGTCGGACAAAGTGCGCTTCAATGACATGCGCCGCCTGTCTAGAAAGATTTTCCGCGCTGCACAATGGCAGCTGCTTCACGAAATCGAAAGGCTGCGCTTGGGCGAGACCGGATCTCGGGAATTGGCCAGTTGACGAACAGGCCTCCAACCGTATAGTCCGCGCCCATCCAGGCCGCACGGCCTGAGCCCCTATGGCGGAATTGGTAGACGCGCTCGACTCAAAAAGTGGTTTGTCTACCATGCGACGGAGTGTCGCAAAACCAAAAACCAATAAGAAAATCAAAGCGTTAATGAATCGGACCTTTATTCCTCAAAGCCTCACAAAGCCGTCCAGGTGCAGAATAGGAGCCGCGTCCGCAACTGCCCGCGGCGCCAATGGCGTATAAATGGCGTTCATCACAAAGCTGAGGCACGACGCGATATTGACCCCCGCCGGTTTGCGGCGCTTCTACGCCATGATTTGAGGGACGTCTGCCACGCGCCGAAGTCGGCCGTTCGGGGCGACTTGATCACCGTCTGGAAGCCGACCTTCCCGAGAGCCTCGGATCGACGCGCTTGCGCCAACAGCCGACATGGAGCCGCACCACAAAGCAAGTCGATCCAGCCTGGAACCTTGAAACCGGCTGCACACGGCGCGGGGTGATTTCTCGTTATGGAGGCAGCGTCTAGCGGCCTTCGCTCCGCCACAGCACGTAGCCTGCGACAATGAAAATAACGATGGCGAAGATGCGGTTGAGCGTGTCCCTGCCGGCGGAAAGCCGAGTGGCGACAGTCATGCCGATCATGCCCCCAAGGATACCGCCGCCAATGAACTCGGCCGCGAGCAGCCAGTCGATCAGCCCGGAGGCGGCGTAGTTGATGGCAGTTGCGAGGCCGAAGGCGGAGACCGCGAGCAGAGAGGAGCCGACCGCGTTGATCATCGGCATCCCCGTGGCGGCCAATAGGGCGGGCACGATCAGGAACCCGCCGCCAATGCCGAAAAATCCGGACGCACCACCCGCGAGGATCGCAGCGAACGCCGTCAGCAGGCACATACGTCGATCCACGGGCCGAGCCGTTGCGGCTACGGTCTTGCGTGATTTGAGCATCAGGACGCCGATCACGATCATCAGCAGGGCGAACAGGACGAGCAGGTGCTGACCGTCCATAGCCTTCCCGAAGCTGGAGCCGGCGAGTGCGCCCACCGCACCGACAGCGGCAAAGACGATCGCGCAGCGCCACCAGATGTGCCCTTTCAGCGCATGCCCGGCGAAGTTGGCAATCGCGTTGGCCGAAACGGCAAGTGCGCTGGTGCCGATTGCGATGTGAGGGCTGGAAACGCCAACGACATAGAGCAGGAGCGGTGCGGCAAGAATCGAGCCGCCACCACCCAGTAGGCCGAGCATCAAGCCAACGATACCGCCCGAGCCGACGGCGCTCACCATGGCGCCGGTCACGGCCGCACCGGCTTGAAGAACCGGTCGTGAAATATCATGCCGGCGACCATTGCCAGCGCGAAGAGCCAGGTTTGCCAGAGGCCAAGCGACAGCAAGGCGACAGCGGGGCCGGGGCACAGGCCGCCGAGCCCCCAGCCCAGGCCGAAAAGCGCCGAGCCGACGATCAGCCGCGCATCGATGCTTGTCGACACCGGGAAATGGAACGTCGGGTCGAGTATCGGCCGCGGCATGCGCCGCCCCACGCGGACTCCGACGAAGGCCACCGCGACGGCGCCGCCAAGCACGAAGGCCAGGCTCGAGTCCCACGCGCCAAAGACGTCGAGAAAGCCTTGCACGCGTTTCGGGTCGAGCATGCCCGACAGCGACAGGCCGAAGCCAAAGACCAGACCGGCGCTGACGGAAACGATGATTTGCGAGTTACGAACGGTCATGGTGCGGCGCACTTCAGTAGAGCGACGGCGAGCACGCCGGCCGCGAGGAACGTGACGACGGCGGCGAAAGAGCGCCGCGACAACCGGGCAAGACCGAGGACGCCGTGGCCCGAGGTGCAGCCCGAACCCATGCGCGTGCCGAAACCCACCAGCAAGCCCGCGACGACGATCAGTGGCCACGACCCGGTGACGGTGACCGCCGGCATATGCCCGAATAGTGCGAGGAACAACACCGGTCCGAGGGCGAGGCCTACGACGAAGGCGCCGTTCGTCAGGATGTTAGCTCCCTGCGCCAGACGTCCGACAATGCCACTTATGCCGGCGACGCGCCCATTCAGGACAAGCAGCAAGACCGCAGAGAGGCCGATGATCATGCCACCGATCAGCGACGCCCAGTAACCGCTCACGACGTGCCCCGGGGTTCGCAGAAGATACCATAGAGAGCCTCGATGAGCTGCGCCGCCTTGTCCGCCGTAAGGCGGTAGAAAATCTGCTTGCCTTCGCGTCGCGTCTCGACAATCCCAGCCTCGCGCAAAACGGTGAGTTGCTGAGAGAGCGTCGGCTGGTGGATATCGAGCTTTTCCTCGAGCGCGCCGACCGAGTATTCGCCCTCGGCAAGCGTGCAGGCGAGCAGCAGCCGGACCGGATGGGCGAGCGTCTTTAGCAATCCCGCGACTTCGCCGGCGCGGACCTCCATGGCGGCAAGGCTCATGCCTTTCGTTTTCAAATCGTCCATCGCAGTCACGATGCCGCTCCCTGGAGCGCGTCGAGCGGAAATTTGAGATAGCGCCGGCCGTTGTCTTCCGGTTCTGGAAGGCGGCCGCCGCGCAGATTTACCTGCAGTGCGTGGAGGATCAGCTTGGGCATGGGCAGCAAGCGATCGCGCGCCTCGCGCAGTTTGACGAAGGCAGCCTCGTCCATCCCGGCGACATGCGGGTTGGCGCGCTTCTGTTCACCGACCGTGCTCTCCCAGCGTGGCGTCCGGCCTTCCGGCTGGTAGTCGTGGCCCGTGAAAAGGCGCGTCTCGTCCGGCAGCGCGAGGATATTCTGAATGGATCGCCACAGAATCTGGGCATCGCCGCCAGGGAAGTCGGCCCGCGCTGTGCCGCTGTCTGGCATGAAGAGGGTGTCGTGAACGAAGGCGGCGTCGCCGATAACGTAAGTCACAGAGGCAAGGGTGTGTCCTGCCGACAACATCACATGGGCGTCGATGGAACCGACCTTGAACCGATCGCCATCCGCGAACAGCCGATCCCACTGTGAACCGTCCTGTGCGGAAGGCCGGTTGTAGATGCCGTGCCAAAGCTTTTGGATATCGGCGACACGCGCACCAATGGCGGTTGGCGCGCCGGTCTTCTCCTTGAGGTAGTGCGCCGCGGAGAAGTGGTCGGCGTGCGGATGGGTGTCGAGGATCCATTCGACCGACAGTCCCTCGTCGTCGACATAGGCGAGGATGGCGTCGGCGCTCCTGGTTCCAGTCGCGCCGGACTTCTCATCGAAGTCGAGCACCGGATCGATGATGGCGCATCTCTTCGTCGCCGGATCAGCAACCACATACTGGATTGAATAGGTGCGCGGGTCGAAGAAGCCTTTTACGCGCGGACGCTCGCGGGCAGTTTTTTCCAGCCATTTGACCGCGCCGAAAAGGTCGAAGCCGTGGCTCTTTCCGAAGGATACGACATCGTCGACCTCCATCCGCCCATCGAGCACTTCCCCCAGCACGTAGAGCGTCAGTGCCCGTGCGCCGCTTTTGCAATGCGCAATGACTGGCCCTGCCGAAGCAGCCAGAGCGGATCGGAACGCGTCAATATCGGCCCGCGTGATCGTCGCGCCGGTGACTGGAACGAAGCTATAGCGAAGGCCGGCATAGCGCGCTGCTCGCTGCTCGGCAACGTTTCCAGGCTGGCCAGCCTCCTTCCCGTCGGGTCGTGCATTGATGAGCGCATGAAAGCCTTCGCCGGCCAAATGCTTGAAATCGGCAACGTTCGGCTGACTTGCAACCGAGAACGTGTCAGTGATGGCAATGGAGCGCATGCGGGCATCCTTCCTCATATCAATATACATTTACACATAATGTATAATGATGGCTCTGGCAAGGACTTCCGTACGGCCTGCGTCGAGGGTCGTATCATTGAACCCAATAGCCGCGGTCACACGTTTCGAATGTCTGGGAGAGTCAACAGCTCCAATTTCGCCGAAGGCCCGCTATCGGCCGAAAAACAAATGGCTGCAGAGAGTCCGCTTGGGTTTTCGATCGCGGCGATCCAAGGCGCCGAGGGCGGTCTGACAGCCCCGGACGGTGCAGCGCTCATCGGCCCTGACATCGTAGCCGCCCTGTCTCACCGCCACGTATCCCGTAACCATCAGATGCTTGGCAAGGGTGAAGTCGTCCAGGCAGCAGCCGACGAGATGAAGGACCGCTACCTGCTATTGCTCCAACTTGGGCCGGATATGGCGCTCAACTGGACCGTCGGAGAGATGGGGCCGCTTCAATATTGGATTACGCCTGAGGATCTTGCGGCCAAGCGATTCCAGAACGCAATTCTGACAATCGAAGCCTACTGACTGATGTTCGGCCCAAGACCGTCGGCAATGCGCCCAATGTCGGCCGGCGAAGTCGCCTTTGCCAGCGCCTGAAAGCCGACATCGCCAGCGGCCACGGTGGAGGTCGTGGTTGCGCCAATTACGGTCGTTTCGGTTATGGCGAACAAGGTCGCATGTATATCCCGCAAGCAGACTTTCGGCCTTTACGGCGTTTGGGAGTTCACTTGA
>NZ_JBVVQK010000011.1:0-193962 GCF_055811175.1 Mesorhizobium sp. WSM4828 | reverse complement strand
CCGTCGCTAAGGCGACCCAGCCTAGCATAAACCTCTGTAAACGCTGCGAAATACACGTGTTTGTGGACGGAAACTAGTCTAGACCAGCCGCGACTGCTCTACCGCCGCTTCGATGAAGCTGGCAAACAGCGGGTGCGGATCGAGCGGCCGGCTTTTCAACTCGGGATGGTACTGCACGCCGATGAACCAGGGGTGGTCGGGATATTCGACCGTTTCCGGTAGCACGCCGTCCGGCGACATGCCGGCAAACACCAGGCCGCAATCCTCGAGCCGCTCCTTGTAGTCGACATTGACCTCGTAGCGGTGGCGATGGCGTTCGGAAATCTGCGTATCGCCATAGATCTCGGCGATCTTCGATCCCTTGGCGAGGTCGGCCTGGTAGGCACCGAGCCGCATGGTACCGCCGAGGTCGCCGGTTTCCCTGCGCTTCTCCAGCATGTTGCCCTTCAGCCATTCGGTCATCAACCCGACGACCGGCTCCGCGGTCGGGCCGAACTCGGTCGATGATGCGTGCTCGACACCAGCCAGCGAACGCGCCGCCTCGATGCAGGCCATCTGCATGCCGAAGCAGATGCCGAAATACGGCACCTTGCGCTCGCGCGCGAACTTCGCCGCCAGGATCTTGCCCTCCGAGCCGCGCTCGCCAAAGCCGCCGGGGACGAGAATGCCATGGACCTTTTCCAGCCACGGCGCCGGGTCTTCCTTCTCGAATATCTCGCTTTCGATCCAGTCGAGCTTGACCTTGACCCGGTTGGCGAGGCCGCCATGCGACAGCGCCTCGATCAGCGATTTGTAGGCGTCCTTGAGACCGGTATATTTGCCGACGACGGCAATGGTTACTTCGCCTTCCGGATTGTGGATGCGGTTGGATACTGCTTGCCAGCGTTCCATGCGCGGCTTCGGCGCCGGATCGATGCCGAACGCGGCCAGAACTTCCGAGTCGAGCCCTTCATTGTGATAGGCCATCGGCACGTCGTAGATATGCGGGACGTCGAGCGCCTGGATGACGGCGCTTTCGCGGACATTGCAGAACAGCGACAGCTTTCTGCGCTCTTCCTTGGGGATCGGCCGGTCGGCCCGGACCAGCAGTATGTCGGGCGCAATGCCGATGCCGCGCAACTCCTTGACCGAATGCTGCGTCGGCTTGGTCTTCAGTTCGCCTGCCGTCGGGATGTAAGGCATCAAGGTCAGATGGACGTAGACGGCGTTGTTGCGCGGCAGGTCGTTGCCGAGCTGGCGGATCGCCTCCAGGAACGGCATCGCTTCGATGTCGCCGACGGTGCCGCCGATCTCGCACAGCACGAAATCGTAGTCGTCGTTGCCGTTGAGGACGAAGTTCTTGATCTCGTCGGTGACGTGCGGAATGACCTGCACGGTGGCGCCGAGATAGTCGCCGCGCCGCTCGCGCTCGATGATGTTCTTATAGATGCGGCCGGTGGTGATGTTATCTTGCTGGTTGGCCGAGCGGCCGGTGAAGCGCTCATAATGGCCAAGATCGAGATCGGTCTCGGCCCCGTCATCGGTCACGAAGACTTCGCCGTGCTGATAGGGCGACATCGTGCCGGGATCGACATTGAGATAGGGATCGAGCTTTTTGATGCGTGCGCGATAGCCTCGCGCCTGCAAGAGAGCCCCAAGGGCCGCTGCAGCAATGCCTTTTCCAAGTGAGGAAACCACGCCGCCTGTGATGAATACATATCGCGCCATGGGAGTCATCGCTTAACGCGGCCGAATTGATTCCGCCAGAGAAAAAACCGCCGCGAAGGCTTTTTCCCAAGAAGGCGCTCTGGTCGTTGGCGTATCAAAACAAAAGGGCCGGCGAGGCCGGCCCTTTTGGCACGATCTGTCAAAGCGTCAGATGATGACGACTTTGGTGCCTACTTTCACCCGGCGGTAAAGGTCCATGACGTGCTCGTTGATCATGCGGAAGCAGCCATTGGAGGCGCTGGTTCCGATCGACTGCGGCGCTATGGTGCCGTGAATGCGCAGGTGGGTGTCCTTTTTGCCGTCGTAGAGATAGATGGCGCGCGCACCGAGCGGATTGTCGCCGCCGCCGGGCATGCCGTCCTTGTACTGGCCATAGTGCTTGGGTTCGCGCTTTTGCATATCCAGCGTCGGAATCCAGCGCGGCCATTCCTGCTTGTCGCCGACGGCAACCGTCCCCTTGAACTGCAGGCCTTCCCGGCCGACCGCGATGGCATAACGGCGGGCGGTTGACGATGATTCGACGAGGTAGAGACGACGGGCGCTGGTATCGATGACGATGGTGCCGGGGTTGTAGCCGGTGAATTCGACCTCCTGCGGCACGAACTCCGGCTTGACCTTGAACTGCCGCTTGGCTTGCTTCCTTTCGAGCGCGGCGTCGAGCGCGCGTGTTTCCGGAAGCAGCGACATCGACGAAGAGGATGTGCCGCCGAACAGTCCCGCGAACAGCCCGACGCTTTGCGGCTTCTGCCCGACCGGTTCGCTGCGCAACTCGCCATTGTTGCCGGTCAGCGCAACGTTCATCGCCTCGGCCGGGATCGGCTCGGCCGACTGGATCGGCGCAATGGGTGCAATAGGTTCGATAATGTTGAGGGTCTTCTTCTTGGCCGGCTTGGCATCAGCCACTTTGACCGCCGCGACCGGCTGGCTCTTCTTGGCAAGGAATGCCTGCCGTTCCGCATCGGCCTTGGCTTTCGCCGCCTCGCGCATCGCCAGCTTCCTGGCTTCAAGTGCCTTGGCGCGAGCGGCTTCCTTGTCGGCTACGATCTTGGCTTCGATCTTGCGGATCTGTGCAAGGTCGTCCGGCGTCGGATCTTTCTTCTTCTTGAGTAGCTTCAATTGCGCCGCATCGCTTTTGGCAGCGACGTTGACGACGTTGGTTGTTGTCGCGGCTTTATGGGCCGAATTTGCCGTCGGCATGGCCGCGTAAGCGGGCGCACCTAGGCTGAGCACGGCACAAAGGCCGGCAAAAATGAAGCTGCGAAGCTGCATGGGGAAGATCCGATCGTTCAATGCTTGTTGCCCACGGCGTCGCCCGGCGCCCCCCAAGGACGCCGAGAATGCCGCGCGCAATCTATAATCGATTAGCCGGAAGCGCCTCAAGCGTAGGGCGCGGTCGAATCTTCGTGATCGTGCGGCATTTGCCGCGACTGTGTTCAAACGACAACAGATCGCGGCATAAGATGCCCGATTACTGGTTGGGGACCTGCGGCGTGGCCGGCGCGGTGGCGCCGTTTGTCGCTGGCGGCGTCGCCGGAGCGGTTGCCGGCGGCGTCGTTGCCGCGCCATTGCCGGACGGCGGGGTCGGCGCCGTGGTGCCCGAAGGCGGCGTCGGCGTCGTGGTTCCGGGCAATTGGTTGAGTACGCCCTTGCCTGCCCCGTCCGAGGTCGCTGGCACGCGATCGAGAATGTCGATCGGCTTCTCGCCATAGCGCGCTACGATCGACAGTGTCAGCGAAGTGACGAAGAAAGCGGCAGCCAGGATCGCCGTCGCCCGCGTCAGCGCATTGGCGGCGCCTCGCGCGGTCATGAAGCCCGATCCGCCGCCGATGCCGAGGCCGCCGCCTTCGGAGCGCTGCAGCAGCACCACGCCGACAAGCGCGAGCACGACCATGAGGTGGACGACGATCAGTACGGTTTCCATAATTTATCCTGGCAAGGCCTTGCGCGGCCGCTGATTTGGAGGCGGCTCAATACAATGCTTTGACGGCATTTCCAAGCCCGTGGCCGGAATATGGGAAGCAATGCGTCCTTTGCAACGATTTCGGCGCCGGCCGTCCGCTCAAATGCAGCAAGCAGCTCCTGTATCAAGCGATGTTTCGATAGGCTTCCGCGATGCCGAGGAAGTCCGCCGCCTTCAGGCTGGCGCCGCCGACCAGCGCGCCATCGACATTCCTCACGCCGAGCAACTCGACGGCGTTGGACGGCTTGACCGAGCCGCCGTAGAGAATGCGCATCTTGGCCGCCGTATTGCCGAGCTTCCGCGCCAGTTCTTCGCGGATATGCGCATGTGCCTCGGCGACGTCGGCGGCGGTTGGGGTCAAGCCCGTGCCGATCGCCCATATTGGCTCATAGGCGATAATGGTGTTGGAAGCCGTGGCGTTTGGCGGGACCGAGCCAGCGACCTGGCGCGACAGCACGTCGAGCGTGGCTCCTGCTTCGCGTTCGGCTCTTGTCTCACCAATGCAGACGATGGCCACCAGCCCGGCGCGCCATGCGGCGGAGGCCTTGGCCTGCACCAAGGCATCGTCCTCCTTGCGATCGGCGCGGCATTCGGAATGGCCGACGATGACATGGCTGGCACCTGCATCCTTCAGCATCTCGGCCGAAATGCAGCCGGTATAGGCGCCGCTTTCCTCGGTGTGGCAATCCTCTCCGCCGGCCCGCACCGGCGTGCGCGACAGAATCTCGGCGGCGTGCGCAAGCAGGGTCGCCGGCACGCAGACCACCGCTTCGGTCTCGGCGTCGAGCCCACTCATGAAGCCGTTGCCGATCATCCTGAGCTCGTTGAGCGAGGCGCTGGTGCCGTTCATTTTCCAGTTGCCGGCGACGAGCGGGCGGATTCCAGGCGTCATGGGATTTGTTTCTCCGGGCAATTTCAAGCTGGCCCTCACTATCAAAATCAGGCCACAAAGCAATCGACAGTGGGCAGGAAGGGCGCTATTGCGCTTGTTTCAGACTCGGCGCATGCGAAAATGCGCAAAAATCGGAAGTACTCATGCTTGGTATGTTGAGAAGCGCGGCGGGGACCTGGGTCGCGAAACTGCTGCTGTCATTGTTGGTGTTGAGCTTCGCCATCTGGGGCATCTCGGGACGGCTGATGGGCGGTCTTGCCGGCCATGACGCCGTGATTACGGCCGGAGGCACCAAGGTCTCGATCAACGAATACCGCCTCGCCTACGATCGCCAGTTGAGTGTCATGTCGCAGCAATTCGGCCAGCGCATCAGCCGTGAGCAGGCGACGGCGCTCGGCATCGACAACCAGGTGCTGGCGCAACTCGTGTCAGGCGCTGTCCTCGACGAGCAGGCCCGCAAGCTCGGCCTCGGCCTGTCAAAGGACCGGCTTGCCGAACTGACGCGTGAGGACCCGGCGTTCAAAGGGCCTGCCGGAACCTTCGACAGGAGAACCTTCGAGTACCTGCTTCGGCAGATCGGCATGCGGCCGGAAGACTATTTGAAGAACCGAGCCCAGGTCGCGGTCCGCCAGCAGATCGTCGAGGCGGTTTCGGATGGCCTCAAGGCCCCGGATACATTCTTCAAGGCGGTCGCGCTCTATCGCGGCGAAGATCGCACCATCGACTACCTGACCTTGCCGAAATCGCTTGTCGAGCCGATAGAAGCGCCGTCCGACAGCGTGCTTTCGGCCTATTTCGAGGAAAACAAGAAAACCTACGCCGCACCCGAATACCGCAAGTTCTCCTATGTTAGGCTCGAACCGGAAGACATCATGGATTTGAGCGCGGTGACCGACCAACAGGTCAGCGACGACTACAACAAGAACAAGGCGCGCTACACCACGCCGGAGATGCGCACCATCGAGCAGCTTGTATTCAAGACGCCTGATGCCGCAAAGGCGGCGCTCGATTCGCTCAGGACCGGCGCGACCTTCGACAAGATCGTCGCCGCTGAAGGCAAGACACCAGCCGACACGCTGCTCGGCACGCTGGCCAAGGACAAGATCGCCGACAAGGCGGTTGCCGATGCTGCCTTCAAGCTCAACGTCAATGAAGTCAGCCCGGTCGTGCAAGGCGCCTTTGGCCCCGTTCTGCTGCGCGTCACCGAGATCAAGCCCGAAGTGGTGAAGCCGCTGGCCGAAGTGTCCGAGCAGATCCGCAAGGACCTGGCACTGGGCGAGGCAAGCCGCATCTTGCTGGACGTGCACGACAATTACGAGGATACGCGCGCCTCGGGCAGTTCGCTCGCCGAGGCCGCCGCCAAATTGAAGCTGAAGGTCGTCACCATCGACGCTATCGACCGCACCGGCCGAAGGCCGGATGAAAGCATCGTCAAAGACCTGCCGGAATCGCCGGCACTCATCAAGGCGGTGTTCGAGTCCGAACCCGGAACCGACAATGAAGGCCTCACCACCGCCGATAACGGCTTCGTTTTCTACGATGTGAGCGCGATCACGCCGGCCCGTGACCGCACATTGGACGAAGTCCGCCAGAAGGTCGTGGCCGACTGGACCGCGGCTGAGACTACCAAACGGCTTAGCGCAAAGGCACAAGAGCTCGAGAAGCGTCTCAAGGCCGGCGCCACGCTCGAGGTGATCGCCGGTGAGCTCAAGCTCGAAAAGCAGACCAAGCGCGGCGTCAAGCGCGATGCTGACGACGTCGATTTCGGCAAGGAAGGGGCTGCCGCGATGTTCGGCGTCGGCGAAGGAGGCACCGGGCTGATCCCCTCACCTACAGGCGACGGACAGATCCTGTTCAAGGTTGCCGAGGTGTTCGAGCCTGCCGGGGCCGATGCCAGCTCAGTACCCGAGGACGCTCAGAAATCCTTCACCTCCGGTATGTCCGACGACCTGCTCGACCAGTTGGTGGCGCAGCTGCAGACGCAATATGACGTCCGCATCGATCAGGCGGCCGTAACCCAAGCCCTGGCCAGATGAGCGCGCTGAAGATCCACATCGCCAAGGTCGCCGCCGGCAGCGCCCTTTCTTTCGAGGAGGCGCGCGAGGCCTTCGACATTATCATGTCGGGCGATGCCACCCCCGGCCAGATCGGCGGCTTCCTGATGGCATTGCGCGTGCGCGGTGAGACCGTCAGCGAGATCGCCGGCGCCGTCGCCACCATGCGCGCCAAGATGCTGCGCGTCGAAGCTCCCGAGGGCGCCATCGACATTGTCGGCACCGGCGGCGACAACTCGCACAGCGTCAACATTTCGACCGCATCCGCTTTCGTCATCGCCGGCAGCGGCGTGCCCGTCGCCAAGCACGGCAATCGCGGACTGTCCTCGCTGACTGGCGCCGCCGATGTGCTGATCGCATTGGGCGTCAAGATCGACATCCCTCCGGAGACGATCGGCCGCTGCATCCAAGAGGCCGGCGTTGGCTTCATGTTCGCGCCGGCGCATCACCCGGCGATGAAGCATGTCGGCCCGACCCGGGTCGAGCTCGGAACCCGCACCATCTTCAACCTGCTGGGCCCGCTTTCCAATCCGGCCAGTGTCAGACGGCAGATGGTCGGCGTGTTCCTGCCCGAATGGATCATGCCGGTGGCAGAAACGTTGAAGGAACTTGGTGCCGACCATGCCTGGATCGTCCATGGCGACGGATATGACGAGATCACCACCACCGGCGAGACACTTGTCGCCGAACTGGCCGGCGGCGAGATCCGCAGCTTTACGCTGACCCCGGAAGCCGTCGGGCTGAAGCGTCACACCAAGGACGAGTTGCGCGGCGGCGACGCCGCCCACAACGCCCAGGCACTGCGCGACATGCTGGGCGGCGCTGCCGGCGCCTTTCGCGATACGGTGCTGATGAATGCCGGCGCCGGGCTGGTGGTGGCCGGCAAGGTGACGACACTTGCCGACGGCATGGTGACGGCGGCGCAGGCCATCGACAGCGGCCGCGCGCTGAAAGTGCTCGACAGGCTGGTCGAGATTTCGAACGGTTAGAATTATGTCCGACATCCTGCGCAACATCGAGGCTTACAAGCGCGACGAGATCGCGGCGGCCAAGGCGCAAGTGCCGTTTGCCGAAATCAAGGCACAGGCGACGGATGCCGACGCGCCGCGCGGCTTTCTTTCCGCCCTTGAGGCAAAGCGCAAATCCGGCGGGTTCGCGCTGATTGCCGAAATCAAGAAGGCTAGCCCATCGAAAGGCCTGATCCGCGCCGATTTCGATCCGCCGGCGCTGGCCAGGGCCTATGCGGAAGGCGGTGCCGCCTGCCTTTCGGTGCTGACCGACGCACCCTCCTTCCAAGGCGCGCCCGAATTCCTCACTGCTGCGCGCACTGCCGTCGACCTGCCTGCCTTGCGCAAGGATTTCCTGTTCGACCCCTATCAGATCTACGAGGCCAGGGCCTGGGGCGCCGATGCCATCCTGATCATCATGGCCAGCGTCGACGACGCGTTGGCAAGAGAACTCGAAGCGACAGCCTTCGGGCTCGGCATGGACGCGCTGGTCGAAGTGCATGACGAAGCTGAAATGGAACGCGCGCTGCAGCTGTCGTCGCGGCTGATTGGAATCAACAACCGCAATCTCCGGAGCTTCGAAACCAGCCTCGAGACCTCGGAGCGGCTGGTAGCGATGGTGCCGGCCGACCGCCATCTGGTCAGTGAGAGCGGTATCTTTTCGCACGACGATTGCCGCCGGCTGGAGCAGAGCGGCATTGCGACTTTCCTGGTCGGCGAGAGCCTGATGCGCCAGCAGGACGTGGCCGCGGCAACGCGCCTGCTGTTGACGGGCAAGGCGCCGGCAGAGGCGATCTGACGATGGCGGCCGCCCTCACCCATCTTGGCGCGCAGGGCGAAGCCAACATGGTCGATGTCGGTGACAAGGCTGAGACGGTGCGGACGGCAGTCGCCGAGGGCTTCGTGTCGATGCGGTCCGAGACGCTGGACATGATCCTCGCTGGCGATGCCAAGAAGGGCGACGTGCTCGGCACCGCGCGCATTGCCGGCATCATGGCGGCCAAGAAGACGCACGAACTGATCCCGCTTTGCCATCCGCTGCTGCTGACCAGGATATCTGTCGATATCGAGGCGGACGCCGCGCTGCCCGGCCTGAAGGTGACAGCATTGACCCGCGTCACCGGCAAGACCGGCGTTGAGATGGAGGCTCTGAGTGCCGTCTCGGTCGCTTGCCTGACCATCTACGACATGGCCAAGGCGGTCGACCGCGCCATGGTCATCTCGGGCATCAGGCTGGTTGAAAAGACCGGCGGCAAATCCGGCGACTACAAGATCACCGGAGGCGGGGCCACCGGGGCAGGCCGATAATGGCGCTGGTCCCGGTTGCCGAGGCGCTCGAGCGCCTGCTGGACGGCGCAGCAGCGCTGCCGGGCGAACGCGTCGCACTGCTGGATGCCGCCGACCGCGTGCTGGCGGAGCCGGTTGTGGCGCTCCGCACCCAGCCGCCGTTCAACGCTTCCGCCATGGACGGCTATGCCGTGCGGGCGGCCGATATCGCGTCCGTACCGGCAAAGCTTTCGGTGGTCGGCGTGGCGCCGGCCGGACGCGGCTTTGCCGGAACGGTGCAGCAGGGGCAGGCCGTGCGTATCTTCACCGGCGCGCCGCTTCCCGAAGGCGCCGACACCATCGTCATCCAGGAGAACGTCCGCGATCTCGGCGGCGGTGTCGTAGAAGTGACGGAGCCGACGGTGCAGGGGCGCAACATCCGCCGCCTCGGGCTCGATTTCGCCAAGGGCGATGTCCTGCTGCCCAAGGGCCGCCTGCTCGATCCGGCGGCCTTGTCGCTGGCTGCGTCGGCCAACCACCCCGAGGTCCGCGTGGTCAAACGGCCGCTGGTCGCCATCATCGCAACCGGCGACGAATTGCTGCCGCCGGGCAGCAATCTTGGCCCCGACCAGATCATCTCCTCCAACGCCTATGGTGTCGCCGCTGCCACACAGTCGGTCGGTGCGCGCGCGCTCGACCTTGGCATCGCACCGGACCGCAGGGAGGCGATCGCCGCATTGGTTGAAAAGGCCGTGAAGGCTGGCGCGAACGTCATCGTCACGCTGGGCGGTGCCTCGGTCGGTGACCACGACTTCGTCCATGACGTGCTGACCGGGCAAGGCATGACGCTCGATTTCTGGAAGATCGCCATGCGGCCGGGCAAGCCGCTGATGTTCGGGCGGCTGGGCGACATTCGCTGCATCGGCCTGCCCGGCAATCCGGTGGCAAGCCTGGTCTGCACTCAGCTCTTCCTGAAGCCGCTGCTGGCGCGGCTCGGCGGCCGCGCCTTTCAGCAGGATATGCGTCGGGCACGGCTCGGTGCTGCCATGCCGGCCAACGATCTCAGGCAGGATTATGTGCGGGCTGTTGTCACAGACGACGCCGGCACCCTCGCGGCGACGCCGTTCGGCATCCAGGACTCCTCGATGCTGAAAATGCTGGCCGATGCCAACGGATTGATCGTCCGCGCGCCGTTCGCGCCTGCCGCGGCGGCGGGCTCCCCCTGCGACGTGCTGATGCTACGCTGAACCTGCCTCACTCCGAGATCAAGGCCTGGGTCAGCCGATGGTCTGGATCGGCCAAACCGTCGATGATGTTGAAATGGTGCCGGTCAGGCTCGACCACAGAGCTGGTCGAGGCACCTAGGCCGATCCAGATGTTGGCCAGCACCGCGCTCTGGCGCAGGAATTCGGCGCGCTCGCCGCCGCCGGCCCAGCAGGTCAGGCGGGCCTTGTCCATCGGGCGCAGCAGCACCGGGCTTTCGGCCTGCGCCTCGGCCTCATCGATCGCCAGCGTCTCGTTCATGCCGGTGCACATGATCGGGCGCAAATCGTGCACTCCCGAGATCGACACCACGCGACGAACGCGCCGGACCACTTCGGGCGCCAGCGGCGTCGTCGCCGTAACCATCCGGCTAACAAGATGGCCGCCGGCCGAGTGTCCGGTCAGCATCAGCGGCCCTGCGACCATCGCCGCCGCTGTGCCGATCGCCGCGCCGACTTCCTTGACGATGCCGGCAATGCGTATCTGCGGACAGAGCGTGTAGGACGGCATCGCAACCGCATAGCCGCGATCAACAGGGCCAGCGGCAAGATGCGACCAGAAACTCTTGTCGAATGCCATCCAGTAGCCGCCATGGACGAACACCACGAGCCCCTTGGGCTTGGTGGCCGGCAGGAAAAGATCGAGACGGTTGCGTGGTTTATCGCCATAGGCCAAGTCGAGCCGCGCCCTGCCCTCGGTCGAAAGCACGTCGCGGAAAACCCGCGCTGGCTCGATCCAGGCCGCCGGCCAGCGATCGCTGCCGGCTATATTGGCGCCGTTGGCATAGGCGTTATCCCAATCGGCAATGTGACGTTCGAACACCCTGCGCCCTCCCCTGGCAATATGGCCTTGCAACGCAAAGCATCGCGCGGCGCGTCGTCGCCAGCCTCACGGCTCCAGCTCTCGCATCAATCTCAAGTGACAGCCGCCTTGATGGCGAAGCGCGCATCCTTCCACGCACCGGTGCGCAGGATGTCCTCAAGCACTTCGACGGCCTGCCAGACATCGGCATAGCCGACATAGAGCGGGGTGAAGCCGAAGCGCATGGTCGATGGCGCGCGAAAATCGCCGATCACGCCACGTTCGATCAGCGCGCGCATGATCTGGTAGCCATGCTCATGCATGAATGAAATCTGGCTGCCGCGTTTTTCCCCGTCGCGCGTGCTTTCGAGCGTGAGCCCGTAAGTGCCGCACTTTGCCTCGACAAGCTCGATGAACAGATCGGCCAGCGCAATGCTCTTCTTGCGCACCGCCGTCATGTCGACATCGTTCCAGATGTCGAGCGCGCCCTTCAGCGTGCGCATCGACAGGATCGGCTGGGTGCCGCACAGAAACCGGCGGATGCCGGTGCCGGCCGCATAGCCTGGCTCGAAGGCGAAGGGCCGTGCATGGCCCCACCAGCCGGTGAGCGGCTGCTGGATGTCGGCAAGATGCCGCTCAGCCGCATAGATGAAGGCAGGCGCGCCCGGTCCGCCATTCAGATATTTGTAAGTGCAGCCAACGGCAAAATCGGCTTTTGCCTTGTCGAGCTCGACTGGCATCGCACCGGCGGTGTGGCAGAGATCCCAGACGATCATCGCCCCGGCTTCCTGGGCCCTGCGCGTCAGCGCCGGCATGTCGCGCAGTTCGCCCGACTTGTAGTTGACGTGGTTGACCAGCACCACGGCGGTGCGTGCGTCGATCAGCTCCTCGATGCTCGGCGCGTCGACCCCCGAGAGGCGCAGCAGCGTATCTTTTCGCGTCGAAACCACACCCTCAGCCATGTAGAGGTCCGTCGGAAAGCTATCGCCCTCGGCGACGATGACCTGCCGCTCCGGTCGCATAGCCATGGCGGCGTGCAGCAGCTTGTAGATGTTGACCGACGTCGTGTCGCAGACCACCGTCTGGCCGGCCGCGGCGCCAATCAGGCGCCCGAGCTGGTCGCCGAGTTCGAGCGGCATGTTGAACCAGCCGGCCACGTTCCAGGCGCGGATAAGATCATGCGACCATTCTTCGGTCGCGGCCTTGCGCAATTCATCGAAAGCGGCACGTGAAGCAGCTCCTAGCGAATTGCCGTCGAGATAGATCACTCCTTGCGGCAACACAAAGCGGTCGCGCATCGCGCGCAGCGGATCCGCGGCATCCATCGCCTTTACGGCCACGAGATCGGGAATTCCTGTCATGATTTGCCTGCTCCCCCAAGATCCAACGCAACGCCGGACACGCATCGACTGTTCTTCCATTACCTGGTTGCGCGCAGCAAGACTCCACCGGCGAGAAGCAGCCTGACCAGGCGATGGAAACCAGGACCTAACCCGAGGTTGGCGTTTTGAGTTCGTTTCGTTCACGGTGCATTGACCAAACCGCACACTCGATAGGGTTCACTTCCGTGCCATTTGCCGACCGACGGCCGATGCCAATGTGGCCTTCCGGGAAGCCAGAAGGGCGCAAACGAAAGCAGAATCAAGGCGATGAGGCTCGCGACGGTGAAAGTGCGGTACCCCGGTTAGGGGACGTCGTTTGTTTCCCGAGCCTTAACGCATTCATTAAACTTTAAACAGTTGCGGAACACAACTGGAACAGATAGTGTTTGTTCTGGGTTTGTTTTTCTGATTCTGTTGGGGGTCGCTATGCTGACACGCAAACAACACGAACTGCTTATGTTCATCCACGAAAGATTGAAGGAAAGCGGTATCCCGCCTTCCTTCGACGAGATGAAGGAAGCGCTCGACCTGGCTTCCAAATCGGGAATCCACCGGCTTATTACGGCACTGGAGGAGCGCGGCTTCATTCGCCGTTTGCCCAACCGGGCCCGTGCGCTGGAGGTGCTGCGCCTGCCTGACTCGATCGCCCCCGGCCTCAATGCGGCACGCAAGTTCTCGCCGAGTGTCATCCAGGGCAGTCTTGGGCAAGGCGGTCCGCGGCAAGGCAAGCCGACATCGTCGCGCGTCCCTGCGGCCGGAAATGACGACGATGTCGTCGCCGCCGTTTCGATCCCGGTGATGGGCCGCATCGCCGCCGGTGTGCCGATCGACGCCATCCAGCACCAGACGCATTCGATTTCGGTGCCGCCGGATATGATCATGGGCGGCGAGCATTATGCGCTCGAGGTCAAAGGCGATTCGATGATCGAGGCTGGCATTTTCGACGGCGACACGGTGATCATCCGCAATGCCGATACGGCGAGCCCCGGTGAGATCGTGGTGGCACTGGTCGACGAGGAGGAAGCGACGCTGAAGCGGTTCCGCCGCAAGGGCGCTTCGATCGCCCTGGAAGCCGCCAATCCGGCCTACGAGACGCGCATCTTCGGACCAGACAGGGTCAAGGTGCAAGGCAAGCTCGTCGGACTGATCCGCCGCTACTGAGCTCCGCCCTTGGCGCCGGCTTTGGGTTTGTCGGCCCTGCGGTATGGCGGCAGGCCCCGCGCCGCGCGTGAAAATTTCCGCTGCACGTGCCAGGGCCGGTATGATTTTTCGACTGCGAAACGGATTTCGGCGCGTGTTGCCGCTTGTGGATCGAAATAGACGGCGGCACTTCCCGCGCGCGCCAGTTGCCGTTTGGTGACGACGAGGACCAGCCGGTCGTAGTAGCAGGGGTTATGGGCGGTGGCGTCGTCGATGACGATCAAACTGGCAAAGGCGCAGGCTGGCCGCGCAGTATTGCGGTCCTTGGCTTGCGCGATGATCGCGCCGGATGGATGCCTGGCAAGGCAGAGGCCGTCCGTGCAAATGAACGGCATGCCCGGCGGTAGTTCGGCCGGATCGGCAATGTCGAATTGCGGGTCGTTCTTTCCAGGTGTTTCCGGCGCGACGATAGCCTCTGATGTGAGCGCGCGTTTCCAGTTGTCGATGGTGAACTCATTCGGGCGTGCCCGGTTGATCGCGAGTTCACCGCTCCCAATCGGCAGCGCGACCAGCCGTGCGTCCTCCGAGATCAATACATCGGGTACGCGCGTCTGCGTTGTCGTCAGCAAGCCGGCGAGCGCAAAAGGAAGTGCCGCGAGCCGCAACCAGGTCGTCGCCATGCTGGCAATGACGAGGGCGATCGTCACCAGAAGGACGGATCTCAGCGAAATCAGCCCGACCGCATCGATCGGCGAGCGCTCGGAGATCCACCCGGACAGGGCGATCATCGCCGTTAGCCCCTTGCCCATCACATAGAGGAACGGCCCATCCGCACCGAACGGCATCGCCAGCGCGCTGAGAACGGCGAAGGGCATGACGACCAGTGAGACGATGGGCATGATGGCCAGATTGGCGAACAGGCTGAGCGGCGCCACGCGCTGGAAGTGCCATATGGCGAAAAGCGCCGTGGCGCTCCCTGCAATGATCGAGGTCATCGCTAGGCCGCCCATGCCCAGCAGGACCTTTCGCGTGGCAAAGCGTAGCGGCGACCGCCGCAGCGGCGGCGTGGCGGCCCTGCCGGCGCGGTAATCGGACCAGCCTGCATAGGCGCCGACAAGGGCCGCCGTCGCGGCGAAGGACATCTGGAAACTCGGACCGACCACCTCGTGCGGCGACACCAGGATGACCGCGATGGCCGAGATCGCCAGGTTGCGCATGGTGAGCGCGGCCCGGTCGAACAGCACGGCGATAAGCATCACCGCCAGCATGATGAAGCTGCGTTCGGCCGCTACCACAATGCCGGAAAAGACGAGGTAGGCCGCAATCGAAAAAAGCGCGGCGGCCGCGGCATATTTCTTGACCGGCCGTCGCGATGAGAAATCGGGAAACAGCGCAAAGGCGCCGCGTAGCAGCGCCATGATGGTGCCGGCGA
This sequence comes from Mesorhizobium sp. WSM4828, assembly GCF_055811175.1. Lineage (NCBI taxonomy): Bacteria > Pseudomonadati > Pseudomonadota > Alphaproteobacteria > Hyphomicrobiales > Phyllobacteriaceae > Mesorhizobium > Mesorhizobium sp. WSM4828. Next base: position 179,058 of record NZ_JBVVQK010000011.1, on the reverse strand, counting down.
CCAACGCCATATGCAGCCCCGAGATAGAGATGATGTGATAGATGCCTGTACGCCGCATCGCTTCGTTGATCTCCTCGGGAATGCCGGCGCGCACGCCGACGATCAGCGCAGCGGCAATCTCGCCCTCGGCGCCGCCGATGCGGCTGCGGATATGGTCGGCGATGGATTCGCGCGCGTCTTCGATCGCGGAAGAAAGCTGCGCGGCAAGCGGCATGCTGCCCGACGGCACGACTTTCGGATTGCCGAGAAAAAAGCCGCTGCCGCCGATACCGGCGAAATAGCTGTCGAAGGAGAAATCATAGCTGTCGGGCCGCACCGGGCCGGTCGGCGGCAGCAGCCGCACATAGCCGGTGATCTCGGAACCGGCGGTGAGCTCAGCCGGTATCTTCATCGCCGAAACGCGGACCCGTTCCGGCATGTAGCGCAGTGTCGGCCTGGCGGTTGAGATCACATCGATCGTCAGCCTGATGCGGCCGCTCGCCATGGGCTCGTACGATACAACGCGACCCGTCAGCCGCGTCGAGATTTCGGAACCGAGCATATGCGTTCCGACACGCCAGGTCTCGAACTTGGCGGCAAGTACGCCAAGCGCGCAGAGTAACGCCACCATGAAACACAGGCGCGTCCTGGGCCATGACCGCGAGACGACGGCACAAAGGGCCGCGAGGAGCACGATTGCGATCGGCTGTGGAAAGGGCGGCTCCACCGCCAGCGCGAAATATACGACCACCCCGCATGCGAGGAACACCGGCACCAGCAGGAAGGCGACGCCACGGTCGAGTTCCAGGCCGGCTGCCAAGGTTACGCTGTTGCGGATGCGGGACGGTGACGGGAGGCGCAAACGCCTGGGCAGGCGCACGATGGGTTCGGCCGTGGGCACCGGAACCGTTGTTGATTCACCTGTCGGCAAGGACCGGGAATCGAAGCGTGGAGTGGGCAGCAATGCCGGCGCCGGCAGGACAGGCAGGGGAGCGGCAAACAGCAAGCGTTCGCTGACGCCGCTGCCAGCGTCCTCGCCCTCGCCCGCACCACGGCCTCGCACAGCCATCGGGTCTGCCCCTTGCGCCCTCAACCTCCTATGCTACATGAACGCGCGACGCGCGAAAGTCCGCAAACCCACTTCCTTCGCCCGCCTGAGAGTTCCATGCCCGATAAGGTCGTCACCCGTTTTGCCCCCTCGCCCACCGGCTATCTGCACATTGGCGGCGCCCGCACGGCGCTGTTCAACTGGCTGTATGCCAAGCACACAGGCGGCACGATGCTGCTGCGCATCGAGGACACCGACCGCGAGCGCTCCACCGATGCGGCAACCGCGGCCATTCTCGACGGGCTTTCCTGGCTTGGCCTGACATGGGACGGCGAGCCGGTGTCGCAGTTCGAGCGTGCTCCGCGCCACCACGAGGTGGCCGAGGAGCTCGTTCGCATGGGCAAGGCCTATTATTGTTATGCGACGCCTGCCGAGCTGGAAACAATGCGCGAGAGCGCACGGGCCAAGGGGCTGCCTCCCCGCTATGACGGACGCTGGCGCGACCGCGACCCGTCGGAGGCGCCGCCCGGCGCCAAGGGGGCGATCCGCATCAAGGCGCCGACAGACGGCGAGACGGTGGTGCATGACCGCGTCCAGGGCGATGTGCGTTTTCCCAACAAGGATCTCGACGATTTCATTATTCTGCGCTCGGACGGCAATCCCACCTACATGCATGCCGTCGTCGTCGACGATCACGACATGGGCATCACCCACATCATCCGCGGCGACGATCATTTGACCAACGCCGCACGCCAGACCGTAATCTATCAGGCCATGGGCTGGGAGGTGCCGTCGATGTCGCATATCCCGCTGATCCACGGTGCCGACGGCGCCAAGCTGTCGAAGCGGCACGGTGCGCTTGGCGTCGAGGCCTATCGCGCCATGGGCTACCTGCCGGAGGCGCTGCTCAACTATCTGGCGAGGCTTGGCTGGAGCCACGGCGATGATGAGATCATGTCGATCGCCGACATGATCGCATGGTTCGACATTGGCGACGTCAACAAGGGCGCCGCCCGTTTCGACTTCGCCAAACTCGAGGCGCTCAATGGCGTGCATATGCGCCGGATGAACGACGCGGCGCTGCTCGACATCTTTATCGCCACTCTGCCCTATTTGGAAGGCGGCCCGGCAATTGCCGCGCGCCTCGACGACAGACGCAGGGCGCAACTGCTTGCCGCTTTGCCGGGCCTGAAGGAGCGCGCCAAGACGCTGGTCGAACTTCTCGAAGGGGCTGCATTCCTGTTCGTCGAGCGGCCGCTGCCGGTGGACGAGAAGGCGGCGGCGCTGCTCAGCGGTGAGGCGCGCGCGATCCTGCGGGGCGCTCATGCGGCACTAGCCACGGTTTCGGATTGGTCTGCCGCTTCAGCGGAAGCCGCGATCCGCGACTATGCGCAGGCGGGCGGCCATAAACTCGGCGCCGTGGCCCAACCTTTGCGCGCCGCGCTCACCGGCAAAAGTACCTCGCCAGGTGTCTTTGATGTGCTAGCCGTGCTTGGCCACGAGGAAAGCCTGGCGCGGATCGCTGATCAAATCGATTAGCAAACTGGCCCAAGAAGATTGGCATTGAAAGGTGTGTTTCGCAGTGCAACATTGGGTCTTGGCCTAATCTGGCGCGCAGATACAATTGCGGGCGCAAATGTGCGTATTCCGATGCTTTTGATGTGTTGGGTTCAGATATTTTGCCTTTGCCGGCCTGAGGAAACAAAAAGGAGTTTGCTATGACCGAACCTGCGACAAAAATGGAATTTGGCGGCAAAACCCAGGCATCGACGGCAAAGCTGGAACTCGGCGGCAAAACTCATGAATTCAAGATACGAAGTGGTTCGGTAGGACCTGACGTCATCGACATCGGTTCGCTGTACAACACCGCCGGCGTCTTTACCTACGATCCCGGCTTTACGTCGACGGCGAGCTGCGAATCGGAAATCACCTTCATCGATGGCGATGCCGGCATTCTTTTGCACCGCGGCTACCCGATCGACCAATTGGCCGAGCACGGCGACTTCCTCGAAGTCTGCTATCTCTTGCTCTATGGTGAACTACCGACCAAGGCGCAGAAGGACGATTTCGACTACCGGGTGACGCGCCACACCATGGTGCATGAGCAGATGTCGCGCTTTTTCACCGGCTTCCGGCGTGATGCGCATCCGATGGCGGTGATGTGCGGCGTGGTCGGCGCGCTGTCGGCCTTCTATCACGATTCCACCGACATCTCGGACCCTTATCAACGCATGGTCGCCTCAATGCGGCTGATCGCCAAGATGCCGACGATCGCGGCGATGGCCTATAAATACCACATCGGCCAGCCATTCATCTATCCGAAGAACGAGCTGAATTTCGCAGCCAACTTCCTGCATATGTGCTTCGCCGTGCCTTGCGAGGAATACAAGATCAATCCGGTGCTGGCCCGCGCGATGGAGCGCATCTTCATCCTGCACGCCGACCACGAACAGAACGCCTCGACTTCAACCGTCCGCCTGGCCGGCTCGTCGGGTGCCAATCCCTTTGCCTGTATCGCTGCCGGCATCGCCTGCCTGTGGGGTCCTGCACATGGAGGCGCCAACGAGGCAGCCTTGAACATGCTGGGCGAGATCGGCCATGTCGATCACATCCCGGAATTCATTGCGCGCGCCAAGGATAAGAACGATCCGTTCCGATTGATGGGATTTGGCCACCGCGTTTATAAGAACTACGATCCGCGCGCCAAGATCATGCAGAAGACCGCGCACGAGGTCCTGGGCGAGCTCGGCATCAAGGACGATCCGCTGCTCGACATCGCCATGGAGCTGGAAAAGATTGCGCTGACCGATTCCTATTTCATCGAGAAGAAGCTCTATCCGAACGTCGATTTCTATTCCGGAATCACACTGAAGGCGCTGGGCTTCCCCACCACCATGTTCACCGTGCTGTTCGCGGTCGCCCGTACCGTCGGCTGGATCGCGCAGTGGAAGGAGATGATCGAGGACCCGCACCAGAAGATCGGTCGCCCACGCCAGCTCTATACCGGCGCGCCGGAACGGGATTACGTGCCGATCGCGAAGCGGTGAAGGTGGTGAATGGTGAATGGTGAATGGTGAATGGTGAATGGTGAATGGTGAATGGTGAATGGTGAATGGTGAATTGGAGCAGCGAAGCGTCGCTCCTGTCTATAGAGTACTATTCACTATTCACTATTCACTCACCATCCCCATCACCACCCCCGCGGCCATCTCGCCTGACGGCTTGGCGGTTGCCATACGCCCGGCAATGTCGGCAAAACCGTGCTTCTGCCAGGTGCGGTAGGCGGTATCGGAGAACAGCGCCTCCAGTTGCCGCGCCAGATAATGCGGCCGCACATATTGATTGTAGTGTTCCGGCACAACCGGCCGGTCGGCAATGAGATTGGGCAACGCTGCGCTCCATACTTTGATCAGCGGCTGCGCCATGCGCATGACCGGATCGAGCCGGTAGCAGGAGATCATCGGCACACCCGCCAATGCCAGTTCCAGCGATACCGTCCCCGACGCGATCAGCGCCGCATCCGCCTTGCCGAAGGCCTGCCATTTGCGTTCGGCATCAAGGATGATCTCCGGCTTCTCGTCCCAGCTCGCGACTGAGGTCCTGACCAGGTCGGCGACGTGCGGGACCGTTGGCAACAGCAGGCGCAGGCGGTGCCCGCGCGCCCGCAGGATCGACACCGTCTCGCCGAACGGCCCAACCAGGCGTCGCACCTCGCCGCGACGCGAACCGGGCAATACAAGCAATGTTTTGACGTGATCTGCGGACAGGTTACGCGGCTGCGCCTGCGCCCTGGCGGCACTGATTATGCCCGGATCATGTACAAGGCGATGCCCGACATAGGTGCCGGGCGGCCCGCCCAGGCGAGCGAGTTCCTTCATCTCGAACGGCAGGATGCAAAGGATGTGATCGACATATGGCTTCATCGCCGCCGCCCTGCCCGGCCGCCAAGCCCACACGCTCGGGCAGACATAGTGGACGGTCGGGATGGTCGGATCGGCGGCACGCACCTTCTTGGCGACGCGCAGTGAGAAATCCGGACTGTCGATGGTGATAAGGCAATCGGGCTTTTCACCGGCAATCGCGTTTGCCGTCTGGCCGATCCGCCGCATCAGGCGCGGCAGGTCGCGCAGGATGGCGCTAAGGCCCATCAGCGCGATCTCGCTGCCGTCGAACAATGGCGCTAGGCCGAGCGCCTGCAAATGGCGGCCGCCGATGCCGACAAGCCGAACGTCGCACCCGGTCATGCGCTTGAGCGCCTGCACAAGGTCGGCGCCAAGCAGGTCGCCGGACTCCTCGCCTGCGACGACGGCTATCTTCAACGGCCGCTCATTCGCCATGCACCGGCTCCGCAGCAGGCAGCCCGATCACGAAGAGGCCGAGCGCATTGGCACGCCCGATGGTGGCGGGACCTTCGAGCACCAGCGAGCGGCCGGCTTCGACGGCAATGCCGGCCAGTCCGGCGGCATGCGCCGCCTCGACGGTCAGCGGACCGATGGAGGGCAGATCGGCACGCAGTTCCTGACCGGGCTTGGCACATTTGACCAAAACACCACGGCTCCTGCCAGCCAGCCTGCCGTGCCCGCGTAATTGTTTTGTCCGCTCGAGCAGCCCGTCGGTGCCTTCGACGCCTTCCAAGGCAATGGTGCGGCCGCCGACCGCAACAGCCGCTTGGCCGATGTCCAGCTCGCCGATGGCTTTTGCCGCCGCGTGCGCCGCCTCGATGTCGCGCCAGTCGGATTTGCGTGGCGCCGCCTTGGTCAGCAGGCCTTCGGCAGCGACCAGCTCCGGCACGATCTCGTGAGCGCCGACGACCTTGATGCCGCTGCGCTCGATCCTGCGCACGAACAGTTTCAGCACCGTGTCGTCCCCCCGGCTTACACCGACGAACAGGCTGGGTAGCCACGCGAGCAGGCCCAAATTGAGGCGCATGGCGCTCAGCCTGGGGCGCCGCGTGATATGACCCGCGGCTACGAGATGCGTAACGTGATGCCGCTTAAGGATCGGCAGCAGCGAGCCGACGTCTTCCAGCCTCAAGGTTGCCTGCTCATAGGGCTCGAAATCGGCTATGCGATCGACCTCGCCGGCCGCCATCACGACGAAGGGCGATTTGCCTTGCCGGGCGAGCGCTCGGGCAATTTCGACCGGGAGGCTGCCGCCGCCGGCGATGATGCCGACCTTGGCATCTGGCGCGAGATCAAGGCCCTTTCCGGCAGCCTCAATCTTCGTCATCTGCCCTCAGTCTTCATCATCGGTATCGTCGCCGTCGGTACCCTTGAGCGACGGCACGGCGTAGTGCCGCTTGCCGCGACCGGCGATGAAGTCGACGATCTTCATGGCAGTCGGCGACGAGGCGAATTCCGCCTTGGCGAATTCGATGTTTTCGCCGACGGTCCGGGAGCGATCGAAGATCGTCTTGTAGGCTTTGCGCAGCAAGTGGATCTCCGAACGCGGCAGGCCGGCGCGCTTCAGGCCAATGATGTTGAGGCCGCGAAGGCTGGCACGGTTGCCAACAGCGATGGCGTAAGGAATGACGTCGCCGACGATCGCCGAGCAACCGCCGAGAAAGGCGTTATCGCCGATGCGGACAAACTGATGAACCGCGGTAAGGCCGCCGATGTAGACATTGTCGCCGACTTCGCAATGCCCGCCTAACGTCGCTTGATTGGCGAAGGTGGCGTTCTTGCCGACCACGCAGTCATGGGCAATGTGGGCATAGGCAAGGAAATTGCCGTTGTCGCCGATCGTCGTCTCGCCGCGGCTGGAATCGGTGCCGACATGCATGGTGACGCCTTCGCGGATCGTGCAATTCTCGCCGATCACCAGCGTGGTCCGGCCGCCCTTGTGCTTGGTGTTCTGCGGCGGCCCGCCCAGTATCGCCATCGGATAGACCTTGGTCGATGCACCGATGGTGGTCGCGCCAATCACCGAGACATGGCTGACCAGTTCGACGCGGTCGCCGATCACGGCGTCGGGGCCGACGTGACAGAAGGGCCCGATGCGGGCGCCTTCGCCGATTTGGGCGCCTGGCTCGATGACCGACGATGGATGGATGACTGTCTGGATTTTCATTAGCATTCGTTTGTCAGCCGCTTGCGACCATCATCGCCGAGATCTCGGCTTCCGCCGCCTTGGCGCCATCGACGAGGGCCTCGCAAGCGAATTTGAGAAGATTGCCGCGTTTCTTGATTTTCTTCACATGAATTTTCAACTGGTCGCCTGGAACGACCGGCTTGCGGAACTTGGCATTGTCGATGGTCAGGAAATAAACCAGCGACGGCTTTTCCGTACCAAGGCTGCGGATGCAGATGGCGCCGGCCGTCTGCGCCATCGCCTCGATGATCAGCACGCCGGGCATGACCGGCTGGTCCGGGAAATGACCCTGGAAATGCGGCTCGTTTATGGTGACGTTCTTGATGCCGATCGCGGATTCGTCGCCATCTATGTCGACAATGCGGTCGATCATCAAGAACGGATAGCGGTGCGGCAGGAGCTTCATCAGCCGCATTATGTCAACCGCTTCGAGCGTCGCCGCTGCGATGTCAGCCATTTCCCCCCTCACCCTGTTTGCGCGTCCGTGCAAGTCTGCGCAAGGCCGCTATCTCGCGCATGGCTTCCGCCATCGGCTGCGCCGGATATCCTCCCCAAATCTCACCGGCAGGCACGTTGCTCATAAACCCGCTTCTTGCCGCAAGCTTGGCCCCGGACCCGATGGTCAGATGATCCGCAAGGCCGACGCCGCCACCCATGGTGACGTTGTCGCCTACTGTCACGGAACCGGAAATACCCGAAAGCCCGGCTATTATGCAATTGCGGCCAATGCGAACGTTGTGGGCGATCTGTACCAGATTGTCGATCTTGGTACCCTGGCCGATGATCGTGTCGGACATGGCGCCGCGATCGACGGTCGTATTCGACCCGATCTCGACGTCGTCCTGGATGATGACGCGGCCGATCTGCGGAACCCGCTCCGGACCTTTGGCGCCGGCCACGAAACCGAAGCCATCCTGCCCGATCCTGGCACCGCCATGGATGATGACGCGATTGCCAATCAACGCATATTGCACGCTGGCTCCTGGACCGACATAGCCGTCGCGGCCGATCTGCGAGGATGGACCGATGACCGCATGCGGGGCAATGACGGTCCCGCTGCCGATGGCAGCGCGCGGTCCGATGACCGCACCTGCTTCGATGATTGCACCGGCCTCGACATGGGCGGTCGCATCGATATGGGCGTGCGGCGAGATACCGGTTTCGCCGGTCATCGGTCCAGGCGTCGCAGCCGCGGGGAAAAGCAGACGCCCGACCATTGCGAAAGCCTGCTGCGGGCGCGGATGCACCAGCACCGCGATGCCCGCCGGCGCCTTGCCGGCAAATTCGGCAGGGCAGAGAACCGCCGCCGCCCGCAGTGCCTGCATCAGGGCGAAATTGCGCCTGCCGTCGACGAAGACAAGGGCGTTCTCGCCGCCTTCGTTGGCGGGCGCCAGAGCTTCGATCGATACATCGGAGAGACCGGAATCGACAAGTGTCGAGCCGGTCAGATTCGCGACTTCGCCGGCCGTATACCGGCGTGAGGGCGCGAAGAACACCGGATCGGTCATTCCAGAAGCAATATCCAGCTGGCGCATGACCCCGAAATCGGAAATCGACCCTCGGAAAGGATCATGCGCAAATCAATGTACTACAACGTCCTTTGCGCGTCCGATAGGACGCGCTGCGCTGTAGTGTCGGATCACTGCCATCCGGATCCAAACGAGCCGGAAGCATCATTGCCCGCACATCAGAAGCGGGTCGATATGCCGAAGTTGAATTCCTGCACGTCGTCGGTCTTTTCCTTCTTGACCGGGATCGCATAGTCGATGCGGATCGGCCCGAAAGGCGATGCCCACATCACACCGACACCGACGGAAGCGCGCCATTCCATGCCGGTTGTCGAAGAATTGACAAGGCCACTTGCGATTTTGCTGCCGTAGAGCGTTGCCGCATCGGCGAACACCGCGCCGCGCAAACCGAAGCTTTCGGGGATGACCGGCAGCGGGAACTGCGCTTCTGCCGAGGCATTGAAGTATGTAGTGCCGCCGAGATGGTCATTGCTGTTGTCCGAAGCAACCGGGCCGATGCCGCCGTATTCGAAACCGCGGATCATACGGTCGCTGCTCTGGAAATGGTCGAAGACGCGCAGATCGCCGTTGCCATACCCTTGCACATGGCCGGCGCCGCCCGAAATGAGGCCCACCAGATCCAATTGTTCGGACAGCGTCTGATAAATGCTGCCGCGCGCGGTTACCTTGATGAACTTGGCGTCACCGCCGAGGCCAGCGACTTCGGTGCCGACATTGGCATAAATACCATCATGCGGGTTCTTCATGTCGTCGATTGTATTGTAGACCAGGCCGAGACTGACCGAAGACTTGAGCCATGGGCTCTCGTTAACGCCGTTTTGGATCGCCTGGGACACGTCGCAACCGGCCGCTGGGTCGCAGCCCTCGTCGAACTCGTACTTCTCTTGCGCAATGTTATACGCCAGCTGCGTCGAGATGTTGTCGGTGATCGGCAGGCCGAAGCGAACGGTCGCGCCTGTCGTGTCGCTGTCGTAATGGTCGTAGTTACGGCTCTGCTTGTAGATGTCGAAGCCAGCCGCGATGCGGCGTCCGAGGAAATAGGGTTCGGTGAAAGAGAAGCTGTAGTCGCGCGAGTTCTTGCCACCGCCCGCCGCCACCTTGATGAATTGGCCGCGACCGAGGAAGTTGCGCTCACTGATGGAGCCTTCGACGGACGGACCTGACGTTTCACCCCCGCTCGAATAACCGGCGCCGACGGTGAACTCACCGGTCGATTTCTCGACCACGTCGACCACCAGCACAACCTGGTCCGGCTCGGAACCGGGAACAGTAGAGATTTCGACTTTCTCAAAATAATCGAGCGCTTCCAGCCGCCTCTTCGCGCGCTGGATGAGGACCTGATTGAAAGCGTCGCCTTCGCTGACATCGAACTCGCGGCGAATGACGTAGTCGCGCGTCCGATCGTTGCCGCGAATCTCGATGCGCTCGATATAGGCCTTGGTACCCTGGTCGACCGTATAGACGACCGAGATCGTGTGGTTCTCGAAGTTGCGGTCGCCACGCGGCGTCACCTGGGCGAAGGCATAGCCGGATCCAGCCACCTTCTCGGTCAGCGCAATGATCGTGTCCTCGACGTTCTTGGCGTTGTAGACATCGCCCTTGTGCGTCTCGACCACCGATTCAAGCGACTTGCTGTCGACCTCGGGGATCGTGCTTTCGACGCTGACATCCCCGAACGTATAACGCTCGCCCTCCTGCACCGTGATGGTGACGGTGTATTTGTTGGTTGTGTCGTCGAGTTCGCCGACAGCCGAGACGACCTGGAAGTCGGCATAGCCGTGATTGTAATAGAAGCGGCGCAGCAGCTCCTGGTCGGCGCGCAGCTTGTCCTCGTCATAGACGTCGTCGCGCAGCACGAACGAAAGGAAGGACGAGCGTTTGGTGGAGATGATGTCCGACAGCCGGCGGCTCGAATAGGCACTGTTGCCGACGAAATTGATCGCTGCGATCTGGGTGCGGCCGCCTTCGTTGATGTTGAAGACCACGTTTACGCGGTTGTCGCCGAGATCCATGATTTGGGTGGTCACGGCGGCATCGTCGCGGCCGATACGCCGGTATGCGGCCTTGACCGCCTCGACATCGGCGTCGAGCTGCTGTTGCGAGAAGGTGCCGCGCGGCTTCAATTGCACCGCGGCTTCAAGCGCGTTGTCCTTGAGCTTCTTGTTGCCCTGGAACAGGACCTGGTTGACGACCTGGTATTCAGAAACCTTGATGACCAGCGTCGATCCGACCTGGTTGATCTGCACGTCCGAAAACAGCCCGGTGCCAAACAGCGCCTTGACCGCATCGTCGATATCCGAACTTGAAAACGCCTTGCCGGGTTTGATCGTCACGTAATTGCGGATGGTGTCCGCGTCGACGCGCTGATTGCCGGTGACTTCGACTCTGGAGACGACAGCCGCCTCGGCGGCCGATGTGGCAACGAACTGCACTGCGAGCGCGCCTGGTACAACCAGAGCGGCGGACATAGCCACCGCGGACGCGGCGCTCAGAAACTTGGATGCTGCCTTCATCGGGCTTTTGTACCTTTTCTCGAAGTCCCCACGGCGAGAAAACCGGACGTGCGGTAATTTCCCCTACCGTATTAACCGGATTTTCCCTACACGCAAGGCTTCTGGTTAATTTGTATTTACTTAACCCTGCGGCGTGGCTTTCGCGTCACGCATATCCCCACGCATGGTAAACGGCGTCTCAACATTGCTTGTGCCGAAGCCAAATTCCTTCATGATTTCAGCACCCAAACAGATCGTTCCAGAAAACAAAGCCCATGAAGCCGAGCACCAATATGAGGCCGCTTCGGTAAGCCATTTCCATCATCCGTTCGGACACCGGCCGCCGGATGACAGCCTCCACGCCGTAGAACAGAAGATGCCCTCCGTCGAGGGGGGGAATCGGCAATAGGTTCAGAATCCCTATCCCGACTGACAGGAATGCAACAAGCTGCACGAGCCATTCAAAGCCGAGCTTTGCCGCCTGACCCGACATCTTGGCGATCTTGATGGGGCCGCCCAGCTGGCACTTGTCCTCGCGACCGACAACGAAACGTTGCAGGAACTGGCCGGTGCGCTGGATGACGTGCCCGGTTTCCTGGACCGCTGCCCCGACCGCCCCGGCCGGACTGTAGGTGATCAGCCGCGGCTGGCCGAGTTCCTTATTATTGACGACGCCGATCACGGCCACCTGGACCTTGTTGCCCAGCGCGTCTTGTTGTTCCATCAAGCGCGGCGTCGCCGTGACGGTGATTTCCTTGCCGCCGCGTAGCATGACGAAGGTGATGCTGTCGCCGGCGCGGCCAGAGACCAGACGCTGGACGTCGGCAAAGGTCTCGACCTTGCTGCCGTCGACGCTGACGAATCGGTCGCCGGGCATGATGCCGGCCGCGGCGGCCGGACTGCCGACGGTGACCTCGGCCACCATCGGCTCCAGCACGGGCCGGCCATGGACGGAAAACAGCACGGCAAAGACGGCGATCGTCAGCAGGAAGTTGAACAGCGGCCCCGCCACGACGGTCGCCACACGCTTCCAGATCGGCTGCGTGTGGAAGGCGACCTTGCGTTCCTCGTCGCTAAGCGCCTCGATCTCCTCCGAGCTGGGCTGGCTCGACGTCGCGTTCATGTCGCCGACGAACTTGACGTAGCCGCCAAGCGGTATGGCGCAAAGCTTCCAGCGCGTGCCGCGGCTGTCGTTGAAGCCTATGATCTCAGGGCCGAAACCGATCGAAAAGGCTTTTGCGCCGATACCGCACCAGCGGCCGACGAGGTAGTGGCCCATTTCGTGGACGAAAACGACCACGGTCAGCACGAACAGGAAAGGCACCAGCGTGCCGAGGACAAAGCCCTCTGTGCTGAAAACCGCGTGAAGAATCTCGTTCAACTCATGCCCTCAAATTCATTCACGGCACAGATCACGCCGCGACTGTGACATCAATCCGGGCGAATCCATGGCGCAGCCCCGCGCCGGCCCACCGACGATGCCGCTCAAACCGGAAACAGCCCCTGTGCCGGATGATCGGCGGTCGCGGAAATCCAGCCGATGACGTATAGGGCGAAAGCCGCCGCGACAAGCCCGTCGACCCGATCCATGATGCCGCCATGGCCGGGTATCAGCGTGCCGGAATCTTTACGGCCGTGGCGTCGCTTGACCCATGATTCGAACAGGTCGCCGGCCTGCGCGACGATCGAAAGCACCAGTGCGACCACGCCAAGCACGACGAGGTTGCCCGTTCCGGCTACGGCGGCCAGAAGCAGCCCGGCCACTACGCCGCCGACCACCCCACCGAGCGCCCCGCTCCGCGTCTTGCCCGGCGAGATCGACGGCGCCAGCCTTGGGCCGCCGACGGAGCGGCCGACGAAATAGGCAAAGATATCGGTCGCCCAAACCACGGCGAATAGGAACAGAATGGCCAGCAGCCCTGAATGGTCGCCGTCACGCAAGAAGGCCAGCGACAAGCCGGACACGGCCGCATAGGCAAGGCCGGATGCTTCCCACGGTCCTGCCCTGCGCATGGAGGAAGCGACGGCAGTGATAGCCACCAGAGCCGCGACGAGCGGCAGCAGCAAAGATGCAGGCAGGCCGGCGACGAGGGCACCAATAAAGACCACGATCAGCGCCTCCGGCAGAAAGCCGAGACCTGCCGTAGCACTAGCACCTGCCGGAGCAACGGGGCGGCTCATCCGCGTCCACTCGTAAAAGATCACCGCCGCCATGGCGGCGCAAAGCAACCGGAAGGACAGTCCGCCGAGCCAGGTCAGGGCAAGCGTGACGATGCCAAGCACGACCGCCGAAATGACCCGGAGTTGGAGGTTGCTCATTCCTCAGCCTGAGGCGACATCTTGGGCGGCAAGTCCGCCGAAGCGGCGCTCGCGGCCGGCGAAATCGCGCAGTGCGTCGGACAGGTGCTCGCGACTGAAGTCGGGCCAGTAGCAAGGCAGGAAAACGAGTTCGCTATAGGCGGCCTGCCATAACAGGAAGTTGGACAGCCGAAGCTCGCCGCTGGTGCGGATGACCAGTTCCGGGTCCGGAATGCCCTCTGTATCGAGCGAGCTGGCAAAGGAATCGGCCGTGATCGCCTCGCTCTCCATCTCACCGCGCGCCACCGCCGCTGCGAGCTTGCGCGCGGTGCGCACGATCTCATCGCGCCCGCCGTAATTGAAGGCAATGACCAGTGTCAGCGCCTCGTTGCGGAGAGTGAGCGTTTCGGCTTCCTCGAGCAGCCCCCTTATGTCGGGCTGCAGCCCTGCCCTGTCACCGATGACCCTGATCCGCACCCCACTCTGGTGCAGCTCGGCGAGGTCACGTCGGATGAAAAGCTTCAGCAGGCCCATGAGGTCGCTGACTTCGGATTTCGGCCGTGACCAGTTTTCCGACGAAAAAGCGTAGACGGTCAGGAAGGAGATGCCGAGGCCGGGGGCGGCCCGCACTGTCTTGCGCAGCGCCTCGACGCCGGCGCGGTGACCGGCCAGCCGCGGCAAGCCGCGCGCCTTGGCCCAGCGTCCGTTTCCGTCCATGATGATCGCGACATGCGCGGGCGTTGCCATATTCTCGCTTCCGGGCCAGGCGTGGCCAGACCCTAGACCTGCATGATTTCCGCTTCCTTGTCGGAAAGCAGGTGGTCGATGGTGCTGATTGTCTCGTCGGTCAGTTTCTGAACCTGGTCGGCCCGTTTGCGATGGTCGTCCTCACTGATGTCGCCGTCCTTTTCCGCCTTTTTCAGAAAGTCCATGCCGTCCCGACGAACGTGGCGTGCGGCGACGCGGGCATTCTCGGCATAACCGTGCGAGATCTTGACCAGCTCCTTGCGGCGCTGTTCGTTGAGCTCGGGCAGCGGAATCCTGAGATTGGTACCGTCGACGATAGGATTGAAGCCGAGATTGGCTTCACGGATGGCGCGGTCGACTGCGCTGACCATCGACTTGTCCCAGACCGAAACCGAAATCATGCGCGGTTCCGGCACCGACACTGTTGCCACCTGGTTGATCGGCATGGTGGTGCCATAGGCCTGCACCTGGACGGCATCGAGCAGGTTGCTCGACGCACGGCCGGTGCGCAGCGAAGCCAGATCATGCTTGAACGCGGCGATCGCCCCGTCCATGCGCCGTTTGAGATCGTCGTATTCGCCACTCATCATCGTCTCCTCGACCCGTTAACCCGGGTTCACTGCTTAGGCCCTGTTCGAGCCTCATCCGCAACCGGTCCCTTTCGGGTTCATGGTTCGGTCAATCGTCTGCGACAACCGTGCAACGGCCGCCGCCCCTCAGGATATCGCCGAAACCACCCTTCTCGTGGATCGAATAGACGATTATCGGAATGTTGTTTTCGCGCGCAAGTGCAATCGCCGCCGTATCCATGATCGAAAGCCCGCGTTTGATGACTTCGTCATGGCTGATCCGCTCGAAACGTGTCGCGTGCGGGTCCTTCTTGGGATCAGCCGAATAGACACCGTCGACCTGGGTGCCCTTGAACAGAGCATCGGCCCCGATCTCGGCGGCGCGAAGGGCTGCAGCCGAATCGGTGGTGAAGAACGGATTGCCGGTGCCGCCGGCGAAGATAACGACCTTGCCCTGGTTCATGTAGGCGGTCGCCTGACGCTGCGAAAAACTTTCGCAAAGCTCGGGCATGGCGATCGCCGACAGCACAACGGCGTCGACGCCGATCTTGTTGAGCGAGGTGCGCAGCGCCAGCGAGTTGATGACAGTGGCTAGCATGCCCATATGGTCGCCGGTAACGCGGTCGCCGCCCTTCGAGGCAACCGCGACGCCACGGAAGATGTTGCCGCCGCCGATGACGACACCGACTTCGATGCCCAGTGCGCGGGCCTCGGCGATGTCGGCGGCGATGCGGTCGACCACCGATACGTCGATGCCGAAATGCTGCTCGCCCATCAACGCTTCGCCCGATGCTTTCAGCAAGACACGTCGGTAGAGGGGCTTCACCGTCATCTGGTCCTCGTCATCGTGCGTGTGACGCGTTTCGGTGCGCCCCGAAACACTGGGCGTTCCGATACACGAAGGGCGCTGCTATGTCACGCGGCGCCCGAGCCGGAAAGTTGAGATCGTCGACCGGGATAACCGTCAGCTCACGCCGGCAAAAGTGCCTTGCATGAGCAGGTCCGGCAGATAACTTGCCGGCTTACCGCCCACCGCCTGCCCACCGGTCAGGCCGCCTTGTATTTCAGGGCCGAAGAACGAATACGGAAAGGGCGTGACCGGCCGGCTCACCTCATCGAGCCGTGCCCGAAGATCTTCGGGAATATCGAAATCAAGCGCGCCGAGATTGTCCTTGAGCTGGTTAAGCCTGGTGGCGCCAACGATGACGGACGCAATGCCTGGCCTGTTTGCCGTCCAGTTCAGGGCGACCTGGGCCATGCTGCGGCCGAGCTGGCCGGCAACCGTCTCCAGTTCAGCGACGATTTGCCAGTTGCGGTCGGTGAATTTCTGGAAACCGGGATTGGGCGAACCACGCATTGTCTCCAGCCGGCCACCATCCTTGACGATTGTATCGAAACGGTATTTTCCGCTGAGCAGGCCGCTGGCCAATGGACTCCAGACCATGATTCCGGCGCCATAGCGCGTGCCGAACGGCACGAACTCGTGCTCGATGTTGCGCTCGGCCAGCGAATATTCGAGCTGAAGCGCCGAAACCGGTTCATAGCCGCGCTGCTCGGCGACCGCCTGCGCCCGGCTTGCGTACCAGGCCGGCACGTCGGACAGACCGACATGCCGGATCTTTCCGGCGCGCACCAGATCGTCCAGCGTCCGCATCACCTCCTCCGGTGGTGTCAGCCTGTCCCAGGTATGGAGGATGTAGAGGTCGATGTAGTCGGTGCCGAGCCGCTTTAGCGAACCGTCTACCGCCCGCAGGATGTTCTTGCGGCCGTTGCCGCCGGCGTTCGGGTTGCCCGGTTCGGCGTTGTAGGTGAATTTGGTACTGATCACCGCCTTATCGCGCAGCCCACGCTCAGCGATGAATTCGCCGAGCCAGGTTTCGGCCGTGCCACCGGTATAGAGATCGGCGGTATCGAAGAAATTGCCACCGGCTTCGACATAGGCATCAACCAAGCCGCGCGCGGTTTCCTTCTCCGCGCCCCAGCCCCATTCTGTGCCGAACGTCATGGTGCCGAGCGCCAGGCGGGTGACACGCAGCCCGCTGTTGCCGAGCGTGTAGTAGGACATGGTCATGGATTTTCTCCTGAAGTTTGAAAAGCGGGATTGAGGTCTTGCCTGGGATACGGAGTCAGGCCTTGGCCAGCGCATCGACCACCACCTGGAACCGGCGCGGATCGAAATAGTCGTGGTAGGCGCTGATCAGACCGCTCTTGAAGCGGAAAATCGCGATATTGCTGTTGGTGTATTCAGTGCCACCGATCAGCACCGCGCGGTTCTTGTACTCAACAACGATCGCGTCCGAATCCGCTGCCGGATAGATGGCTGTCAGCTGCGAATCGAAGGATTCGAAATTACCGAAGAGGCCTCGGAAGGCCGCCAGGATCGCGGCCTTGCCATCGATGCTGTTTCCAAATCCTGCCGGCGGGTAGAAGACAAGGATACGACCATCTTCAGCCCAAAGGTCGCCCCATGCCTCAATGTCCTTGCGGTGCATCAGATCAAAGAATTTACGCGCGGTCTCGAGATTACGGATTCGTTCGGAATCGAGGTCGGTCATTAGACGTCTCCTTGGCTGCTCGGCGATTGTCGTGTGATGCAGCCAAAAGATGCGCCCTCCTTTCCCCGCGGATAAGATTGCATTATCCGAATGCACTATGCGATATCATGCATGAATGGACCGCGATCTGCTTAGCCACCTACCTATAATCGTTGCCGTCGCGCGGCGTGCCGGCTTCGCGCTGGCAGCCGCCGAGCTCGGCATGAGCCCGTCAGCGGTCAGCCATGCGGTTCGGCTGGTGGAAGAGCGGATCGGCCAGCCGTTGTTTGCCCGCACCACGCGCAGCGTCTCGCTGACCGAGGCTGGCACCGCGCTTGTCGCTGCGGCGGAGCCGGCACTGGAGGACATTGCCGACCGGATCGAACGTATCCGCTCTGTCAAGGGCCGGGCAAGCGGGCTGCTCAGGATCAACGCGCCGCGTTTGGCGCTGCCTCTGGCGCTGATGCCCATCCTGACGGTGATGGCGGAACGTTACCCTGACGTGACGGTGGAGATCGTCACCGACGAACGTCTGAGCGATATCGTCGGCGAGGGTTTCGACGCTGGCATCCGGCTGGGCGAGATGATCGCAGAGGATATGGTGACGGTGCGGCTGACTCAGCCGTTCCGGACGACCATTGTCGCCTCTCCGGCCTATGTCGGCCGCCACGGAAAGCCGCGAACAATTGCGGATCTCTCCACCTGCAACTGCATCGGCTATCGGCTGTTGCGATCACGTGCGCTCTATCGCTGGGATCTGTCCGATCAGGGCAAGGATATCAGCGTCGAGACACGCGGCAGCGTGGTCGTCAGCGATCCACTGTCGGCAAGGGAAATGGCGCTTGCCGGCATCGGCCTCGCCTATCTGTTCGAGCCGCTTGTCAAGCCCGACATCGAAGCAGGCCGGCTGGTCGAAATCCTTGGCGAGGCATCGATCGAGGAACCGGGACTGTTCCTCTATTTCCCGCGCCGCGCCGCGATGGCCCCGAAGCTCCGCGCCTTCATCGACACCGCGCAAGAAATCGGCCGGGCATCCTCGCGGACACCCGGCCGAAAAAGCCTTTCGAGCGGATAGTTTACTTCTTGACCGCTGCCGCGACTTCCGCCGCGAAATCGGTCTCTTCCTTCTCGATACCCTCACCGAGCGCGAAGCGCAGATAGGCAGCGATTTTGGCGGGCGCGCCGATTTCGCTTTCGGCATCCTTCAGCGCCTTCTCGACGGTAATGTCGGGATTGAGCACGAAAGCCTGCTTGAGCAGCACGACCTCTTCATAGAACTTGCGCAAACGGCCTTCGACCATCTTCTCGATGATCGCTTCCGGCTTGCCGGACTGGCGCGCCTGGTCGGCGAAGATCGCCTTCTCGCGTTCCACCGCGGCCGGATCGAGCTCTTCGGTGGTCAAGGCCATCGGATTGGTGGCAGCAACATGCATGGCAACCTGGCGGGCGAAGGCGTTCGCGGCATGCGCGTTGCCTGTCGTCTCGATGGCCACCAGCACGCCGAGCTTGCCAAGGCCGTCGGCGACCGCATTGTGAACGTAGGTTGCGACAGCGCCGTGCTCGACGGTGAGCTTGGCTGAGCGGCGGAAGCCCAGATTCTCGCCGATGGTGCCGACGGCGTCCTTGATGGTCTCGGCGACCGACTTGCCCGAGCCCGGATAGGGAGCGGCGGCAACGGCCTCGGTCTTGCCGCCATAGGCAAGCGCGACCTTCGCGACATTGGCGACGATCTCCTGGAACGCAGCATTGCGGGCAACGAAGTCCGTCTCGGAATTGACCTCGACGATCGCTGCTTCGCGGACGCCGGAATCGACGCCGATCAGGCCTTCGGCAGCGGTACGGCCAGCCTTCTTGTCTGCCTTGGAGATACCCTTCTTGCGCAGCCAGTCGATGGCCTCTTCCATGTTGCCGTTGGTTTCGTTCAACGCCGCCTTGCAGTCCATCATGCCCGCGCCGGTCAAGTCGCGGAGTTCTTTGACCTGTGCAGCCGAAATGCTCATTGTCGCCTCTTTGTCTAAATGCACCGACGCACCATCGATTTTCGATGATGCGCCTGGTGCCGGTAGCGCTTACCGCGCCAACATATTGGAAAGATGAAGGCCGCAGCCGGCCTTCGCTATTGTGCTTCCGGGGTCTGGGCTGCCGGGCTCTCGGCGGCCGGGGTCTGATCGAGCGCCGGCTCGACCGGAGTCTCGACCGATGCGCCGATATCGACACCGAGCGCGCCCTGCTGACGGGCGATGCCGTCGATGGCTGCCTTGGCAATCAGATCGCAATAGAGCTGGATGGCACGGGCCGCGTCGTCGTTGCCGGGGATCGGGAAGTCGATCTTGTCCGGGTCGCAGTTGGAATCGATGATGGCAACGACCGGGATGCCGAGACGCTTGGCCTCGAGAATGGCGATCGCTTCCTTGTTGGTGTCGATCACGAACATCAAATCGGGCGTCGAACCCATATCCTTGATGCCGCCCAGCGCCTTGTCGAGCTTCTCACGCTCGCGGTCGAGGTTGAGGCGCTCCTTCTTGGTCAGGCCCTGAGCCTCGCCGGCCAGCATTTCGTCGAGCTTGCGCAGGCGCTGGATGGAATTCGAGATCGTCTTCCAGTTTGTCAGCATACCGCCGAGCCAGCGCGAGTTGACATAGTACTGGGCCGAGCGCTGCGCGGCATCGGCGACGATGTCGGAGGCCTGGCGCTTGGTGCCGACGAACAGCACGCGGCCGCCCTTGGCAACAGTGTCGGAAACCTGCTTCAGCGCCTGGTGCAGCAAAGGCACCGTCTGCGAGAGGTCGATGATGTGGATGTTGTTGCGGGCGCCGTAGATATAGGGCGCCATTTTCGGGTTCCAGCGGTGGGTCTGGTGGCCGAAGTGAATGCCAGCTTCCAATAGCTGGCGCATGCTGAAATCAGGCAGAGCCATTCTTATTTCCTTTCCGGTTAGCCTCCACGGACACAGGCATTTTTGGACTTTGTCCTCGAACGCCACCGGAGGTTTCAGCCGGATTTCTCCCGGGCAGACACCAAAGTCCGTGTGTGGAATGAGCGCGCATATAGAGGGGAAGCGCGACAAACGCAAGCGTTGTGGCGTCTTGTGGTTCAGCGTGCGGCGATCAGCGCACCGGTGTCATCGCCGCATCTTCGCCTTCGGCACCCGCACACGCCGGAAAACGGCGACGATCTCCTCGCGGCTGCATTCGATGGCGCCTAACCGCACCGCGCGGTCGCGCTCGAACCCGGTTATGTCATAATGCGGTGCCGATGTCTTCGGCGGCCCTTGATAGGACGAGCGCTTGATGCCGAGCTGCCCGGCAAAGCGATGCAGCTCGTCGGTGTCGTCTGCCAGCAGATGACACCAGCGGTGGCCGACCCATTTCCAGATCGCCGCATCGACATAGACCGCCATGAGGCTTGCCGCACTCCTTCATCTTGCGCCGACCAACACGCCGCTAACGATGATAGAAGGGATTGGCATAGAAAATGAAGCCGCCGCCGGCCTCGAGTTGCGTCATCGTCCTGGTGACGGTCTCCTGCATGCGGTCATGCAGTTCGGCGAGTGCCTCCTCGACGGAGCCTTGATAGGCGTGCAAGCCTAGCGGCTCCGGTACCCGGACATAGGCGCGGCGCGGGCCTGCCGGCTGCGGCACGAAACGGTTGATGGTATCGCGCAGCGTACCCTTGCAATAATCGTTGCGGATTCGCTTCAAATGTTCGGCGATCTCCTCCTGCGTGATGCGCGGATTGGCCGACGCCCACGGCCCGACACGCTGCAGGCGCTGGATTGTATCCGCCAGCATTCGGACCTGCTTCTGGCTTCCGGTGCCGTCCGTGTTTTCCCGCAGCCAGCGCCGCGAACGGCGCAAAAGCTCGGCATTGTCGAGCGTGCCGGCGTCGAGCGAAACAAGTTCAGCAAGGCGACGGCCGAGTTCGGTCAGCAGGTCCTTCTGACGTGTGTCATACGAAGCCCGCTCGTCGGACCGCAGGCCATTCGCAGCCTCATCGCGCGATAGCAGCGTCGCGTAGATATGATGGACGCGCTCCGGCAGCGTATCGGCGGCACGGCGTTCGATCTTCAGGCTGTGCTCGACATAGGCGCATTCCTTTGCCAGCGCCGCCTCGACATTCCCCGTGAAAGCGAGCTTCCAGATCACGGGCGCGATCCAAACTTTGAAATCCGGATCCGTCAGGCGGCCGCGCTTCAGCGCCTTGAACCCCATCTCGACCGCGCCCGGCAGCAGCGGGGCAATGATGTTGGCATGCCAGCCGACACCGCCCTCGGGGTGCAGGAGCACGCCGTGCCCTTTCAGCGCCCAGGCCACCGAATGTTCCTTGGCGGCCGCGCTGTTGCCCGGGATTTGCGCGATCAGATTGTTGGCCAACCAGAATTTCTGCATCAGCCGGCCTAGCCCATTGACGACGCCATGCGTGGCCCACGATGCCGCCAGCGGGCTTACCCGCGAGACGACCTCCTTGTCGATCATCCAGTCGGTAAAGAATTCGGGATGGTTGGGCGTGATGAACGTCGCCTTGCCCGCGCCGCAACAAGCCTTCAGCCTTTGCCGGTCATCCTCCGGAAAATCGATGTGGCGGACATTGGCGACGCCGCGCAAACCGGCCAGGCGGTTGAATGGCAACAGGTCGCGAAGCCCCGGAATGCCGTGCAGCATGACAATTCGGTTGACGAATGTCATGGCCTTGATCAGCGTCGCGTTGGGCCGCGGCGCCACAAAAACGTCGATCCTGCTCAACCTGCTCCCCGCGGCGCTTAGCGTCGTAAAACGTTGATATGCAATTGCGGCATGCTCAAGTCGATACGACATGCCCCGCAAGATCAAGCGCTGGATAGCGGCCGGCGGCTTGTCGTTGGTTCGAGCCTATTTCGACGGGCAGGTCTTTGGCTGATCGAACAGCGACAGATTGACCAATTTGCCGGTCATCGAGAACTCGCCATAGTCCATGACGAGATCGCGCGTGATGCCGTTCTTGTGCAGCTTGAAGCTGATCCGGTATTCCGGCACCTCCTCGCCGCCTTTGTCGGCATCATCGAAATAGGCGATGTCGACCGGCCAGTATTTGTCGGTGGCGAGCTTGGCCAGCGCCGGCGCTTCCGGATCGGCGTTGTCGGCATCGGCTTGCTTGCCGACGACGACGGTAGTGGTCACCACCTTGTTGGCATCCTCAGAGCCGTCGAACAGGTTGGTTTCGTAGAAACGCTCACCCTTTTCCGCCTTGCCGATCATTTCGACCATTTGCTGGGTCGGGAACTGGGTCGGCGCGAGTTCCAGGCTGTTCTTCTCGGGCTTGTCGATATCGACCTTGAGACCGTTGGCTTCCTTGGTTGCGGTACCCTTGACCTCCTTGTCGAGGTTCTGGTCGACAAAGGATTTGTTCACGAAGGAGAAGGTCTTGCCCTCGGCATCCTCGAAGGTGGTCATCTGCTGGTCGGTCAGCCTGGTGTTGTCGCTGGTTACGATCTGGGTCACCAGACGGAACTTTACCGTATAGCCCTCGCAAGGCGAGCCGTTGAACTCGTAGACCATGCGGCCGGTGATGCCGGTAATGCCGGAGCGGTCGGAGGCCTTGTCGAGTGAAATGTCGTAAACAGCACGATGCGCCTGCAGTGCCGGCACCGCAAAAGCGGGAGCCGCCCAGGAAGCCGCTGTCAAGAGAACGGCGTTGAATGCGAGGCGCGTTGCGCGCATGGGGTGCTCCGATCATCGCGGCTAATGGCAGGCCGCATGGAAAGATGGTCCAGCTTAAAAAAAGTCGTGGCGGAAGCGAGGCAAAAATAGCAATTTCGGCCCGGCCTGCGCGGCACCTTCAAGCAATAGGGAAATAGCATGAGCGAAACAATCGAAAAGCGGCTAAGCGATCTCGGCGTGACGCTGCCGGCCGCCGCCGCGCCCGCCGCCAATTACGTGCCCTATTGCCGGACCGGCAATCTGCTGTTCACCGCCGGGCAGTTGCCGCTCAAGGAAGGCAAGCTCCAGGCCAGCGGACTGCTTGGCCGCGATGTCGACACCGCGACCGGCAAGGAAGCCGCAAAATACTGTGCGATCAACATATTGGCGCAGGCCCGGGCGGCACTTGGCGATCTCGAGAAAATCTGCCGCTTGGTGAAGATCACCGTCTTCGTCGCCTCGGCACCGGATTTTGTCGAACAGCATCTGGTTGCCAACGGCGCCTCGGATTTTCTCGTCGCTGTGCTCGGCGAGCGCGGCAAGCACGCCCGCTCCGCCGTCGGCACCGCCTCCCTGCCGCTTAATGCCGCAGTGGAAATCGAAGCGATCTTCGAAGTCGAATGACCGGGACTGCGACCATGACTGATCTTTCCTGGCTGACCGCCCGGCCCGTCGCCCATCGCGGCCTCCACGACATGAACAAGACGCGCTGGGAGAACACGCTTTCCGCCTTTGCCGCGGCGGCCGAGCGCGGCTATGCGATCGAGTGCGACGTGCACCTGTCATCCGACGGCGTCCCCGTCATTATCCACGATGGCGATCTGCGGCGGCTGACCGGCAAGGACGGCTTCGTCTGGCAGCGTACCGCTGCCGAGATCACGGCGCTGACGGTCGGCGGCACCGCTGACCATTTGCCGACGCTGCAGCAGGCACTTGATCTGGTCGACGGCCGTGTGCCGATGGTTATCGAGCTGAAAGGCGCTGCCGGGCACGACGAAGGCCTGGTCGAAAGCGTCGGCAAGATGCTCAAACATTACAAGGGCAGGACCGCGATCATGTCGTTCGACCATTGGCTGATCCGCGAGTTCGCGAAACATGCACCCGGCATACCCGGCGGGTTGACCGCCTACGGCAACGACAACCACCTGATCGAGGCGCATTTCGCCATGCTGGCGCATGACATCGCCTTTACCTCCTACGCCGCCGGCGACCTGCCGAACCGGTTCGTCTCCTTCGTGCGAGAAAGACTCGGCATGCCGGTGATCACCTGGACCGTGCACGACCAGCCTGCCGTCGATCTGACCTTCAAATATGCCGACCAGATGACGTTCGAAGGATTCGAGCCCGATCTGGTACGGCTTGCCTGAGCGGGCTTGTATGGGTCCGCAGCGAGCTTAAGTAAGCCTCATGGATCAAGGGGACGACTGCGAAAGACAAACGGCGAATGCGGAGCTGTCGATCCGCATCGCCGCTGGCATTGGCGCCTTTACCAGCGCTGAATGGGACAGCCTCGGCGGCACCACACGCGGCGATGCAGAAAACGGCTACAATCCGCTTGTTTCATTCGCTTTTTTGAGCGCTCTGGAAGATTCGGGCTGCGCTGTTCGGCGCACCGGCTGGCAAGGCCATCACCTCAGGCTGGAAACCGCGCGAGGCAAGCTGCTCGGTGCGGTTCCCTGCTATCTGAAGTCGCACAGCCAGGGCGAATATGTATTCGACCATGGCTGGTCGGACGCGTTCGAACGCGCCGGCGGGCGCTACTATCCGAAGCTGCAATGTGCGGTGCCGTTCACGCCCGTCACTGGCCCTCGCCTGCTGGTCGCCAAGGGCGAGGACAGCCCCACCGTCAAGGCCGGTCTTGCGGCTGGCCTGAAGGCGGTGACGGATAAGCTCGGCGTGTCTTCCGCACATGTCACCTTCGCGCCGGAGGACGACGTCCAGATATTGGCGGCGGCCGGCTTCCTGCATCGCACCGACCAACAGTTTCACTTCTTCAACGAAGGCTTTTCGAGCTACGACGATTTTCTCGCGACGTTAGCCTCGCGCAAGCGCAAGGCAATGAAGAAAGAGCGGCGCGAGGCGCTTGCCGACGGCATCTCGATCGACTGGCTGACCGGCAAGGATCTGACCGAAAAGGCCTGGGACGACTTTTTCGCGTTCTACATGGATACCGGCAGCAGGAAATGGGGCCGGCCCTACCTCAACCGCGATTTCTTCTCGCTGATCGGCGAGCGCATGGCCGACGACATCCTGCTGGTCATGGCCAAACGCAACGGGCGCTACATTGCAGGTGCCATCAACTTCGTCGGTTCAGACGCGCTCTACGGCCGCAATTGGGGCTGCATCGAAGACCACCCATTCCTGCATTTCGAGGTCTGCTACCATCAGGCAATCGATTTCGCCATCTCGCGCAAGCTGAAGGTGGTTGAAGCCGGTGCGCAGGGCGAGCACAAGCTGGCGCGCGGCTACCGGCCCGTGACGATGCATTCGGCGCACTACATCGCCCATCCAGGCCTGCGCAATGCAGTGGCCGACTACCTCCAGCGCGAGCGGCGCGAAGTCGAGCGGATGAGCGAATATCTGGAAGAGCACACGCCGTTCCGCAAGGACATGGCGGACTAGAGTAGCGAGCCCCAATCGCTCAGCCGAGCGGGCCGGCACGGCCGATGTCGATCGATCGTCTTGCCCGCCCGGAACAGCTTCGCTACACGAGACAGCGAGCCAAGAACCGGAGCGCGCCATGGCCGAAGCAACCTACGACAGCAGCAACATCTTCGCAAAAATCCTGCGCGGAGAAATCCCTTCGCACCGCGTCTACGAGGATGACGCGGTCATGGTCTTCATGGATGTGATGCCGCAAGGACAGGGTCACACGCTAGTGGTGCCGAAAGCCCCGTCACGCAACCTGCTCGACGCGGATCCGGCGGTGCTTGGCCCGCTCTTCGCTCACGTCCAGAAAGTTGCGCGGGCCGTAAAGAAGGCCTTCGATGCCGATGGCGTCACGGTTATGCAGTTCAATGAACCAGCCTCGGGGCAGACCGTTTTCCACCTCCATGTCCATGTCATTCCGCGCTTCGAGGGCATTCCCTTGAAGCCGCACAGCGGACAGATGGAAAAGCCTGAAGTCCTGGCCGAGAACGCCGGCAAGATACGGATGGCGCTGGCAAGCTGAACCGGCGCAAACCGCTCCGGCGGGCGCCGGGTGCATAACCGGAAGGTGTCATAAAAAAAGCCCCGTTTCCGGGGCTTTTTTTACTGGCTGGTTCGTCAGTTCTTGCGCGGCAGTTGCGGCACAAGGCTGCGCTTGCCGCCATCCTTGCCTTTCGGCTCCGGCTTCTGCGCCACCGCCTTTTTCGCGGCGGGCTTCTTCGCCACGGCCTTCTTGGCCTTCGGCACGTCGTCCGGCTCTTCCTTCTTCGGCTTCACCGGCGCCTCGTCGGCGAGCGATTCGAGCTTCAGGCCGGTCTCGCCGGTTTCCTTCTTCTCGACGGTGACACGCACCGTGCCGCCCTTCTTGAGCTTGCCGAACAGGACCTCGTCGGCCAGCGGCTTCTTGATGTGCTCCTGGATGACACGGCCAAGCGGCCTGGCGCCCATGCGCTCGTCGTAGCCTTTGTCGGCCAGCCATGCGATTGCATCCTGCGACAAGTCGAAGGTCACGCCACGCTCGGAAAGCTGCGCTTCCAGCTGCATGACGAACTTCTGCACCACCTGATGGATGACCGGCACCGGCAGCGAGCCGAACGGAATAATCGCATCGAGGCGGTTGCGGAACTCCGGCGTGAACAGCCGGTTGATCGCCTCGACATCGTCGCCTTCGCGCTTGGTCGAACCGAACCCGATGGCCGCGCGCTGCGCATCGGACGCGCCCGCATTGGTGGTCATGATCAGGATGACATTGCGGAAGTCGATCTGCTTGCCGTTATGGTCGGTCAGCTTGCCGTGGTCCATGACCTGCAACAGGATGTTGAACAGGTCCGGATGCGCCTTCTCGACTTCGTCCAGCAACAGCACGCAATGCGGATGCTGGTCGACGCCATCGGTCAGAAGCCCGCCCTGGTCGAAGCCGACATAGCCGGGAGGCGCGCCGATCAGCCGCGAAACGGTGTGGCGTTCCATATATTCCGACATGTCGAAGCGGATCAGTTCCACGCCGAGCGAGGCGGCGAGCTGCTTGGCCACTTCCGTCTTGCCGACGCCAGTCGGGCCCGAGAACAGGTACGAGCCGATCGGCTTTTCCGGTTCGCGCAGGCCGGCCCGCGCCAGCTTGATGGCCGAGGTCAGCGCTGTGATCGCGGTGTCCTGGCCGTAAACGACGCGCTTCAACTCGATGTCGAGGCCTTGCAGCACCTTCTCGTCGTCGGCGGAAACCGTCTTTGGCGGGATGCGCGCCATGGTGGCGATCGTCGCTTCGATCTCCTTGATGCCGATGGTCTTCTTGCGCTTGGCTTCCGGCACCAGCATCTGCGAGGCGCCGGTCTCGTCGATCACGTCGATCGCCTTGTCCGGCAGCTTGCGGTCGTTGATGTAACGCGCCGAGAGTTCGACCGAAGCCTTGATCGCCTCGCTCGTGTAGCGGACTTTGTGGAACTCCTCGAAATAGGGCTTGAGGCCCTTCATGATCTCGATGGCGTCCTCGACGGTCGGCTCGTTGACGTCGATCTTCTGGAAGCGCCGCACCAGCGCGCGGTCCTTCTCGAAGAACTGACGGAACTCCTTGTAGGTGGTCGAGCCGATGCAGCGGATGGCGCCTGACGACAGTGCGGGTTTCAACAGGTTCGATGCATCCATGGCGCCGCCGGAGGTCGCCCCAGCCCCGATCACGGTGTGGATTTCATCGATGAACAGCACGGCGCCGGGATAGTCCTCGAGCTCCTTGACGACCTGCTTCAGCCGCTCCTCGAAATCGCCGCGATAGCGGGTGCCGGCCAGCAGCGTGCCCATGTCGAGCGCGAAGATGGTGGCATTGTGCAGCACTTCGGGAACGTCGCCCTCGACGATGCGCTTGGCGAGGCCCTCGGCGATCGCCGTCTTGCCGACGCCGGGATCACCGACATAGAGCGGGTTGTTCTTGGAGCGGCGGCACAGCACCTGGATGGTCCGGTTGATCTCGCTCTCGCGACCGATCAATGGATCGATCTTGCCGGCCTTGGCCTTGTTGTTCAGGTTGACGCAATAGGCAGTCAGCGCGTCCTGCTGCTGCTTCTTCTTGCCGCCTTCCTCTTGCGGCTCGGCCCCGCTCTGGCTGCCTTGCTCGTCGTCGGCGCCGCGCGGGGTCCGCGTCTCGGAAGCGCCGGGGCGCTTGGCGATGCCATGCGAGATGTAGTTGACCGCGTCGTAGCGGGTCATCTGCTGTTCCTGCAGGAAGTAAGCGGCGTGGCTCTCACGCTCAGCGAAGATGGCGACAAGCACGTTGGCGCCGGACACTTCCTCGCGGCCTGACGACTGCACATGGATCACCGCGCGCTGGATGACGCGCTGGAAACCGGCAGTCGGCTTGGAATCTTCATCGTAGCCGGTGACCAGATTGTCGAGCTCGGTGTCGATATAGGTGAGGACCGTATGCTTCAATTCGTCGAGATCGACGTTGCAGGCACGCATGACGGCGGCCGCCTCGGTATCGTCGATCAGGGCGAGCAGCAAATGTTCAAGGGTTGCATATTCATGGTGTCGCTCATTGGCGAGCGTCAGCGCTTGGTGAAGCGCCTTTTCCAGGCCTTGGGAGAAAGCCGGCATGTTACCTCACTTCTTCTCCATCACGCATTGCAGCGGATGCTGATTCTGTCGGGCGAAATCCATGACCTGAGACACTTTGGTCTCGGCCACCTCGAATGTATAGACCCCGCACTCGCCCACCCCATGATTGTGAACATGAAGCATTATGCGTGTGGCGGCTTCGCGGTCCTTCTGGAAAAAGCGCTCCAGCACGTGGACCACGAATTCCATGGGTGTGTAGTCGTCGTTAAGAATGAGGACCCGATACAGACTGGGCTTCTTGGTCTTGGTTTTTGTGCGCGTGATGACGGCCGTGCCGCGACCGGCCTCATTGCCGTTGCTGCCGTTCTGCATTCGCACCACGTAGCTCGTGGCAGTCAAACCTGTAGTCACGTAGTCCTGCCTTTTTCGAATCCTCATGCATCCTCGACATGTAGGTGTTCGATGGACGATTTTAAGCCCTTCTGTTTAGCTGACAATATGGCTAGGTGGCCAAACTTGACCGATTTTCCAAATCGTGAAGACCGCAGGCCCCCGATTTCGAGCTGGCATGAAAAAACCCGGCCGCGCGTTCGCGACCGGGTCTGTCTTTGCAAGCCCAGGGGCCGGCTCGGAACGTTCGTCGAATTTACTTCGCCTTGGCGACGATCGATTCGAACGGCTTGTAGGCTTCCTTGGCGAGTTCGGCATAGAGATCGCCAAGCTTGGTGGCCTCGGTAACGAAGCTCTCATAGGACTGCTTGGCGTAGTCGGACTGGATTTCGATCGCCTTATCCAGCGACTTGGCGGAGAAGAGCTTCTCGACAACGGCGCTGCCGGCCTCGAAACTTTTCTTGGTGTACTCGCCCGCCTCGGTGGCGATGGCCTGCGCACCCTTGGACAGCGATGCAAAGCTCTTCAATCCGGTGTCGGCAAATTCCTTGCCGTATTTGCTGAAATCTTCATAGGTCTGGGTCATTTCACGCATTCCCTTGAACGGTTGCCTTGGACGATAGACGCGCCTTGTCCGGGTCGCGTTGTGCAATGCGTATAAATATATTGTGCAGTGCACAAAAAGTCAAGATTCCCGCGGCAATGCGCATCGTGAGCTGCCGGCAATCGCTAAGATTCGAATAAAGAGAAGCTCAATCCCGCAGAAAATGGTGAACGCGGCGGTTACCATAAACGGATTGGTAACGCTGCCCGCGTTAGCGTGGCCGGAGGTGAGGCAGGACCTTTGCCGCCTCCAGGCAACGGAAATTCAAAGGAACTATCAGTGCGTAAGGCGTTGTCGGGCTTCGTTTCCAAATCCGCGTCCCCCCTCAAAACGATCATGGTCCTCGCTTTGGCGATGAGCTTCGTCATCGCGGACGCGGCCTCATCCATGGCGGCCAAGTCGGCGGCCATTGTCATCGATGCCAAGACCGGCAAGGTGCTTTATTCGTCGGATGCCGATGGCCGGCGCTATCCGGCTTCGCTTACTAAGATGATGACGCTCTATCTGACGTTCGAGGCGTTGGCGAAGGGCAGGATCAGCAAGAATTCCCCGGTCGTGTTCTCGGCCAATGCCGCAGCCGAACCGCCCACGAAGCTCGGCGTCAAGCGGGGCGGCTCGGTCACGGTCGAGACCGCGATCCTGTCGATGGTGACCAAATCGGCAAACGATTCCGCAACGGCGCTTGGCGAGATGCTCGGCGGCAACGAAGCCAATTTCGCCCGCATGATGACCGCCAAGGCGCGGGCGCTGGGCATGAGGGGAACCGTTTTCCGCAACGCCAACGGCTTGCCTGATCCCGGCCAGTTCACGACCGCGCGCGACATGGCGATGCTCGGCATCGCCCTGAGAGAGCATTTTCCGCAATATTACGGCTATTTCTCGCAGCGCTCCTTTCTTTATGGGCGGCAGCGTATCAACGGCCACAACCGGCTGCTCGGACGCATCAAGGGCGTCGACGGCATCAAGACCGGTTACACCCGCGCCTCCGGTTACAATCTGGTCTCCTCGGTCTCGGATGGCGATCGGCGCATCGTAGCGGTGGTCATGGGCGGCAGGTCCGGCGGCAGCCGCGACAGCCAGATGGCCGGGTTGATCAATGCCTACATGCCGAAGGCGTCGTCGCGCGGCGGCGGCGTGCTGATTGCCAAGGCTAGCGGCGGCAATCCGATTTCAGCCTTGGCCAAGGTGCTTTTACCGAAGCATGACGCTCCGACACCGGACAGTAAGCCGGACGACGATGCCGTTGCCTCCCTTGTCGAGGAAAATGCGCCCGTCGTTGAAGAAACCACTCCGGTCGTTCAGGCCAAGAGGGTCAAGACGACGGCCGTGGCGACAGTGGACGATGTGGCGACAGCCCGGGTCGCCGCAGCCTATGCCGAACCGGCGCCAGAGGTCGATCCGGTCAGCACGGCATCGGTGCCATCCGGCTGGGCAATACAGGTCGCCTCTTCGCCAAAACAGGCCGAAGCGAAGGCTTTCCTCGACAAGGCGACGAAGCAGGCGCCCTCCGTTCTGGCCGATGCCTCCGGTTTCACCGTCGCCTTCGACAAGGACGGCGTCACCTACTACCGCGCCCGGTTCGGTGGTTTCGGTTCGAAGACCGCTGCCTGGAAGGCCTGCAACGCTTTGAAAAAGAAGAAGATCGAGTGCTACGCCGTCCAGCAGTAAGCGGCGCGCGAAAAACGATATCTTTCCCGAAAGTTCTGCGTCGAAGGAGACTAGTTGTGATTGGAGAGCAAGACGTCCTTGGCTTCATTGATCCGCGCCGCCAGGAAAGACGTGCCACCGATATCGGGGTGCAGGCGCTGCATCAGGCGGCGGTGCGCCTTGCGGACATCCGCCGCGGCAGCCCCCGCTTCAAGACCAAGGATCTTGTAGGCCTCCTCCTTAGTCATGGCGCCAGAACCTGGCGCAACACCCAGCCCTTCGCCACCATTCGCATCAGCGTCTTTGCGCCAGATGGGAAATCTGCCGTCAAGATACGTCTCTAGCAATTGGCGGCTCTCCGGATCGCCGGAGAGTTCGCGATACAGTTGCTGCAATTCGGCAAGCCCCATCGAGCCAAGCATCTTGCCTTCATGGCGCCCGGCCAGCACAAGGCCTTCGAGGCCGCCGGTATCGTGATCGAGTTCCATCTCAAGCGCCGCGGTACGAACTGTCGAACGCTTGCCTGGTGCCAGTTTGGCTGCCGGCCGATTCATGCGCATGGAGCCGTACCAGGCGAGCGCAGCCGACAGGATCAAGCCGCCGATGCCCTCGCGCCCGACCAGCAGCACGGCGACGCCGACCAGCCCGAGCAGCACAGGTCCAAGCGTTCTCATGCCGCCTGCAAGCTTCGCCGGATCGGCGCGCAGGAAGATGGTGAGCGTGCCGAGAAGCACTAGAAGCAATGCTACAAAAGCGATAATTGCGCCCATCAGTTTCCGCCGCCCCGCATATGCTCGATCATCAGCCGGTCCTCCGGCCTGCCCCGGGCCTCCAGTGCTTTCAGCCCGCCGGTCGCAAACACGGCGACGGACGAAAGCAGGCCGGCCAAGGTTGCGGCAGCCCGTCGATCGAACCGGAACCAGGCCCCTTTCGACAGCCGCGCAATTTCCTTGAACGCCTTTTCCGCAGCGGCATCATGACCCTCCTGAAAGACGAAGACAGGAACGCCGTGCAGACCGAGGCTGCCGGCCTTTTCGGCCAGATCATCTATGCTTTCTTCCATCGCGTCGCCGATATAGACCAGCGCGTTGACCTTGGCCGCCGCCGTCTGTTTCAGCGCATGGGCGAGCACCTTGCCGATCTGGGTATGGCCGCTGCGGCAGTCGATGCGCGTCATCAACTGTTTCAGAGCTTCGGTATCGGTAACGAATGCGGAGGAGCGGCACTCGCCAAGGCCGCGAAAATAGACAAGTTGAACCTTGAGCGCCCCGGCCTTGCCGACGGCGTCGAACATCTCGGCCTGCAGCGCACAGGCGAGATCCCAGGTCGGCTGGCGGCTCATCGTCGCGTCAAGCGACAGGATCAGCCTGCCTGAACCGGTGGCGGATGCAGCGAGCGTCCTTGCCTGACGGAGAAACGCGTCGATCTCGCCGGTGCTCGATTGAGACTCGACCGGCGCAGGATTGGCCTTTGCAGGCACGGGCTGCTTCTTGTCGCTCATGACATTCAAGATGTGGCGTTGTTCCCCGGCTTGCAAGCCCAGATGAGGCGACCTGGAGGACCGGTGATGATGGCAACTGCGGACAAGCGCTTCGGCTGGTGGTCTTGGCGTTGCGTTTCTTGGCGTCAGAGCAGGCCGAGATCGGCAAGCTCACGCCTGAGCTTCGGCGGCATCTCGATCAGCCCGGCTTTGCCCTTGCCGAGATCGGCCGGCGCGTCCGCCTGCTTCAGGTAGCGCCACCCCTGGAATGCACGGCGCGGTTGCCAGTCAGTGCGCACGACCTCGGGATCGAGGATCAGATGGCAACGGCCGATGCCCTCGTCATCGGTGAAGGGCCGGATTTCGGTGATCAGCTGGCGGCATTGGACATTGCCCTTGATCACCCAGTAGAGCGAGCCGCCGTCGGTAATCTCGGCGCCGCGTGTCGGCACCATGCGGGTGGTGTGGTAGTGCTCGGCCGGTTCGCCGGCGCGGCGCCGCTCGTCGAGACGGAAGGCAATCCACTCTTCCAGATCCTCGACGCTGTCACAGCCGACGCAAAGCTTTATGAGATTGAGAGACATCGTTTAAGGTTTAGTCCAGCACGCGAACGCGTCAACGGCCTGATCGACTTCTCCACAGTGGTGGTCCGGGCCCCAGATTGGCGCTCAGCACTCCACGACATTGACGGCCAATCCGCCAAGGCTGGTTTCCTTGTACTTTTCGTTCATGTCGAGCCCGGTCTGGCGCATCGTCTCGATCGCGGCATCGAGCGGCACGAAATGAACGCCGTCGCCCTTGATCGCCAGCGAAGCGGCGGTCACCGCCTTGACGGCACCAAGCGCGTTGCGCTCGATACACGGTACCTGCACCAGGCCGCCGACCGGATCGCAGGTCATGCCGAGATGATGTTCCAACGCGATCTCGGCAGCGTTCTCGACCTGCTCGGGCGTGCCGCCCATGACGGCGCACAATCCCGCCGCAGCCATTGCCGAAGCCGAACCGACCTCGCCCTGGCAGCCGACTTCCGCCCCCGAGATCGAAGCATTGGTTTTGATGATGCCGCCGACGGCCGCCGCCGTCAGCAGGAAATCGCGAATGCTGGGCTGGTCGGCTTCGGGATGGAAATGCAACCAGTAGCGCAGCACTGCGGGCAGAGTGCCGGCCGCCCCATTGGTTGGCGCGGTGACCACACGGCCGCCGGCGGCGTTCTCCTCATTGACCGCCATCGCATAGATCGACAGCCAGTCATTGGCGAGCAGCGGGTTGGGCCGATTCTGCTGCCATTGCTCCTGCAGCTTGTCGTGCAGCATCCGGGCGCGGCGGCGCACCTTCAGTCCGCCCGGCATGATGCCGTCTTGCGACAGGCCACGCTCGATGCAGCCCTTCATGGCGCTCCAGATGCCGTCGAGGCCGGCGTCGAGCTCCTCGCGCGACATCTGCTTCTCCTCGTTGACGCGCTTCATCTCGGCAATGGAAAGCCCGCTTTTTGCTGCCATCGATAGCATTTCGACGGCATTCTTGAACGGATACGGAACCTTCTTGCCTTCGGTTGTCGCCGAGCCCCTTGCTTTCATCCGCTGCAGTTCCTCCTCGGACACTACGAAGCCGCCGCCGATCGAATAATAGACGCGCCTCAGCAGCAACCGATCGCCGGCATCATAGGCCGAGAAGGCCATGCCGTTGGCGTGACCCGGCAGCGGCGTCTTGCGATCCAGCACAAGATCCGTTGCCGGGTCGAAACGATAGGACGGATGGCCGGGCGGCGAAATCCGCTTCTCGGCGGCGATGCGAGCGACGATGCCGTCCGCCTGGTCGGGATCCACCGTCTGCGGCGTCTGGCCGGCGAGGCCGAGCACCACGGCACGATCGGAGCCATGGCCGATGCCGGTATAGGCGAGCGAGCCATGCAGGCTGGCCGCGATCCGGTCGACCTTGGCGCCGGCCGGGCGCGGCCAGTCGTCTCCCGCAATCTCGTCGAGAAACCGCCGCGCAGCCGTCATCGGCCCCATCGTGTGCGAACTCGATGGGCCGATGCCGATCTTGAACAAGTCGAAAACCGAAAGGAACACGTGGGCGTTTTCTCCTGGGACCCTGTTGAGGTCTACATATAGGAATTCCCATGATGTTTTCCGCTGTTTTAAGGACCGCGGCGCTGCGCCTGCCGACCTTGTTTGCTCCGGCAGCGACATTCCAGCTTCGGCCATCGAAGCGTTACCGCCGCCTGTGGTAAAAGCAATGCATGAGCGATTCCTTTCATCTATCGACGGCCGACCTTGCGGCGCTGGGGTTCTTCCTTGCCGCGTGGGTACTGCATACGCTCGCCGCCGACGGAATGCTGGTCAGCCGCATGTCGCTGACGAGGGCGATGAACGCGCAGCGCGAGACCTGGATGCGGACCATGGCCGAACGCGAGATCCGCATCGTCGACACCGCTATCATGAGCGGCCTGCAACAGGGGACCGCCTTCTTTGCCTCCAGTTCGCTGATTGCGATCGGCGGCTGTTTTGCCCTGCTCGGCGCCTCCGATCAGGTTCTGACCGTGCTGAGCGACCTGCCGTTTGGCGCCACGTCCTCACGCGCGGCCTTCCAGACGAAGGTGTTCGGGCTGGTGCTGATCCTGGCCTTTTCCTTCTTCAAGTTTGGCTGGGCTTACCGGCTGTTCAACTATTGCTCGATCCTGATCGGCGCCGTGCCGATCCCACATGGCGAGGCGTCGCGCAATTCGGTCACCGAAACGGCGGTGTGGCGTGCCGCGCGGATGAACATGCTGGCCGGAAAGCATTTCAATTCCGGCCTGCGCGGCGTGTTCTTCTCGATCGGCTATCTCGGTTGGTTCGTCGATCCCACTGTCTTCGTGCTTTCGACGCTGCTGCTTCTGGCGGTACTGGTGCGCCGCCAGTTTTTTTCGGCGGCGCGGCAGGCGGTGCTCGGTCAGCCGCCCGGTCCGGGAAAAGGCCGATCGATGCGGCCCGACAGCCAATAGGCGGTGAGCCCAATCCATTCGCGGATCGCAACAGTGGTGACCTCCAGCCAGTCGCCGGGATAGGGCAAGGTGCCGATGCTTTCCCTGCCGGAGGTGCGATAGTCGACCGGCCACGGAACGGTCGAAAAGCCGGCTTTGTCGAACAGCGCCTTGGCGCGTGGCATATGGAAGGCCGAGGTCACCAGCAACCAGGTCTCGCCCGGTTTCGGCGTCACCAGTTCCCTGGTGAAGACAGCATTCTCGTAGGTGTTGCGGGATTTGTTCTCGAGGATCAGCCGATCGGCCGCCACCCCGAAAGCGGCAAAAAGACGCGGCGCGGTATCTGCATCGCCTTCGCCGCCGCGGAACGTTTCGATGCTGCCACCGGAGATAACGACTTTCGCTGTCGGAAACCGCCGCGCCAGCACGGCAGCCTCGACCATCCGGTCGCCGCTGGCGTTCATTTCATAGCCGCCACGCACCAGATTGACGGCGCCATCCAGACTGCCGCCAAGCACGATGATACCGTCAACCTTTTCCGGCAGCGGCGGCCTGGGGAAGCGCTCCTCCAGCGGATTGAGCATCATGGGTCCGAGCGGGCTCCATGTCGAAACAACAAGGATGAGGAA
The DNA here is from genome assembly GCF_055811175.1 of Mesorhizobium sp. WSM4828. NCBI lineage: Bacteria > Pseudomonadati > Pseudomonadota > Alphaproteobacteria > Hyphomicrobiales > Phyllobacteriaceae > Mesorhizobium > Mesorhizobium sp. WSM4828. The sequence goes on along the minus strand of NZ_JBVVQK010000011.1, from coordinate 142,685 downwards.
CGCAAGAGTGCTGCCGGCGGTCGCCAACCGTCGCCGCCCGAACATCGCCGCGACCAGCCCCGCCAGCAGCAGAAAGATCGCGAGATTCAACGGCTCGACGAAGAACCCGAGAACCTTGGAGACATAGAAGAACATCCCTCACCCCCTCCGATGAGAAACGATCCTACCACCATTTTTCCGGCTGAAATGTGCCGGCCGCCTGTTCGATGACATGGGCGGTCTGGAACAGCGTTCCCTCGTCGAAGGGCCGGCCGATCAGCTGCAGGCCGAGCGGCAGCCCCTTGGCGTCGAGCCCGGCCGGAACCGCTATGCCGGGCAGGCCGGCCATGTTCACCGTCACCGTAAAGATGTCGTTGAGATACATCTTGACCGGGTCGGCGGCCATGTCCTCGTCGGCGATGCCGAAGGCGGCGGACGGAGTTGCCGGCGTCAGGATGACGTCGACGCCTGCGGCAAACACATTTTCGAAATCACGCTTGATCAGGGTTCGAACCTTCTGCGCCTGCAGATAGTAGGCATCGTAGTACCCGGCGGAAAGCACATAGGTGCCGATCATGATGCGGCGCTTGACCTCGCGCCCGAAGCCGGCAGCGCGGGTCTTTTCATACATGTCGACAATGTCCTTGCCGGGCACGCGCAAGCCATAGCGGACGCCGTCGTAACGGGCGAGGTTGGACGAGGCTTCGGCCGGCGCCACGATGTAATAGGCCGGCAGCGCGTATTTCGTGTGCGGCAGCGAGATATCGACGATCTCGGCACCGGCATCCCTCAGCCAGGCAATGCCTTTCTGCCACAGCGCCTCGATCTCCGCGGGCATGTCGTCGACACGATATTCCTTTGGAATGCCGACCTTCATGCCTTTGATCGGGCGGCCGATCGCCGCCTCGTAGTCCGGCACTCGCAGGTCGACGGACGTCGTATCCTTCGGGTCGACCGAAGCCATCGACTTCAACAGGATCGCGGCGTCGCGTACGTCGCGCGCGATCGGCCCGGCCTGGTCGAGCGACGAGGCGAAGGCAACGATGCCCCAGCGCGAACAGCGGCCATAGGTCGGCTTGATGCCGACCGTGCCGGTGAAGGCGGCGGGCTGGCGGATCGAGCCGCCGGTGTCGGTGGCGGTGGCGCCTGCGCACAGGAAGGCCGAGACCGCTGATGCAGAGCCACCGGACGAACCGCCCGGCACCAGTTGGGCATTGTCCAACGTGCGCGCGGTCCTGGTGCCGCCCGCCGAAACGAAGCCGCCCTCGCCCTGATGCGTCGTCGGCATCACCACCGTGTCGAGGCGCGAACGCCGCCACGGGTTGATGACGGGCCCGTAATACGAGGTCTCGTTGGACGAGCCCATGGCAAACTCGTCCATGTTGAGCTTGCCGAGCATGACGGCGCCATCCGCCCACAGGTTGGCGGTGATAGTCGATTCATAGCGCGGCTTGAAGCCATCCAGCACATGGCTGCAGGCTTGGGTGTGGACACCTTCGGTGCCGAACAAATCCTTGATGCCGAGCGGGATACCCTCGAGCGACCCGCCCTCGCCCTTGGCCAGTTTCGCGTCGGAGGCCTTGGCCATGTCGCGCGCCTTGTCGTCGGTAACCACGACGTAGGCATTGAGCGCCGGATTGGCTCGCTCGATCGCCGATAGATATGCTTCGGTGATTTCGGTGGCGGTGATCTCCCTGGAACGCAATTTGGCGCGGGCCTGCGAAATCGTCAGCTGGGTCAGGTCGCTCATCAGGCAAGGCTCTTTTCGTAAAACACCGACCACTCGGAATCGGGATAATCCAGTACCGGGCCGCAGCGCGAAAAACCGGCGCGTTCGTAGACGGTCCAGGCGGCGGGATGACGGTCGCCCGTCTCCAGCACCAGACGCTTAAGCCCTTCTTGGCGCGCCAGCGCCTCGATACGCTCGACAATCTTCGCGCCGATCTTGCAGCCGCGATGCGAAGGTCGCGTATACATGCGCTTGACCTCGCCTACGACGGCATCGTGGCGCTTCAGTGCGCCGCAACCGATGGCAAGGCCGTTGTCGCGGGCGATGAAGACGGTCGTGTCGCGGTCCGCCATCTGCTCGACTGTCAAATGGTAGCAATGCTCCGGCGGCGTCAGCTCCAGCAATGTGGCATTGAGCTCCTCGACCAGCCCGCGCACATCGTCCTGCAGCGGCGTCTCCGCGGCGATCTCGATTGCCATCGGCCAGCTACTCCACGACCTTCGGCACAAGGAAGAAATTCTCTTCGGTCGCCGGCGCGTTGGCGACGATGTCGGCTGCCTTGCCGCCGTCGGTAACGACGTCCTGGCGCTTTTTCATTGCCATCGGCGTGACCGAGGTCATCGGCTCGACGCCGGAAACATCGACCTCGTTCAACTGCTCGACAAAGCCCAAAATGGCGTTCAATTCGCCGGTCATGCGCTCTGCATCCTCCTCGCTCACCGCAATACGGGCAAGATGCGCGACGCGCTTCACGGTTTTAATATCAACGGACATGTTCGTGCCTCGGGGAAAACCAGCGCTATAGCGGCGCAGCGCGTGCCGCGCAACATGCATCGTGCCGACAACTGCCCTATGGCATCGCGACGCCATCGCAGAGGAAATAACTGCCGCCGTTGCCGCTCTGCTCGCCTTCGTCGGTGGCAGGCCGAACCGATACCAGGTCGATCTGCTTCGGGCTCATCTGTGTCAGTGAGAGCACATCCGGAAAGACGTAGCCCGGCTCCTGGCATATGGCGGTCACCGCCCAGCTTGGTGAACGTGTCGCTTTGGTGATTTGCAGGAATTCACAATTATATTCGATGCTTTCCAGGCCATTTGCCGACAGCACGATATTGCCGCCCTCGATCACCGTCTGCAGCGTATCCTTTTTGGCCTGCGCGCAGAGGTCCTCCGATTGCAGATAGATGCCCTCGATGAAATCCTCCGCCGCCAGCGCCGGCGACGCGGCAACCAGCATGGAAATGCAAAGAGAATTTCTCAAGCGCATCGTATCGTTCCGGATCAGCTTTCTTTACAGCGTAATCGTCTCGCCGATCTTCGGCAACGCCACTTTCACGCCCGATCCGTCCAGCCCGGCCACGAATTTGTCGGCGGTCTGGTCGATCATCGGAAACGTGCCGAAGTGGGCGGGAACGACGGTCTCGAACTTGAAGAAACGCTGGCAGGCAAGGGCTGCTACCGCCCCACCCATGGTGAAGCGGTCGCCGATCGGCACGATGCCGATCTTCGGTTCATGCAATTCGTTGATCAGCGCCATGTCGGAAAAAATGTCGGTGTCGCCCATATGATAAAGCGTCTGGTCCTCGGGGAAGTGCAGGACGAGCCCACCCGGATTGCCGAGATAGGTATTCTGGCCGCCCTCGCCCGAAAAGGACGATGAGTGCAGGGCCTGAACGAAGGTGGTGGTGAAGCCGCCGCAATCGACCGTACCGCCGATATTGCCGGGATTGATCTGCTTGTCACCGACGCCCTTGCCGACCAGGTACATGCAAATCTCGAAATTGGCGACCAGCATCGCGCCGGTCTTCTTGAGCACTTCGATGGCGCCGCTGATGTGGTCGCTGTGGCCATGGGTGAGCAACACGTGCGTGACCCCTTCGGCCGGCCCTTCCCAGCCGCCTGTCCATGACGGATTGCCGACCAGATAGGGGTCAATGAGGATTTTCGCGCCTTCGATTTCAATTCGGAATGCCGAATGTCCGTACCAGGTCAGTTTCATCAATGCTTTCCTCGATTTTTGCTTCGGTAGAGGATAGAACGCCGACGGCGAAATTAAAGTGCCACGCACGCTTTGCGCGTATAGGACGTGCGGTGTCGCGGTCAAAGGAAAAGCCGTTGGGCATCATCACCATCGAAGAGTTGCCGGCCCGGCTCGGCGGCGGCAAGACCCTGGCCGGTCTCGACCTCGGCGACAAGACGATCGGCGTCGCGGTTTCCGACCGCGGCTTGTCCTTCGCGCACCCGCGCCCTGTCATCATGCGCAGAAAATTCTCGCTCGATGCCGCAGTGCTGCTCGCTCTGCTACAGAAGGAAAATGCCGGCGCCGTGGTGATCGGCCTCCCCATCAACATGGACGGCTCGGAAGGCCCGCGCGCCCAAAAATCCCGCGCTTTCGTCCGCAACATGGCTGGATTGACCGATCTGCCCTTCCTCTTTTGGGACGAAAGGCTGTCGACGGTGGCGGCCGAGCGGACGCTGATCGAGATGGATTTTTCCCGCAAGAAACGCGCCGGCAAGATCGATTCGGCGGCAGCCGCATTTATCCTGCAGGGCGTTCTCGACCGCCTTCAGGCGCTCGGCGTCGATGCCTGGTCGAAATAGCGGTTGCGCATCGCCGTGATCCAGCCGCCAATTGCCTTGCGGCGGCGAAATGCCCAGAACGCCATCAGCAGCAGCCCGTCGAATACGCAAGCTTGCGCCACCATGCCCGGAATAAGCGCCGGATCGACGCCCAACATCTGTCCATAGAGTTGGAAGACGAGATCGTGCAATTGGCGGCTCAGCATGACATAGCCGAAATTGATGTCGTTGAGCGACAGAAAGAACCAGCCCCAAAACAAGAGGAGCGGAGCCGCCCACAGCGCGAACAAGGTGCGCATCAGCGGTCATCCCTCGAATCCAGCCGGCCGGAAATGCGGGCAAGCGAGGAATTATGCGCCGCTGCCTTGGCCATGACATGCGCGGCCGCTCGGATTTCGCCGGTTCCGGGAACTGCCGCGGCAACGGCCGACCGCCGCTCGGCGAGCATCGCGACATAGGACGCCAGAAGTGCCGCCAATTGCACCGCGACAACCATGAACAGCCCATTGATGCCTTGCGCGGCGCCGCCGATGACTATCAGCGACAGCACGCCCAAGGCGGAGATGAAGGCGATCCGCACGACGCTGTCGGCCGGATCCGAGTTGGTCGTGTCGCTGGTCAGTGCTTCAACAAAGGCCCAGCAGAACAGCACCGCGACGACAAGCAGTGCCACGGCGAGCGGCGCCACGACGACGGCGTTTTCGAGATCGGCAAATCGAGTGTTCTGGACGGGAACGCCCAGCACGCCAAGGGCAGTCGCCACGCCTCGATTCCCGTCGATGCAGATGAACGCCAGCAGGGCGAAAACGGCCGCCCAATGCAATGCCAGAAAAGAGCTCAGAATATGCCGCATGACGCTCCTGCTTCGCAGGGCAAAGCCGCTCAAGCTGAACAATCCTTGCCTTAACCATAACAGTGGGCTTTGCCACCGGCCGCCGCAATGGAAACCATTCGTTAAGGTTAACGGCCATCCACAGGGTCGCGAGAGCGGCAGCGAATAGGGCGACGGCCCTTAGTTGATCGGCGGGTAGAGCGTATCGATGATCATGCGCGCATCATGGCGCGAATCGATCATGCCATAGGTATTGCGCCACTGGCCGGCGAGGCGCGTTTCGACGAAGGCGTCGGCGATCCGCCCTGCCCCCAGCCTGCGAAGCTCTGCCGCCGCCGCCGACAATGCCAATTGCTCGGTCAAGAGCCGCGCCGAGCCCTCGTCGGTTGCTGCGACCTGCATTGCCGCCTTGAGCACGCCGACGGTGCCGCGTCCGCCGGCGCCGAGATCGCGGTCGATGCCGGCCAACACGTCGTCGAACAGGCCTGGCGCGCGGCCGAGCACGCGCAACACGTCGAGCGCCATGACATTGCCTGAACCTTCCCAGATCGCGTTGACCGGAGCTTCGCGATAGTAGCGGGCGAGCGGTCCCTCCTCGACATAGCCATTGCCGCCGAGGCACTCCATCGCTTCATAGAGCAGCGGCGGCGCAATCTTGCAGACCCAGTATTTGACCACCGGCGTCATGGCGCGGGCGAAGGCCGCCTCGCCGCGGTCGCCGGCCGCCTCGTCGAAGGAGCGCGCCAGCCGGAACGACAGCGCGGTAGCGGCGGCAACGTCGAGCGCCATATCGGCCAGCACACGCTGCATCAGCGGCTGCTCGATCAGATTGGTTCCAAACACCTTGCGGTGGCGCGTGTGGTGGACGGCCTCGGCCAGTCCGGCCCGCATGATCGCCGACGAGGCGATGGCACAGTCGAGCCGCGTCAGGGTTACCATGTCCATGATCGTCTTCACGCCGGCGCCGGGCTCGCCGACCATCTCGCCGATGGCATTGACGAATTCCACCTCCGACGAGGCGTTGGATCGATTGCCGAGCTTGTCCTTCAGCCGTTGAAAACGGAAGCCGTTGCCGGATCCGTCGCCGAGCAAGCGGGGCACGAGAAAGCATGACAGTCCCTCCGGCACCTGTCCGAGCACCAGGAAAGCATCCGACATCGGCGCCGACATGAACCATTTGTGGCCGGTCAGGCGATAAAACCCGCTGCCGGCGCGCTCGGCCCTGGTGACGTTGGCACGGACATCGGTGCCGCCTTGCTTCTCGGTCATGCCCATGCCGAGTGTCAGCCCGGCTTTTTCGACCGGAGGCTTTTGGCTTTGATCGTATTTGCGCGTCGTCACCCGAGGCGCCCATTCGCGAAACAGCTTCGGGCTGGCCATCAGCGCTGCCAGCGAAGCGCTGGTCATCGTGATCGGGCAGAGATGTCCGGTCTCGAGCTCAGCCGTGAGGTAAAAGCGTGCAGCGCGCACCTGGTGGCGGCGGCCGATCTCGGCGTCGCCATTCTCCCAGACCGATGAATGCAGCCCGTTGGCAACAGAGCGGCGCATGAGCGCGTGATAGGCGGGATGGAACTCGACCTGGTCGATGCGCCGGCCCTGGCGGTCATGGGTCCTGAGCTTCGGCGTCTCGACATTGGCAAGACGGGCCAGTTCCTGCGCCTCATGGGTCAGAACGAAACGACCAAGCCCGTCGAGGTCCTTGCGGACCGGATCGGAAAAGCGCTCGGCAAGCTGGATCAGCAACGGATCGCCCCGCCAGGCGTTGCCGCCGGCCAGCGGCGGCGGCTGGTTGGTCACGTCGTCAGTCACGCTTCGTCCTTATCACCTGAAGGCTGCGAATCCAAAGCCAAGGCGGTTTATAGCCTATGGCCAGCGGCGCGCGACGAAAATACCGGGGAGAACCAATCCAATCCCAAGCCGGTGCTTGCAGCCGCGAGGCCTCCCCCCTATAGCAGCGACTTGAGATGACCGACGCATCGTCCCTGCCACTTTATCCCCACCGCCATCTTCTGGGCATCCGCGATCTTTCCCCCGCCGATATCGAGCTACTGCTCGACCGGGCGGACCGGGCCGTTGCCATCTCGCGGCAGTCTGACAAGAAGACATCGACGCTGCGCGGCCGCACCCAGATCAATCTCTTCTACGAAGCCTCGACCCGTACGCAATCGTCATTCGAGCTGGCCGGCAAACGGCTCGGCGCCGACGTCATGAACATGTCCGTAGCGAGCTCTTCGGTGAAAAAGGGCGAGACGCTGATCGATACGGCGATGACGCTGAACGCCATGCGTCCCGACATATTGATCATCCGCCATCAATCGGCCGGCGCGGCAGCACTTCTTGCCCAAAAGGTCGGCTGCTCGGTGGTCAACGCCGGCGACGGCGCCCATGAGCACCCTACCCAGGCGCTGCTCGACGCACTGACCATCCGCCGCGCCAAGGGTCCGCTGTCGAAGCTGATCGTGGCGATCTGCGGCGACATCCTGCATTCGCGCGTGGCCCGCTCCAACATCATCCTGCTCAACGCGCTTGGTGCCCAGGTCCGGGTCGTAGCCCCTTCGACACTTTTGCCCGCCGGCATCGAGAAGATGGGCGTCATCGTTACCCGCTCGATGGCCGAGGGTCTGAAGGACGCCGACGTGGTGATGATGCTGCGCCTGCAGCGCGAACGCATGGAAGGCGCTTTCGTACCGTCGGTGCGCGAATATTTCCGCTATTTCGGCCTCGACGCCGAGAAGCTGAAGGCGGCCAAGGACGGTGCGCTGGTCATGCATCCCGGCCCGATGAACCGCGGCGTCGAGATCGCCTCGGCGATCGCCGACGGCCCGCAAAGCGTCATCCAGGAACAGGTTGAGATGGGCGTCGCCGTGCGTATGGCGGTGATGGAAGCGCTGCTCGACCCCCGTCGAAACCACGAGGGCCGCGGCTGATGGGCATAACGGTCTTCAGCCGAGCCCGCATCGTCGACCCGTCGCGCGGCATCGATGAGGTCGGCACCGTCATCGTCGAAGGCCGCAGAATCGTTGCGGCCGGCAAGGCGGCCTTGAACCAGGGCGCGCCCGAAGGCGCCACGATCATCGACTGCGCCGGCAAGACCATCCTCCCCGGCCTGATCGATGCGCGTGTCTTCATCGGCGAACCGGGCGGCGAACACCGCGAAACCATCGCTTCGGCGAGCATCGCTGCGGCGGCCGGCGGTGTCACCTCAGTCGTCATGATGCCCGATACCGACCCGGTGATCGACAACGTCGCATTGGTCGAGTTCGTGCTGCGCACCGCCAAGGACACCGCAATCGTCAACATCTTTCCGGCAGCAGCGATCACCAAGGGGCTGGAAGGCCGCGAGATGACCGAATTCGGCCTGCTGCGCGAGGCCGGCGCGGTCGCCTTCACCGACGGCCGGCATTCTATCGCCAGCGCGCTGGTGATGCGCCGCGCGCTGACCTATGCGCGCGATTTCGGTGGCGTCATCGCGCATGAAACCCAAGACGCCGACCTCGCTTCGGCCGGTGTGATGAACGAAGGCCTTTACGCAAGCTGGCTTGGCCTTGCCGGCATTCCGCGCGAAGCCGAATCGATCCCCCTGGAGCGCGATCTCGCGTTGGCTCGCCTGACCGGCGGCGCCTATCACGCTGCCAAGATTTCGACGGCTATGGCGGCAAACGCGGTAGCGCGCGCAAAGGCCGATGGCGCCAACGTCACCTCAGGCGTGTCGATCCACAATCTGTCGCTCAACGAGAACGATGTCGGCGAGTACCGCACCTTCTTCCGGCTGACGCCGCCGCTGCGCGCCGAGGAAGACCGGCTGGCGATGATCGAGGCGATCAAGGACGGCACCATCGACCTCATCGTCTCCTCGCACGACCCGCAGGACGTCGACACCAAGCGCCTGCCCTTCGCCGATGCCGCGGCAGGCGCCATCGGGCTGGAAACATTATTGGGCGCAGCGCTGCGGCTCTATCACAATGGCGACGTGACGCTGCTCCGGCTGGTCGAGACACTGTCGACCGCGCCGGCAAGATTGTTCGGCCTGCCCGGCGGCACGCTGAAACCGGGGGCATTGGCCGACCTTGCGCTCGTCGATCTGGACGAACCATGGGTCGTCAGCGAGAGCGGCATCCGCTCACGCTCGAAAAACACCTGTTTCGAAGGCGCGCGACTGCAAGGCAAGGTCTTGCAAACGATAGTGGCGGGCCGCACAGTGTTTTCGGCGTAGGACGAAAACAGGCGTCACGCCTTAAAATCCGCTCAGCCAAGGAAAGTTCGGGGGAACAATGGCTTACAGTCCCGTCTTGGCATTGGTGTTCGGCTATCTTCTCGGCTCGATCCCGTTTGGCCTGCTGATCACCCGTGCCGCCGGCCTCGGCGACGTGCGCAACATCGGCTCCGGCAACATCGGCGCCACCAACGTGCTGCGCACCGGCAACAAGAGCTTGGCCGCGGCCACACTTCTGCTCGATGCGCTGAAGGGCACCGCGGCGGTGCTGATCGCCGGCCGATTTGCGCCCGAGCTCGGACTTTGGGCCGGCTTCGGCGCGTTTTTAGGTCATCTTTTTCCGATCTGGCTCGGCTTCAAGGGCGGCAAGGGTGTCGCCACTTACCTTGGCGTGCTGATCGGCCTTGCCTGGCAGGTGGCGCTGATCTTCGCCGTCGTCTGGCTGGCGGTGGCCTTCCTGTTCCGTTTCTCCTCGCTTGCGGCACTGACCGCAGCGGTGGTCGTGCCCGTAGCCCTGTATTTCCTGAGCACGCAGCAGATTGCCGGGCTTTTCGCGGCGATGAGCCTCATCGTCATCGTAAAGCACCGCGCCAACATTGCTCGGCTGCTTGCCGGCACCGAGGGTAAGATCGGGGCCAAGGAGTGAGCGAGCCCGACGCCGGGCCGCGCCTCAGCGACCGGCAGCGGCTGAGCTGGCTTCGTCTAATCCGCACGCCGAATGTCGGCCCGGCTTCCTTTCGCGACCTGATCAACCGGTTCGGTTCGGCCGAAGCAGCGTTATCGATGCTGCCCGAGCTGATGATTTCGGGTGGCGCCAAAAAAATCGTCCGCATCCCGTCCATTGCGGAGGCCGAGGCCGAGCTGGAGACGGCCCGGCGGGCCGGCGCCCGTTTCGTCGGCATCGGCGAGGCGGATTATCCGCCGCTGATGAAAAGCATGGATCATCCGCCGCCGCTGCTTGCGGTCAAGGGCAATAGCGCGGTGTTCCGCTTGCCAGCGGTCGCCATCGTCGGCGCTCGCAACGCATCGCTGGCCGGCATCAAGATGGCGCGGATGCTGGCGGCGGACCTTGGCCGTGACGGCTATGGCATCGTCTCCGGTTTGGCGCGCGGCATCGATACGGCCGCGCACCAGGGCAGCCTTTCGACCGGCACGATCGGCGTGCTCGCCGGCGGCCTCGATTTGCCCTACCCGCCCGAAAATGCCGGCCTGTGCGACGAGATCGCCGAGCGCGGTGGCGCCATCATCTCCGAAATGCCGTTTGGCTGGCAGCCGCGCGCACAGGATTTTCCGCGCCGCAACCGGCTCGTCGCCGGCGCTGCATTGGGATTGGTGGTGGTCGAGGCCGCACAGCGCTCCGGCTCGCTGATCAGCGCCCGGCTGGCGGGCGAGATGGGCCGCCTGGTCTTCGCCGTTCCCGGTTCGCCGCTCGATCCGCGCGCCGCCGGCACCAATGGCCTGCTCAAGGATGGCGCCACCCTTGTGACCGAGGCCGCCGATGTCACCAGTGCGATCGCGCCGCTGGTCGGCGACTGGGCGCCAAGGACATTGCCGCTTGAAGAGCCGCCCGACTTTTCGGCAACACCGCCGCCGCGCGAGGACGACCGCGACCGCGTCGTTGAGGCGCTCGGCCCGACGCCAGTAGCAGTGGACGAGATCATCCGCCACACCGGCCTGCATCCCGCCCAAGTGTTCATGGTGCTGCTGGAGCTCGACCTAGCCGGCCGGCTCGAACGCCATGCCGGCGGCAACGTCTCGCTGATTTGACGAGAGCTTTTGCATGTCCCGGCAAGCAATTCCGCTGTGATCCCGATGGCCGATCCGAGCAACAAACCAAAGCAGACGCTGTTCGCTCGTACGACGACCCTTGTCTGGTCAGCGCTGAGCGTCATGCTGGCGCTGCAATGGTCGATGGATCTCGGCATGCTGGGTTTTCCCGACGGCTACATAACGCCCTTCGCAAGAGCGACCAGCACACTTCTGGGCATTCTGACGGCAGCCTGCATGGCCCAGGGTCTCTACTTCTTCCTGGCCGGCGTGTTCGACAGGAAGGTAAGCGCCGTCGGTCTTTGCCTGCAAATCCTTGCCGCAGCGGTTCTCACCGTGTTGCCAGTGCTTATCGTGAAGGATTGTCCGCATTCACAGCTATGCAGCAGAGCCTATGAGGCACTCACTGGCACGATGATGGATGATGGGGCGGGCGGCTAAGGCCACTGCATGCGTTCGGCACGAGGTTGTCACCCATGTCTTAGGTACAAACTGTTACCTATGTCTCCGGGCCGTACAAAATCTGGATTGGTGAGCGCGATGGGATTCGAACCCATGACCTACTGATTAAAAGTCAGTTGCTCTACCGGCTGAGCTACGCGCTCCCGCGGGCTCAGAAAGGCCGCCCTCGAAATTGCGCGGAACATAGGGAGAGAGCCTCGGCCGGTCAACCGGAAAAAGACAGCTCCCAAACCGGACTTTCCTGCCGTGCCATCATGCCGTGCGGTGCGCTTCGGCGTTGACGGAACTGCCCGCTCTCGCGCAAGGCCGAAGCTCGCGCTTTGCGGGATAAGCGCAAGCAGCGAATCGGGAGAACCTTTGCAGATCAGCAACTTGGGATTTTTAGCGGAACAATTTGCGCAGCCTGCCCGTTTTTCCGCGACAAGGGACACGCGTTTCAAGGAGAAGATCATGAATAGGATCATGTCGGGCCTGCTGGCGACCACCCTTTCGATCTCATTCGCTGCCGCGGAGATCGTGCCAGTCAACGCTCAGCCCAGCTATGCGCCCCCTGCCCTGGGGCTCACCTCGAATGTCCAGACCGTCCAGTACGAGCCGTGGCGGAGGCACCGGAATTTCAATCGCGATTTCTCGCGTCGCGATTTCCGTCGCAATTTTTCGCGTGACGACGGCATGTACTGGCGTGGCCATCGCGGCTATCGCGAATATCGTCGCGGCTATCGCCGTCACGGTGACTACTGGTTCCCGCTGGCCGCCTTCGCCACCGGAGCGCTGATTACGGGCGCGATTGTCAACCAGAATCGTGTCTATCGTGGCGATGCACACGTGCAGTGGTGCTACGACCATTATCGAAGCTATCGTGCCTCCGACAATACGTATCAGCCGAACTACGGTCCGCGTCGGCAGTGCCGGTCGCCTTACTGAGTTTGATTAGAGGCTGCAAAGCCCGCGCCGAAACGGCGCGGGTTTTTCATGAGTGCGAATCCGCTGCCATCCCTGCTTATTGCACGCTTAGCGTCCTGCGCACAGCGTGGCGCCAGCCGGCCAGCTTGGCGGCGCGTGTCGAAGCATCCATGTCTGGCTTGAACCGGCGCTCGAGCGCCCAACTCCTGGCAAATTCCCGCGCCTTCGGCCAGACACCGGCCTTCGAGCCGGCCAGCCATGCCGCACCAAGCGCGGTCGTCTCGAGAATTGTCGGCCGGTCGACCGGCGCATCGAGAATGTCGGCCAGCCGCTGCATGGTCCAGTCCGACGCCACCATGCCGCCATCGACCCTGAGCACGGTCTTGACCGAGGCGCCCTTCCAGTCCTTCCGCATGGCGTCAAGCAGATCGCGCGTTTGGAACGCAACGGATTCCAGTGCCGCGCGAGCAAATTCCGCCGGCCCCGAATTGCGGGTCAGCCCGAAGATGGCGCCGCGCGCCTCGGCATCCCAGTGCGGTGCGCCGAGCCCGACGAAAGCCGGCACCAGATAGACGTTCTGCGTCGGATCGGCGTCCGCCGCCAATTTGCCGCTCTGCTCGGCCTTGCCGATCACCTTGATGCCGTCCCGCAGCCACTGCACGGCGGCGCCGGCGATAAAGATCGAGCCCTCCAGTGCATAGGTGGTCTTGCCGTTCAGCCTGTAGGCGATGGTGGTCAAAAGCCGGTTCTTCGAACGCACTAGATCGCTGCCGGTGTTGAGCAGTGCGAAACAACCGGTACCGTAGGTGGATTTCATCATGCCTGGCTCGAAACAGGCCTGGCCGATCGCCGCCGCATGCTGGTCGCCGGCCACACCGAGGATTCTGATCTGTGCACCAAACAGGCTTTTGTCGGTGATTCCAAAATCATCGGCACAATCTTTCACCTGCGGCAGCATTCTTGCAGGTATGCCAAGAATGGCCAGCAGCTCGTCGTCCCAGGCGTTTTGTTCGATGTTGTAGACCAGTGTGCGCGAGGCGTTGGTGGCGTCAGTGGCGTGGACCTTGCCGCCAGTCAGGCGCCAAATCAGAAAGCTGTCGATGGTGCCGGCCAGCAGTTCGCACTTCTCGGCGCGTTTTCTGGCGCCCTTCACCTTGTCCAGCATCCAGGCGATCTTGGTGCCGGAGAAATAGGGATCGAGCAGCAGGCCGGTCTTTTTCGTGAATTTCTTCTCCAGCCCCAGCTTCTTCAGTTTCTGGCATAGCGGCGCGGTGCGGCGGTCCTGCCAGACAATCGCGTTGTGGATCGGCTTGCCGGTCTCTTTGTCCCAGATGACGACGGTTTCGCGCTGGTTGGTGATGCCGATCGCGGCGACTTCCGCCGCGTTGCGGCCGGCTGTCTTCAGCGCGGCCTTTACCGTTTCCACCACGCTTGCCCAGATCTCCTCGGGATCGTGCTCGACCCAGCCGGAGGCCGGATAGTATTGGGTGAATTCCTTTTGCCCGCTACCGACGACCTTCATCTTGTCGTCGAACAGGATCGCCCGGCTCGATGTCGTCCCCTGGTCGATTGCAAGGATATATCCGGTCATTCTCTCTCCCGTCGAAGCGAATTCAAGGTGCTACGGTGTCCCGAAGCCAGATGGCGCGGAGCCGTTCACGCAAACAGGGGAGACGGCAACATGCCGCCTCCCCTGAGTGTGGCGATGCGGGCGCGGACGCCCGCATCAAATATCCCTATTGCTGCCAGCTCTTCACCAGCTCGTCGTAGTTGATGGTGACCGGCTTTTCCTTCTCGTTCTCGATCTTGAGCTGAGGAGCGAGATTGCCCTTCTTGACCGCGTCCGCGTTCCAGTGGGCGAGGTCATGCTCTTCGGCCATCTTCGGGCCGATATCGCCCTGGACGCCCGACTTCTCGATGCGGCTCATCACCTTTTCCTGCTCGGCGCAGAGCGAGTCCATCGCTTCCTGCGCGCTCTTGGCACCCGACGAAGCATCGCCGATCGCCTGCCACCAGAGCTGTGCCAGCTTCGGATAGTCCGGCACGTTGGTGCCGGTCGGCGACCACTGGACGCGCGCCGGCGAGCGGTAGAACTCGATCAAGCCGCCGAGCTTTGGCGCACGTTCGGTGAAGCTCTTGTCGTGGATCGTGCTCTCGCGGATGAAGGTCAGGCCGACATGGCTCTTCTTCACGTCGACCGTCTTCGAGGTGACGAACTGCGCGTAGAGCCAGGCGGCCTTGGCGCGGTCGGTCGGCGTCGACTTCATCAGCGTCCAGGAACCGACGTCCTGATAGCCGAGCTTCATGCCGTCCTTCCAGTAGACGCCATGCGGCGACGGCGCCATGCGCCACTTCGGCGTGCCGTCGTCGTTCAGCACCGCCTTGGCGCTGGCGTCGACCATGCTGGCGGTGAAGGCGGTGTACCAGAAGATCTGCTGGGCAACCGCGCCCTGCGCCGGGACTGGCCCCGATTCGGAGAAGGTCATGCCCTGGGCTTCCGCCGGTGCATAGGCCTTCAGCCAATCGAGATACTTCTGGATGGCGTAGACGGAAGCCGGACCATTGGTGTCGCCGCCGCGCGCCGTGCAGGAACCGACCGGACGCGAATTCTCGTCGACCTTGATGCCCCATTCGTCGACGGGCAGACCGTTCGGAATGCCCTTGTCGCCATTGCCGGCCATCGACAGCCAGGCGTCGGTGAACCGCCAGCCGAGCGACGGGTCCTTCTTGCCATAGTCCATATGGCCGTAGACCTTCTTGCCGTCGATCTCGCGACCGGTGAAGAAGGCTGCAATGTCCTCATAGGCCGACCAATTCACCGGCACGCCGAGGTCGTAGCCGTATTTGGCCTTGAAGTCCGCCTTGTTCTTCTCGTCGTTGAACCAGTCGTAACGGAACCAGTAGAGGTTCGCGAACTGCTGGTCGGGAAGCTGGTAGAGCTTCTTGTCGGGCGCGGTGGTGAACGAGGTGCCGATGAAATCCTTCAGGTCGAGATTCGGGTTGGTGACATCTTTGCCGTCGCCTGCCATCCAGTCGGTCAGGTTGCGCACCTGCTGGTAGCGCCAGTGCGTGCCGATCAGATCGGAATCGTTGACCCAGCCGTCATAGAGGTTCTGGCCGGTCTGCATCTGGGTCTGGATCTTCTCGACGACGTCGCCTTCCTGAATGACGTCATGCGTAACCTTGATGCCTGTGATGGCCGTAAAGGCCGGCGCCAGCACCTGCGATTCATACTGATGCGTGGCGATGGTTTCGGAAACTACCTTGATGTCCATGCCGGCGAAAGGTTTCGCGGCATCGATGAACCATTGCATTTCGGCTTCCTGGTCGGCGCGCGAAAGCGTCGAAAGGGGCCCGATTTCCTTATCGAGGAAGGCCTTGGCTTCGTCCATTCCGGCATAGGCATTGCTTGCCCCGAGCAACAGGACAAGCGCAGTTGTTGATGTCAAAAATTGCCGTCGCATGTATTTCCTCCACTGTTAAAGTTCAAAGTGCGATCTGGATCGGCGGCCGGCACGCCGCCGTTCCAACAGTTTCCCCCTCTATACGTAGCGGAACACGCCGACGGCGTAGACCACGGAGAGAGCGAGAGCCCACCACAGATTGGGTCCGACTAGACCCAGCCAAGCGAGATGGATAAAGGCGCTGCCAAGCAGCGACAGGAACAGGCGGTCGCCGCGCGTCGTTTCGAAGCGCAGCACGCCGACGCGCGGATTGCCGCCCGGCGAGACGTATTCCCACACCGCCATGCCGCAAAGCAGCAGAAAGATGGTTCCAAAGAAGGCCGCGGTCGGCCACGTCCAGGCCATCCACGAAAAATCGAGGTTGGACGAGAGGTTAAATCCCCACAGGCGGATATTTGTCGGATCGCTGAAACCTACCGTTATTGCCACGAAATCGATTTGAAGGGCCACCCAGGCCACAACGACCAGGGCGAGAAACAGCACGGCCCACCACCACGGCCTTCTATCGACCTGTTCCATCATACCCTCCCCAGGGCAAAGCCCTTGGCGATGTAGTTGCGCACAAACCAGATGACGAGCGCGCCAGGGATCAGCGTCAGCACGCCGGCTGCGGCAAGCAGCCCCCAATCCATGCCGGCGGCCGAAACGGTGCGGGTCATGGTCGCGGCGATCGGCTTGGCGTCCGTGGTCGTCAGCGTCCGGGCGATCAGCAGCTCGACCCACGAGAACATGAAGCAGAAGAAGCACGCCACGCCGATGCCGCTCGCAATCAGCGGCATGAAGATCTTGATGAAGAAGCGCGGGAACGAATAGCCGTCGATATAGGCGGTCTCATCGATCTCCTTCGGCACGCCCGACATGAAGCCTTCGAGGATCCACACCGCCAGCGGCACGTTGAAAAGGCAATGCGCCAGAGCCACTGCGATATGGGTGTCGATAAGGCCGAAGGCCGAATAAAGCTGGAAGAATGGCAGCGCGAACACCGCCGGCGGCGCCATGCGGTTGGTCAGCAGCCAGAAGAACAGATGCTTGTCGCCGAGGAAGCGATAGCGCGAAAAGGCATAGGCAGCAGGCAGTGCCGCAGCCACGGAAATCACCATGTTCATAACCACATAGGTGATCGAGTTGATGTAGCCCGAATACCAGGACGCGTCGGTGAAGATGGTGCGGTAATTCGCCAATGTCGGCGCGTGCGGGTAGAGCGTCAGCGACGAGACGATCTCGCCATTGGTCTTGAAGCTCATATTGATGAGCCAGTAGATCGGCAAAAGCAGAACGACGATGTAGAGCGTCGGCACGATCCACCACCAGCGCGACTCCTCGCCGCGACGGCGCATCAGCCGTGCGATCTCGTCCTGCCGTAGCGTGCTGGCGAGCCCTTCCGAAGCTGTCGTCTCACTCACCCTATCGGCTCTCTCTTCGGTGCGGCTCATCTCAACGCTCCGCGTCGTAATTGGTCATCACGGTGTAGAACACCCACGACAACAGCAGGACGATAAGGAAGTAGACCAGCGACATCGCCGCCGCCGGGCCGAGGTCGAACTGGCCGAGCGCGGTCTTGACGAGATCGATCGAAAGAAAAGTCGTCGAGTTGCCGGGGCCGCCACCGGTGACCACGAACGGCTCCGTGTAGATCATGAAGCTATCCATGAAGCGCAGCAGCACGGCGATCAGCAGCACGCGGTTCATCTTCGGCAGCTGGATGTAACGGAACACCGCCCAGCGCGAGGCACCGTCGATCTTGGCCGCCTGATAAAAGGCATCGGGGATCGAGACCAGGCCGGCATAGCAGAGCAGAACGACGAGGCTGGTCCAATGCCAGACGTCCATGATGATAACCGTGACCCAGGCGTCGTAAGGGTCTTGCACATAATTATAGTCGATGCCGAGCGCGTTGACGTAATAGCCGAGCAGGCCAATGTCGTTGCGCCCGAACACCTGCCAGATGGTGCCGACGACGTTCCACGGGATCAGCAGCGGCAACGCCATCAAAACAAGGCAAACAGGCACGCCCCAACCCTTCTTCGGCATATTGAGCGCAATGAAGATGCCGAGCGGCACTTCGATCGCCAGGATAATGAAGGAGAAGACAAGGTTGCGGATCATTGCCTGCCAGAAGCGGCTGGAGGAAAGCAGTTCCTCGAACCACTCGGTGCCGGCCCAGAAGAAGACGTTGTTGCCGAAAGTGTCCTGTACCGAATAATTGACGACCGTCATCAGCGGTATGACCGCCGAGAACGCCACCAGCAGCAGCACCGGCAGCACCAGGAACCAGGCTCTGTTGTTCCAGGTCTTTTCCACTTCAGGCTCCCATCTCGACGCGCCAGGAATCGGCATAGATGTTGATGCCGGCCGGGTCGAACTGCACCTTCGGATCGGCCGGCACTGTCTCGTCCTCGCCGATGACGGCGGCGATCTCGCGCCCTTCGAGATTGGCACGGACCACCTTGTGGCGGCCGACGTCCTCGATCTTGCTCACCCGGACGGCCATGCCCTGGCTGCCCAGGCGCACATATTCGGGACGGATGCCGAGCTCGATGGCGCCGCCACCCGCCTTGGGCACGCCCGGCAGTTCGATCTGCTGCGAGCCCAGCTTCGCGGTCTTGCCGTCGATCGCCACCGGCATGACATTCATGCCGGGCGAGCCGATGAAATAGCCGACAAAGGTGTGGCGCGGGCGCTCGAACAGCTCCGCCGGTGTGCCGATCTGCACGATTTCGCCGTCATACATGACGACCACCCTGTCGGCGAAGGTCAACGCCTCGGTCTGGTCGTGCGTGACATAGACCATGGTGTAGCCGAAGCGGCGGTGAAGCTGCTTCAACTGCGAGCGCAGCACCCATTTCATATGCGGGTCGATGACGGTCAACGGCTCGTCGAACAGGATGGCATTGACGTCGGAGCGCACCAGCCCGCGTCCGAGCGAGATTTTCTGCTTCTGGTCGGCGGTCAGTCCGCGCGCCTTTCGTTTGGCCATGTCGGCCAGCCCGGTCATCTCGAGCGTCTCGCGCACCTTGCGGTCGACGTCGGCCTCCGGCACGCCGCGATTGCGCAGCGGGAATGCCAGATTGTCGTAGACGGTCATCGTGTCGTAGATCACCGGGAACTGGAAGACCTGGGCAATGTTGCGCTCTTGGGTCGACAGATTGGTCACGTTCCTGCCGTTGAACAGCAGCTGGCCATGCGAGGGATGCAGCAATCCCGAAATGATGTTGAGCAGCGTGGTCTTGCCGCAGCCCGATGGGCCGAGCAGCGCATAAGCGCCGCCATCCTCGAACGTGTGGTGCACTTCCTTCAGGGCGAAATCGGCATCCGTGCGCGGGTTCTGCAGATAGGTGTGGCGGATATGATTGACATCGATGCGCGCCATCGCTTCCTCCTAAGCCGCCAGCTTCGGCGCGGCCACGGCGCGGCCGTGCTCGTCGAAGACCATGATGTGGCGCGGGTCGATGAACACCTCGACCTCCTCGTCCGGCTCGAAGTCGCGAATGCCGTGGGTCAGCATGACCCAGCGCGCATCGGCAAAATCGAGATGGATGAAGCTTTCCGATCCCGTGATCTCGGTGATCGTCACCTTTGCGCGCACCGGCACTGCGGCGGCGTTGGGCCGATCGAGGGAAAGATGATGGGGCTGGAAGCCTATCGTATAGATCGCATCGGCAATGCCGAAGAGCTCGGCCGGCACCGGCAATTTCACGCCGCCCTCGAGCAGGAAATCCAGGCCCTTCTTGGCAAGCACGATGGTGTTGAGCGGCGGATCGGCGAAGGTTCTCGCCGTCACCAGATCGACCGGCTTGCGGAACACTTCGATGGTCGGCCCGAACTGGGTGATGCTGCCCTCGGAAAGCGTTGCCGTGTTGCCGCCGAGCAGCAAGGCCTCGTGCGGCTCGGTCGTGGCATAAACGAAGATTGTGCCGGCGGCCGCGAAGACCTTCGGCAGTTCCGCGCGTAATTCTTCGCGCAGCTTGTAGTCGAGATTGGCGAGCGGCTCGTCGAGCAGCACGAGGCTGGCATTCTTGACGATGGCGCGGGCCAGCGCGGTGCGCTGCTGCTGGCCGCCCGACAGACTGAGAGGCGTCCGATCGAGATAGGGCGTGAGTTTGAGAAGGGCGGCGGCATTGCGCACCTCCCTGTCGACCGTTGCCTGATCCGTGCCGGCCACCCGCAGCGGCGAGGCGATGTTCTCGTAGACCGTCATCGCCGGATAATTGATGAATTGCTGGTAGACCATGGCGACGTTGCGCTTTTGCACCGGCATGCCAGTGACATCCTTGCCATCGAACCAGACCGAGCCGAAGGTCGGCACGTCGAGGCCCGCCATCAGCCGCATCAGGCTGGTCTTGCCGGAGAGCGTCGGCCCGAGCAGGACGTTGAGCGAGCCGTGCTGAAACGTCAGCGAGACGTCGCGGATATGTTCCGCCGCACCCACCTTCTTCGTCACGTTTCTCAGTTCAAGCATGATGCCTCCTCCCAGGCTTTCTGCATCAGTCGGCCGTCCCTATTCGGCAGCCGCTACGTGCTGCCGGCTTATTCCGCGCATGAACTCGTCGAGCACTGCCGCCTGCTCACGGCTGAGACGCAGGCCGCGCTTGGTCCGGCGCCACAATACATCCTCGGCAGTCATCGCCCATTCGTTTTCGACGAGGTAGCGCACCTCGGCTTCGAAGAGATCGGCGCCGAAGTTGCGGCCAAGATCGACGTTCGACTTGGCGAGGCCCAGCAGCTTCCTTGCGCGGGTGCCGTAGAGCCGGGTCAACCGGCGGGCCAGCCGCGCGTCGAGGAACGGGTACGCCGTCTTCAGTTTCGCCACCTCGGCATCGAAGCCGGTGACGGCAAAGTCACCGCCGGGCAGCGGCGCGTTTGCCGTCCATGATTTGCCGCGCTTGCCGAGAAAACCCTCGATCTTCTCAAGCATCGATTCCGACAATCTGCGGTAGGTGGTGATCTTGCCGCCAAAGGCGTTGACGATCGGGGCGGCACCCTCGCCTCCATCGGCCTTCAGCACATAGTCTCGGGTGGCTTCCTGCGCCTTTGAGGCGCCATCGTCGTAGAGCGGCCGCACCGCGGAATAGGTCCAGACGATATCCGACGGCTTGACCGGCTGCGCGAAATATTCGCTTGCCGCAGCGCAGAGATAGTCGATCTCGGCGTCACTGATCCTGACGTTGTGCGGATCGCCGGGATAGTCCCGATCGGTGGTGCCGATGAGCGTGAATTCGTCCTCGTAAGGGATGGCGAAAATGATGCGCCCGTCCTTGTTCTGAAAGAAATATGCGCGTGGGTCGTCGAATTTCTTGCCAACGACGATGTGGCTGCCTTGTACGAGGCGGACATTGTGCACGTCGTTCAAGCCGACGGTGGCCGACAGCACCTGGTCGACCCACGGGCCGGCGGCATTGACCAGCAGCCGCGCCTTGACCTCCTCGGTATCGCCGGTCCGCACATTTTCAAGCCTGACCGTCCAGAGATTGCCTTCGCGGCGTGCGCTGACGACCTTTGTTCGGGTTCTAACGGTTGCGCCGCGCTCGGCAGCGTCACGGGCGTTCAACACAACCAGCCGGGCATCGTTGACCCAACCGTCCGAATATTCGAACGCCTTTCGAAACAGCGGCTTCAGCGGCTTGCCGGCCGGATCCTTGGCCATGTCCAGCGTTTTCGTCGGCGGCAGCAATTTGCGCCCGCCAATATGGTCGTAGAGGAAAAGCCCGAGCCGGATTAGCCAGGCCGGACGCAGCCCCTTGGCGTATGGCAGCACGAAGCGCATCGGCCAGATGATGTGCGGCGCGTTCCTCCACAGGACCTCACGTTCCATCAGCGCTTCGCGTACCAGGCGGAATTCGTAGAACTCGAGATAGCGCAAGCCGCCATGGATCAGTTTGGTCGAGCCGGAAGAGGTCCCGCTGGCCAGATCGTTCATCTCGGCAAGAAAGACCGAAAAGCCACGTCCAACGGCATCGCGGGCGATGCCGCAGCCATTGATGCCGCCACCGATGACGAAAATGTCATGAATCGGTGATGCGCTCAAAAGAATCCTCCCTCGATTTCGCATTGCAGCATTTTTGGGTTCTTGCGAAACCGTAGGGGAATTATTTCGAAATGATAACGAATGTCAAACGAAATAATAATAGGCGGAAGATGCCGCTACGGCATCTCTAGGAGAGCGACGTTTCGATCAGCTGAACTTCTGCCTCCTGACAGATCTTGCGCACCGACGGGATGTCGCAACGATCGGTGATAAAGGTGTTGACCTGCGACAGATGGCCAATGCGGACGGGCGCGGTGCGCTCGAATTTGGTCTGGTCCGACACCAGGATCACATGCCGGGCGTTGGCGATGATCGCCTGGGCCACCTTCACCTCGCGAAAATCGAAGTCGAGCAGTGCGCCGTCATGGTCGATGGCCGAGGCGCCGATTACCGCAAAATCGACTTTGAACTGCCTGATGAAATCGACCGCTGCCTCGCCGACCACACCGCCGTCGGAACCGCGCACGACACCGCCGGCGATCACCACCTCGATCGAAGGATATATGCGCATCCTGTTGGCAACATTGATGTTATTGGTGATGACCATCAGGCCGCTGTGATCGAGCAGCGACTTGCTGACAGCTTCCGTCGTTGTCCCGATATTGATGAACAGAGACGCGTTGTCGGGGATCAGCCGGGCTGCTGCGCGGCCGATCGCCTCCTTCTCCTCGGCGGCGATCTTACGCCGAGCCTCATATTCCATGTTCTCGATGCCGGACGGGAACAACGCCCCGCCATGAATGCGGGACAAAAGCCGCTGGTCGCAGAGATCGTTGAGATCCTTGCGGATCGTTTGCGGCGTCACGTTGAAATGCGTCGCCAGCTCCTCGACCAGTACGCGGCCATGGTCCTTGGCCATCTGGATGATTTCGGAATGACGCGGCGACAGGTACATCTAGCAACCTCTCATTTTCGTTTTTCTCGTCTATAGCTGAAAACGAAAGCCATGAACAGGTATGAGCCGGCTAATGAAAATCGGGCAACTGCAGAGAGAAAAGCTCCGGCGCAAACTCGACGAGGCTATCAACTCAGGCCCCGCGCGATCTCAGTGATGACCTCGAAAGCAGTATCGACGTCCGCCGCAGTCGTTTCGAACTGCCCGACCTGAAAGCGGATCGCCACCTGCCCGTCCACCCGGGTCTGCGTCAGGTAAATGCGGCCGTCATCGTTGATCGCGTTGACCAGCCGCAAATTGTGCTCGTCAAGGTCGATTCCCGCAGCCGCGAGATGGCGGAATGAGAACAGCGACAGCATCGGTTCCGTGACGATCTCGAAATCCGGCTCCCGAGACAGCCAGGCGACGAGGCGCTCGCTCCAGGCGACATGGTTGCGGATCATGTTCCGCAGATTTTCCAAGCCATGCGCACGCAGCAGGAACCAAAGTTTCAGCGCGCGGAACCTTCGGCCGAGCGGCACCGACCATTCGGAGTAGTTGATGACCCCGTCGCGGCCATGCGTCTTGAGGAATTCGGGCTTGATCGCCAGCGTGCGCACGAGGTCCTCCGGCTGGCGGATGAACTGCATCGAGCAATCGAACTGTGCGCCCAGCCATTTATGCGGGTTGAAGACGATGGAATCGGCACTTTCGGCGCCGGCCCAGAAATGCCGGAACTCGGGGCAGATCATGGCCGAGCCGGCCCATGCGGCATCGACATGCAGGTAGAGCCCGTGCCGCTTCGCCACAGCGGCAACAGCCGCGACATCGTCGGTGCCGCCGGTACTGGTGCCGCCGACGCTGGCGATAATGCCGGCCGGCAGCATGCCGTTTTCGCGGTCGGTGACGATAGCTGCTTCCAGAGCCGCCGTCCGCATGGTGCGGAAGCGTCCGGCGACCGGAATGCGCACGAGGTTCGCCTCGCCGATGCCCGACACCCAGATCGCCCGGTCGATGGAAGTATGGACCTGGTCGGAAGAATAGACCCGCACGACCGGCTGGCCCTGCAGGCCGCTCTTGTTGCCTTGCCAGTCGAGCGCGCGCTCGCGCATGGTCAGCACGGCGGCAAGCGTCGCCGATGAAGCCGAATCCTGCATGACGCCGGAAAATCCCTCCGGCAAACCAAGCGCCTGCCGCATCCAGTCGACGACCCGCATCTCGAGCTCGGTTGCCGCCGGCGAGGTCTGCCAGAGCATGCATTGCGCGGCCATCGCGGAAACCAGATACTCGGCCACGACGGATGCCGGTGCCGCGTTAGCCGGAAAATAGGCGAAGAAACGCGGATGCTGCCAGTGCGTCATGCCAGGCAGGATCTTTTGCTCGAAATCGGCGAAGATTGCCTGCATCGTTTCACCGTCTTCCGGCGGCGCGGTATCGATGCTTTTGAAGATTTCGCCGGGCTCGACAAGCGGCCGCACCGGTCTCTCCCGAAGGCTGTTTCTGTAGTCGACGCCCCATTCAGCCGCTCGCAGCGACCATTCGCGGAATTCGTCCCTATTCATCTTCGCCTCCGTAGCGCCTCATCGAGCCGCCATCAAAGAGCACGAAAAACGTAGGTTTTCATTCGGGAAAATCAGGCAAACTGGCAAAGGCGGTCTTCAGCGCGTTCGACCAGCTATCCGAGATCGTGCGATAATATTGATCGTCCTGGGTTATTCGCTTTTTGAGGCCGACCTTGAAAGTGTCCTTTTCATAGAACAGCAGGTCGAGCGGCAGGCCGACCGACAGGTTGGACTTCAGCGTCGAGTCGAACGACACCAACAGCAACTTCACCGTCTCGGCGAAACTCATCGTCTTTTCATAAGCGCGGATAATGATCGGCTTGCCGTATTTGGTCTCACCGATCTGGAAGAACGGCGTGTCGTCGGTGGATTCGATGAAATTGCCTTCCGGATAGATCATGAACAGGCGCGGCGCGCTGCCCTTGATCTGACCACCGAGGATGAAGGAGGCGTTGAAGTAGGAATCCGCCTTTTCGCCAGCCGGCGACGAGCTGGCGATGACCTCCTTGACGGTGTCTCCGACCAACCGCACTGTCTGGTACATGGAAGGCGTTTCGAGCAGCGTGGCACGGCGCTCGGCCACTGCCTTGGTGCGTTCGTCGAGCAGGCTGACCACGGCCTGGGTCGTCGCCAGATTGCCGGCCGACATCAAAACGATGACGCGCTCGCCCGGCTCTTCCCAGACATGCATCTTCCTGAAGGTCGAGATCGAATCCATGCCGGCATTGGTGCGCGTGTCCGACATGAACACGAGCCCGCGATCGATCTTCAGGCCGACGCAATAGGTCATCGAATCTCTTTGGCAACAATCTTGCCGGGGATTACTGCTCCACGGTGACGGTGACCGCAAGCTGTTCTTCCGCCTGTCCCTGCCGAATTCCCGACACCGGCGTGGCGTCGCGATAATCGCGGCCGGTCGCCACCTTCACATAGCGCTCGTCTGGAGAAATGCCGTTGGCTACGTCGAAGGCGACCCAGCCGAGGCCCGAGACATGCGCCTCGGCCCAGGCGTGGCTTGCCGCCTGCTCGATCGCCGCATCCATCATCAGATAGCCGCTGACGTAGCGCGCCGGAAAATCCATGGCGCGCGCCGCGGCAACGAAGATGTGGCTGTGGTCCTGGCAAACGCCGGTCTTGAGCGCCAGGGCCTCTTCGGCCGGCGTCGTCGCGTTGGTGGTGCCGGGTGTATAAGCGACACGCTCGCCGATTACGGCCATTAGCCGGTGCAGCCTCTCAATGTCGGTGCCCTTGCCGACCGAGGCAGCAAGCTCGCGAATGCCGCTGCCGATCGTCGTCAGCGGCGTTTCATGGCCGAACAGCCAGAGCGGCGCGAAACCCTGGTGCGGTCCGCAGACGCCGGCAGTGTCGCGCGTCACCACTTCGCCGGCAGCTTCGACGGTGATGAAGTCGCGCTCGCCCTCGACGCTCAACAGCCGGGTATCATTGCCGAAATGGTCGGTGAAACGCACTTCCTCGCGTGCGCCTTCAATCTTCAGCGCCCAGGACAGTACCGTCTGGGTGCGCCCGTTCACCGGGAGCAGCCGCAAACGCTGCAACAAATAATGCACCGGCGCATCGTAGCGGTATTCGGTCCGGTGGGTGATCTTCAGCCGCATCGCACACGTCCCTGGAGCATGAGCTTTTCCGAAAACCGGTCTCCGCTTTTTGGCGTCATGCTCAATAGAACCTGTAATCCTGCGCGATCTCGTCGCCGAGCCTGGTGTTGTCGCGGATGAAATTGGCCAGGAATTCATGCAGGCCGGCGTCGAAAATATCCTTGATCGACCCGGCCGTCAGCATGGCCTGGGTCTTGGCAGCCGTCGCATGACAGGCGTGGCGCTCCCCATAGTCGTCACCCAGGAATTTGAGATGCTCCGTCAGGAAGCGGTAGCAAAAGGTCAGCGAGCGCGGCATGCGCACGTTGAGGATCAGATAATCGGCGATGTTGCTCGGCTTGTAGTCGGCGTCATAAACCCAGCGATAGGAACGATGCGCCGACACCGAGCGCAGGATCGATTCCCACTGGTAGTTGTCCAGCGTCGAGCCGACCCAGGAGATCGACGGCAACAGCACGTAGTATTTCACATCCAGGATGCGCGCGGTGTTGTCGGCGCGTTCGACATACGTGCCGAGTTGCGAAAAATCGAAAATCTCGTTGCGCAGCATCGTGCCGTAGAACGATCCGCGAATCAGCGCCGTCTCGCGTTTGATTGCGTCGAGCGCGTTGGGCAGGTCGCGCTCGTCGATCGGCTTGGCCAGCATCCGCTTCAGCGACATCCAGGCTTCGTTGATGCTTTCCCAGGTTTCACGCGTCAACGCGGTACGCACCATGCGGGCATTGTTACGGGCCGTTTCGATAGACGACATCGTGCTCGACGGGTTCGATGTATCGCGCAGCAGATAATCGGCGACATTGGCTGCGGTGTAGTCGGAATATTTCTGCGTGAAGGCGGCGTCCGAACCGGCGCTGAGCAGCACCGAATTCCACTCCTCCGAAGCGTTCTGAGTACGAGTCAGCG
The DNA here is from genome assembly GCF_055811175.1 of Mesorhizobium sp. WSM4828. Classification (NCBI taxonomy): domain Bacteria; kingdom Pseudomonadati; phylum Pseudomonadota; class Alphaproteobacteria; order Hyphomicrobiales; family Phyllobacteriaceae; genus Mesorhizobium; species Mesorhizobium sp. WSM4828. Next base: position 115,776 of record NZ_JBVVQK010000011.1, on the reverse strand, counting down.
CCATGCGCAGGCCGGCATCCACCAGCCGCGCCATGTTTTCCGCCCGCTCGATATAGCGGTTCATCCAGTAAAGCCCGTTGGCGGTGCGGCCGAGAAGCATGTCAGGCGGTCCTGCGGTGAATAGTGAATGGTGAATAGTGATTGGTGACTGTCCAGATTCCGGGCCACGATGCTGCGTGCTTCACTTCAGGGCATTTCACCAACATCAACGACACATATCCTTACTATTCACTATTCACTATTCACTCTCTAATCATCCAACACCCACGTATCCTTCGTGCCGCCGCCTTGCGAGGAATTGACGACCAGCGAGCCTTCCTTGAGCGCTACTCGGGTCAGCCCGCCGGGCACGATCTGGATACGGTCGGAAACCAGCACATAGGGGCGCAGATCGACGTGGCGCGGCGCCAGCCCCTTGTCCGTCAGGATCGGGCAGGTCGACAGCGCCAGCGTCGGCTGGGCGATGTAGTTCGACGGTTTTGTCGCGAGCTTTTTGGAAAACTCTTCGCATTCCTTCTTGGTCGCCGCCGGGCCGACCAGCATGCCGTAACCGCCGGACCCGTGGACTTCCTTGATCACCAATTCGTCGATGTGTTCGAGCACATATTTCAGGCTGTCCGGCTCCGAGCAGCGCCAGGTCGGGATGTTGCCGAGCATCGCCTTGCGGCCGGTGTAGAATTCGACGATCTCGGGCATGTAGGAATAGATCGCCTTGTCGTCGGCGATGCCGGTTCCCGGCGCATTGGCGATCGTGATATTGCCGGCGCGGTAGACGTCCATAATGCCCGGCACGCCAAGTGCCGAATCGGGGCGGAAGGTCAACGGATCGAGGAACGAGTCGTCGACACGCCGGTAGAGCACATCGATCTGCTTGTAGCCCTCGGTAGTGCGCATCGCGACATGGCCATCGACGACGCGCAGATCCTGCCCTTCGACGAGTTGCACCCCCATCTGGTCGGCAAGGAAAGCATGTTCGAAATAGGCCGAGTTGAAGCTGCCCGGCGTCAGCACGGCAATGGTCGGCGCGCCCTTGGTGCTTTGCGGCCGCACTGCGGCCAGCGACTGGCGCAAGAGCTGCGGATAATTCTCAACCGGCCGCACCTTGATCTGCTGGAACAACTCGGGAAAGAGCTGCATCATCGTCTCGCGGTTCTCCAGCATGTAGGAGACGCCGGACGGCGTGCGCGCGTTGTCCTCCAGCACGTAGAACTCGTTCTCGCTGATGCGCACTATGTCGACGCCGATAATATGGGTATAGACGCCGGCCGGCGGCCGCACCCCGATCATCTCGGGCAGGAACGCCTCGTTCTTGGCGATCAACTCCTTCGGCACCCGGCCGGCGCGCAAGATCTCCTGGCGATGGTAGATGTCATCGAGAAAGGCGTTCAGCGCCTGAACGCGCTGCTCGATGCCTTGCGTTAGCCGTCGCCATTCATTGCCCGAAATGATGCGCGGAACGATGTCGAAGGGTATCAGCCGCTCCGATGCTTCCTGCTCGCCATAGACGGCGAAAGTGATGCCGGTCTTGCGAAAGACGCGTTCGGCGTCCTGCATCTTCTCGGTAAGCCTGGCCGGGTCCTGTTCCTTCAGCCAGCGATCGTAAGCCGAATACGGTTTTCTCAGCCCGGAAACTTCCGGTAGCATTTCGTCGAACGCTGCCAATCGCATACTCCCCTGTGACGCCATTTCACTGGCCTCGCTGGAGAAAATCAAGCGCAATCGGTGATTTGGTGGGCGCCGGCGATCAGTATATCGCTCTTGCCTAAAATTAAGGCAGTACCGATAGGGCCGTGGTCAGGCTTTGCTTCCTGTCCGGGCAGATGCCGGATGCGGATCAAAACGCGCGAAAGGTGACGACCGTGAACGTGTCCTTGATGCCGGGAAGAATCTGCACTTTCTCGTTGACGAAGTGGCCGATGTCTTCCTCGTCGTCGACATAGAATTTGGCGAGCAAGTCGTAATTTCCGGCTGTCGAGTAGATTTCCGAAGCGATCTCGGCATCGGCCAGGGCGCTGGCAACGTCGTAGGCCTTGCCCAGATCGCACTTTATCTGCACGAAAAATGCCTTCATTGCCTGGTCCTGCCTAGCCTCAGCTCGAATGAGCGGCCCTTCTCGCAGACTGAGAGCGGGCTTTCAAGCGTTGGAATTCGGCTCGGTCTCGCCAGACAGGCGAATGTTTGCGATCGCTGAAACCGCGAGGCGTCTCGAGGCGTATGGTATGATGCGTCTTCGGATAGCGATTTTTGAGGGACAACGGAGGCAGACCATGCGCAGCGCGTTATTCGCATTCGCAATCGTTCCACTGCTCCTGGCCTCTTCGGCATTTGCCGGCGACGCTGAGGTCAAGGCGGCGCAGACAGTCATAGACAGCCAGTTGAAAGCCTTCCTCGCCGATGACGGCGCCACCGCCTACAGTTTCGCGGCGCCGAACGTGAAACGGATATTCCCGACCGTCGACACCTTCATGAACATGGTCACCAACGGCTACGCGCCGGTGCGCAAGCCGCAGAGCTATTCCTTCGGCAAGGTCGAGCAGACCGGGCCGGTCTCGATCATCCAGCAGGTGCTGATCGTCGGACCCGACGGCAAGGACTACGTGGCGGTCTACACGCTGGAGCAGCAGCCGGACGGCAGCTTCAAGATCACCGGCTGCAGCTTGCGGGCGGCGAACTCCGTCAGCACCTGAGGCGCGTGCGTCAATACCGCGCCCTGCCGCCCGACATGTCGAACACCGCGCCGGTATTGAAGCTCGAGGCATCGCAACAGAGCCAGAGGACCAGCGCCGCGACCTCCTCCGCCGCCCCAAGCCGCTTGAGCGGACTGGCCCCAATCATCTCACTGACGACCTCGTTGCCGAGACGCCGGATAAGATCGGTATCGATCGGTCCGGGCGCGACGCAGTTGACGCGAATGTCGGTGTCGCAGACCTCACGCGACAAGGCTTTGGTGAAGGCAATGATGCCTGCGCTCGCCGCCGAATAGGCCGCTAGGTTCGGCAATCCTTCCTTGCCGGCGAGCGATCCCATGTTGACGATGCGGCCGCGGCCGGTCTTGCGCATGACCGGCAATACCTGGTGCGTGACCTCGAACGTCCCGACGAGATTGACCCCGATGATGCGCCATTCGGCCGGATCGAAGGCCTCGAAGCCAAGGTAAGGACCAAGATAGCCCGCATTGTTGACGAGAATATCGATTTGGCCCGTACTGGCGACGACTTCGCCGAGGGCATTGCTTATGTCCTGCGCCTTGGTCACGTCGACGGTCTGGCTGCGGGTTTCATCATTCGGCGCAGGATCGGCGTCCCATATCCAGACGTCGGCTCCCGACCTTACCAACTGCGTGGCCACGGCCCTGCCGATGCCCCTTGAGCCACCGGTAACGATCGCCGTCTTGCCGGCAAAGTCGTATGTAACGGTCATGGCTGATCCCCGCAGCGGAACTCTGCTCCCGGGCAGGCAGTCCGTCAATCGCAGGGACGCGCTAGACGGCCGGAATATCGCCCCGCGCCCAGCCCTCTGATATCTCCGCCGCGCGCGCCTCGAAGGTCTGCGCCACGATCGCGGCACGGATGTCCTGCATCAGCTGCTGGTAATAGGACAGATTGTTCCAAGTCAGCAGCATGGCGCCAAGCGACTCCTGCGAGCGCACCAGATGGTGCAAATAGGCCCGCGAATAGTCGCGTGCGGCCGGGCAGTCGCTTTCCTCATCGAGCGGGCGCGGATCGTCGGCATGGCGAGCGTTGCGCAGATTGACCTTGCCGCGCCGTGTATAGGCAAGGCCATGCCGCCCTGCCCGCGTCGGCATCACGCAGTCGAACATGTCGATACCGCGCGCCACCGACTTCAAGATATCGTCCGGCGTGCCGACACCCATCAGGTAGCGCGGCCGGTCAGCCGGCAGCTCCGGGCAAGTGATGTCGAGCATCTCCAGCATCACCGCTTGCGGCTCGCCGACGGCCAGCCCGCCGATCGCATAGCCCTTCAGCTCCATTGCCTTCAGCGCCTGCGCCGAGCGCAACCGCAGATCCGGCACGTCGCCGCCTTGCACAATGCCGAACATCGCCTTGCCGGGCTGCTCGCCGAATGCCGTCTTGCAACGCTCGGCCCAGCGCAGCGACAACTCCATGGCACGCTCGATCTCGTTCTGCTTGGCCGGCAGCGCCGTGCATTCGTCGAGCTGCATCTGGATGTCGGAATCGAGCAACCCCTGGATTTCGATGGAACGCTCCGGCGACATCTCGTAGGCGCCGCCGTCGATATGCGAGCGAAAGGTCACGCCGATCTCGGTCAGTTTCCGCAGCTTCGACAGCGACATCACCTGGAAGCCGCCGCTGTCGGTCAAGATCGGATACGGCCAGCGGGCGAATTCATGCAGGCCGCCGAGCCGCGCCACGCGCTCTGCGCCGGGTCTCAGCATCAGGTGGTAGGTATTGCCGAGGATGATGTCCGAGCCGACGCCGCGCACCTGATCCATATACATGGCCTTCACCGTGCCGCCCGTGCCGACCGGCATGAAGGCGGGCGTGCGGATTTCCCCGCGCGGCATGGTGATTGCGCCACGCCGCGCCCTGCCGTCGGTCGCCAGCACGTTAAAGGTGAATGCGGCAGTCATTGAATTCCCTGGCCATCGAACTCCTTGTCGAATACCGGCGCATCTGGAGCCTGCTTGTCGAGTGATTGCCGGTAGCGGATGCAGCCGCGCATGAATTTTGGCCACGGCGGCACGGCAATCGCCGGCTCCGTCTTTTCGGGCAAAAGCGACCACAGGTCGGGATGATGCCAGCACAGATCATGGCCGGTGGCGTCGCGGTGTTGGCGGATGCCGGCGCGCAGTTTCCTGACCTCGGCGATCAAGGCTTCGCGGTCGAAGGTTTCCAGGTCATCGTCCATCATTATCCTCCCTGAACAGAAGACTTGCGTCTCCATAGGAATAGAACCTGTAGCGGTTCTCGATCGCATGCCCATAGGCGGCGCGCATCGTCTGCAAACCGCAGAAGGCCGAAACAAGCATGAACAGCGTCGAACGCGGCAGATGGAAATTGGTCATCAGCATATCGGCGGTCTTGAAGCGGTAGCCGGGCGTGATGAAGATGTCGGTCGGGCCCGACCACGCGGCCAGCCTGCCGTCATCGCCAGCCGCGCTCTCTAACAAGCGCAGCGATGTCGTGCCGACAGCGATAATGCGCCTTCCTCTTGCTTTCGCAGCATTCAGCGCCTCGGCGGTTTCCGGGCTGACCGAGCCGGTTTCGGCGTGCATCTTGTGGTTGGCGGTGTCATCCGCTTTCACCGGCAAAAACGTGCCGGCGCCGACATGCAGCGTGACGAAACGGCGCTCGATGCCCTTGGCGTCGAGCGTCGCAAACAGCTCCGGCGTGAAATGCAGCCCTGCCGTCGGCGCGGCCACGGCGCCCTCCTCCCTGGCATAAATGGTCTGGTAATCACGGCGGTCGCGTTCGTCGTCGTCACGCTTGGAGGCGATATAGGGCGGCAGCGGGATATGCCCGACGGCGTGCAGCGCTTCGTCGAGGAACGGACCTGACAGGTCGAAGCCGAGCAGCACCTCGCCACCTTCCCCCTTCTCGATCACGGTCGCGTCGAGCTGGCCGAGAAAGCAGGAATTGGCGTCATGACCGAAATGGATGCGATCGCCGGCGGTGACGCGCTTGCCCGGGCGCATGAAGGCGAGCCAGCGGTCGGGCGCCGTCCGCATATGCAGCGTGGCTTCGACCTGCGCCGCCGCCTCGCCGCGCCGCCTGATGCCCTTCAGCTGCGCCGGAATAACTTTGGTGTCGTTGAAGACCAGCACATCACCGGCCTTGAGCAGGGACGGCAGGTCGCGCACCGTCCGGTCCTCGAGCCCCTCACCCGGCCTGACCACCAGCATCCTGGCGCTGTCGCGCGGCTCGGCTGGGCGAAGCGCGATGCGCTCGTCCGGCAGATCGAAATCGAAAAGATCGACGCGCAAGAAATCCCCGCCTCAAGGTTCCGGGCAGGTCACCGCCCAAGCGCCGACACCGTCTATGCTCAGCGTACCGCCCATCGCGAAACTGGACTGCTCACTGGCCTTGACCAGCCGCAATCTGGCGATGATCGAGCTGAGGCCCTCATCAGTGAGATCGATCAGCATACGGTCGTCGTCTTCGAATGCCTGTCCGACGATGACTTTCGTTGAACCCGGCTGGCCGTCCGTGGTCCATGTCTTGCCGCCGGCATCCAGCCACACACGCGCCACCGCAATGACGGCCGTGTGTCCCATCAAAACATCGATCGATGCCGCGCCGCCGTCGGCGCTGCAGACGATCGATTCCGTCGCCAGCGCCGGAGTGGCCGCCGCGACGAGCACAAATGCGATGGCCGCGACAACCCGGCCGGTCATTTCACGTCGGCCGCGACCTTGAGCGACACGATCTTGTCGGGATCCTGCACCGGTTCGCCGCGCTTGATCTTGTCGACATTGTCCATGCCTTCGATGACCTGGCCCCATACCGTGTATTGGCGGTTGAGGAAAGCGGCATCGTCGAAGCAGATGAAGAACTGCGAATTGGCCGAGTTCGGGTTCTGCGAGCGGGCCATCGAGCAGGTGCCGCGGCCATGGTTGGCATTGGAGAACTCTGCCTTCAGATCGGGTTTGTCGGAACCGCCAGTGCCGGCGCGCGACGGCGCGAAAGACGGCTTGTTGGAATTGCCAAACTTGACGTCGCCGGTCTGCGCCATGAAGCCGTCGATGACGCGGTGGAAGACCACGCCGTCATAGGCGCCTTCGCGCGCCAGCTCCTTGATACGGCCCACATGGCCGGGCGCCAGATCTGGAAACAATTCGATGACGACCTTGCCTTTGGTCGTATCCATGATAAGCGCGTTCTCGCGGTCCTTGATTTCGGCCATGTCAGAAATATCCTTTTGAAACTTGGGGTTACTTGCCGTCGGCGGCGATGCGCACCTTGATCATGCGATCGGGGTCGGTCACCGTCCCGTTCTGCGCCGCTTCGCCTTTCTTGATGTGGTCCACCAGCTCCATGCCGCTGACGACATTGCCGACGATGGTGTACTGGCCGTCGAGCGGCGGTGCCGGCGCGAACATGATGAAGAATTGCGAATTGGCGGAATTCGGATCGTCGGAGCGGGCCATGCCGACCACGCCGCGCTGGTAGTGCTCGGTGCTGGAGAATTCGGCCGGCAGGTCGGGAAGATCGGAGCCGCCGGTGCCGACGGCGTCGGCATTGAAGCCGCTCTTCATGTTGCCGAACTTGACGTCGCCGGTCTGCGCCATGAAGCCGTCGATGACGCGGTGAAAGGCGACGTTGTCGTAGGCGCCCTGGCGCACCAGCTTTTTGATCTGCGCGACGTGCTTCGGCGCAAGGTCGGGCCTCAGCGCGATGGTCACGTCGCCGTCCTTCAGCGTTACGATTATGGTGTTTTCCGGATCGGCGGCAAACGCCGACACGGATGCGGTCACAAGACCGGCAAGCACGGCAAGCAAGAAGGCAAGCTTTTTCAGCTGCATGGGATCTTTCTCCGACTATCTTCGTTCATGCATGTCGTTACCCAAAGCCGGGTTCCACTTTTGGGCGACATGCATTTATTTCGCGAATTTGGCGGTGAGCGCGCCGGCCACGGCCGCCGGCACGAAGGGGCGGATGTCGCCTCCCATCGAAGCTATTTGGCGCACAAGTGTGGCGGTAATGGTGCGCACCGAGGGGCTGGCGGGCAGGAAAACCGTTTGCAGCTGCGGCGCCATGGTCTCGTTCATGCCGGCCATCTGCATCTCATAGTCGAGATCGGTGCCGTCGCGCAGGCCGCGGATTATGATCGAGGCGCCATGCTTCCTGGCCGCGTCGATGACCAGCCCGTCGAAGGCGACTACTTTGATACGCGCACCGTCGCTGCCGAATTCCGCCTTCGCGGCCGTTTCGATCAGATCGACCCGTTCCTCGAAGGAAAACAGCGGCTTCTTGCCGGGATGGATGCCGATCGCCGCATAGATGGTATCCGCCACGGCCAGCGACGCCTTCAGCACGTCGAGATGGCCGTTGGTCAGCGGGTCGAAAGAGCCGGCATAAAGGGCGATGCGTTCGGTCATGGCAGGTGCTTCTAGCGAGCCTCTCCCCTAAAGGCAAATCCGATAGGCAGGCCCGCCCCATGAACGTTTTGGCGACGTGAACGACAGATGAATGTGCCGCTCACAACGGCTTCACGCAGGGTTCACTAAGTCGCAGCTGCAGAAGATGAAACCAAACACCCATCTAATCGTTGTTAGGCGCAGGAGAACACGCACATGCTGATCTACATGCTCGCCACCGCAATGACCGTCGCCATGCTGATCGCTACCGTATTCGGGTTGCATCAGGAAGCACAGCGCGTCCGCGCCAAGGCCAATACCAAGCGGTTCGAAGGCTTCGGCAACCGCAAGCCTTATCGCCACTTCTAGATTGCCCGGGTTTCTTGACAACGCCGGCCCACAGGGCTGGCGCCGTCGTGGCAAACTCACTCGACGGTAGTATCAGGCTCCCCACCTTCGGCATCGACACTCTCTTCGATCTCTTCATCCGCTTGCGGTTCTGAAATTCGCTCCACCGAAACGACCTTCTCGCCCTCTGCGGTATTGAAAATGGTAACGCCCTTGGTGGCGCGGCTGGCGAAACGAATGCCGTTCACCGGGACGCGGATAACGGTGCCGCCATCCGAAACCAGCATGATCTGATCGTCATTGCCGACCGGGAAGGTCGCCACCAGACGGCCGATTTCGGCCGTTTTCGAGACATCGGTGGCGCGGATACCCTTGCCGCCGCGACCGGTCAGGCGGAAATCGTAGGACGACGAACGCTTGCCGTAGCCATATTCCGTCACCGTCAGCACGAACTGCTCATGCGCCTTGAGGAATTCATAGCGCTCGTCGGAAAGCTCCGCCTCTTCGCCGACCTCTTCATTGGTGAGCTGGATTTCTTCCTCCTCGCCGGCCGCGATGTCGGCAGCGAGCCGGCGTTCGGCCACCACCCGCTTAAGGTAGGCGGCACGCTCGGCCGGCGGCGCATCGACATGCTCGATCACCGCCATCGAGATCACCCGGTCGCCATCGGCCATCGCAATGCCGCGCACGCCGACCGAATTGCGGCTCTGGAAGACGCGTACGTCGCTGACCGGAAAGCGGATGCACTGGCCGGAACTTGCCGTCAAAAGCACGTCGTCGTTGTCGGTGCAGGTCTCGACGCCGAGGATCTCGTCGCCTTCCTCGTCCAGCTTCATGGCAATCTTGCCGTTGCGGTTGACCTGGACGAAGTCCGAAAGCTTGTTGCGGCGCACGGTGCCGCGCGTGGTGGCAAACATGACGTCGAGCTCGCCCCAACTCGTCTCGTCCTCCGGCAGCGGCATGATGGTGGTTATGCGCTCGCCCTGTTCGAGCGGCAGCATATTGATCAACGCCTTGCCGCGCGATTGCGGGTTGCCGATCGGCAGGCGCCAGACCTTTTCCTTGTAGACGATGCCGCGCGAGGAGAAGAACAGCACCGGCGTGTGCGTGTTGGCGACGAACAGCCGGGTGACGAAATCCTCTTCCTTGGTCGACATGCCGGAGCGGCCCTTGCCGCCGCGGCGCTGCGCCCGGTAGAGCGACAACGGTACGCGCTTGATGTAGCCGGAATGGCTGACCGTGACGACCATGTCCTCGCGCTGGATCAGATCCTCGTCTTCCATGTCCGCCCCGCCCTCGGCGAGCTCGGTGCGGCGCGGCGTGCCGAATTCGTCGCGCACGGCGATGAGTTCGTCCTTGACGATCTGCTGGATGCGGGCGCGGGACGACAGGATGTCCAGGTAATCCTTGATCTCGTCGCCGATCGTATTCAGCTCGTCGGCGATCTCGTCGCGGCCGAGCGCGGTCAGGCGCTGCAGGCGCAGTTCGAGGATGGCGCGGGCCTGCTCCTCAGAGAGATTGTAGGTTCCGTCCTCGTTGATGCGATGGCGCGGATCGTCGATCAACAGAATCAGCGATTCCACGTCGCCCGAAGGCCAGCGACGCTCCATCAACTGCTCGCGCGCCGTCTGCGGGTCCGGCGCCGTGCGGATCAGCTTGATGACTTCATCGATGTTGGCAACGGCGATGGCAAGGCCGACCAGCACATGGGCACGGTCGCGCGCCTTGCGCAGCAGGAATTTCGTGCGCCGGCTGATCACCTCTTCACGGAAGGCGACGAACGCCTTCAGCATGTCGGTCAGCGTCAGCAATTCCGGCTTGCCGCCGTTCAGCGCCACCATGTTGGCGCCGAACGACGTCTGCAGCGGCGTGAAGCGGTAGAGCTGGTTGAGGATGACATCGGCGACCGCGTCGCGCTTCAGTTCGATGACGACGCGGTAGCCCTGGCGGTCGCTCTCGTCGCGAATGTCGGAAATGCCTTCGATGCGCTTGTCGCGCACCAGTTCGGCCATCTTCTCGATCATCGACGCCTTGTTCACCTGATAGGGAACCTCGGTGATGACGATCGATTCACGGTCGTTGCCGCGCGCCTCGACGTTGACGCGGCCGCGCATGACGATGGAGCCGCGGCCGGTCGAATAGGCGCTGTAGATGCCGGAACGGCCAAGCACGATGCCGCCGGTCGGGAAATCTGGCCCCGGAATGATCTCCATCAGTGCCGGAAGGTCGATCGCCGGATTGTCGATGAGGGCAATGGCGCCGTTGCAGACCTCGCCCAGATTGTGCGGCGGGATGTTGGTGGCCATGCCGACGGCGATACCGCCGGAGCCGTTGACCAACAGGTTCGGAAAGCGCGCCGGCAGGACTTTCGGTTCGCTGCCCGACGCATCGTAAGTGTCCTGGAAATCGACGGTGTCCTTGTCGATGTCTTCCAGCAACTCGTGCGCGACCTTGGTCAGCCGCGATTCCGTGTAGCGCATCGCCGCCGGCGGATCGCCGTCGATCGAGCCGAAATTGCCCTGCCCGTCGATCAGCGGCACGCGCAGCGACCAATCCTGTGCCATGCGCACCAAAGCGTCGTAGATCGAGGCGTCGCCGTGCGGATGGTATTTACCCATCACGTCGGCGACCGGGCGTGCCGATTTCACATATTTGCGGTTCCAGTGATAGCCGCTCTCATAGGCGGCGTAGAGGATGCGGCGATGCACCGGTTTGAGGCCGTCGCGCACGTCCGGCAGCGCACGGCTGACGATCACGCTCATGGCGTAATCGAGATAGGAGCGCTGCATCTCCTCAATGATGGATATCGGCTCGATGCCGGTGGGGCCGCCGTCGGCGCCGCGCGGTGTCTTTTGGTCGGTCAAATCGGATCACAATCTAATCAGGAATCACTTGGTGCTTATATAGGAAGCCGGCCCGAAACTCCAACAATCGCGGCAGTTTTCCAGTGTGGTTTTTAGCGGCAAATTCAAAAGGATAAACCAATTGCGACGATATGGCCGTGGCACCCTTTCACGGGCATCGCCGGCGGGCGCGATAAGTACCTGGCGCCTCGCCCATCAGCCGCCGGAAACGACGATTGAAGGTTGATAGATCGTTGAATCCCGCTGCAAAGGCGATCGCCGAAATCGTCTGATCCGAGGTCCGCAGCCGCACGGCTGCCCTGTGCAGCCGCGCTCTCAGCAGGAACTGGTAGGGCGTCATGCCGGCGACGTGCCGGAAGGTGCGCAGGAAATGGTAGGGGCTGGTAGCGGTCTCGTCGGCGAGTTCGGCAAGCGAGATCGGCCGGTCGGCATCGAGTTCGATGCGCCGCACCGCTTCGGCAACACGCTTCTGGTCACGACGGCTCGGCGCGCTTTGTCCTTCCGTGGCGCCGTAAGCCGCTGTCACCGCTGCACCAGCAATGCGCAGGGCGAGTTCCTCGAACGCGCCGGTGTCGGCCATCTCGCGCGCCGCCTCCGCGTCGGCGAGCAGCGGCACCAGCGCCGGCAAGGGCGGCAGGCGTGGCCTGCCGAAATCGAGCGTCTTCGCGCCCGGCACGTCGGCGACGATCCGCTCCATATAGGCCGGTCCGAAATGGAAGGAGAGGCAGCGGTCGCCAGCGCCATGCTCATGCCCGCATTCATAGCATGTGCCGGGATTGCCGAGCAGGAGCGCGCCCGGCGCCAGCATCGCCGTGCCCTGGCGCGCACGATAGCGGAAGGTGCCGCTGGTTACGGCGGCAATGCAGAAATCCCGATGCTCCTCCTCGAATGGCCTGTCGGCGGCGCTGGCGGTGCAGATAACATCCGACACCTGCCAGCCTCGGCCCGACGCCAGCCTGTGCGCGCTCGTCGCCATCGCCGAAATATAGCAATTTTTCCCAAGCGCAGAACCCCTGTCGGCCTCTATGCTTGCCGGTCTCCTGACAAGATGAGAGCGAAGCCATGTCCAATTCCTTTGCCAAGGCCCTGCACAGCGATGGACCCGTACCGGCCCTTGCCGAGAAACTGAACCTTTACGGCCGCTTCGTCGGCGCCTGGACGTTCGACGCCACGCGCCATCTCGAGGACGGCCAGGTGCCGACCGGGCGCGGCGAGGTGCATTTCGGCTGGGTGCTCGAAGGCCGCGCGATCCAGGACGTATGGATCCTGCCCGCCCGTGACGCCGGCGCCTCGCCGTCGCTCGGCAAATGGACCTTTTATGGCACGACTTTGCGCGTCTACGACCCCGACGTCGACGCCTGGCACATCTTCTGGAGCGATCCGCGCAGCCAGTACTACAGCCGCCAGCTCGGCCGTGCCGAGGGCGACACCATTATCCAGCAAGGCGCAGACGGCACCGGATCTGCTGTGCGCTGGAGCTTTTCGCGCATCACCGAAAATTCGTTCCGCTGGCTGGGCGAACGCTCACAGGACGACGGCGCCACCTGGCGTCTCGAAGTCGAGTTCCTGGCGCGGCGCGCCGCGAGCCCGTGATCCGCACGGTTTCCACTGGCTCCGCTTTGCTCTACCAATCCCGATATCCGGCATTGCCGGCGGGGAGGGTCAGCATGCCGAGCTTCGACAGCCTGTTCAACGCCTTCGTCACCATACTTGTGACGATCGATCCGCCCGGCCTGGCGCCGCTCTTCCTCGCCGTGACCCGCGGCATGAACCGCGAGGAACGCAACCAGGTCTCCGTGCGCGCCTCGGTCATCGCCTTCCTGGTGGTGGCGTTGTTCGCAATCGCCGGCGCGTCGATCCTGTCAGTCTTCGGCATCACCCTGCCGGCCTTCCGCGTCGCCGGCGGCTTTCTGCTGTTCTTCATCGCCTTCGAAATGGTGTTCGAGCGCCGGCAGGACCGCAAGGAGAAGATCGGCGACGTCGCCATCACCAGGGACATGATCCACAACATCGCCGCCTTTCCGCTGGCGATCCCGCTTATTGCCGGTCCCGGCGCGATTTCGGCGACCGTCCTGCTCTCAAGCTCGTTTCAGGGTTTGGGCGCGCAGACAGCCCTTGTCGGCATCATCGCCATCTGCCTCGCCATCACCTACCTCGTGTTCGTGCTGTCAGAGCGCATCGACCGTATCCTCGGGCAAACCGGCCGTTCGATCCTGACGCGGCTGCTCGGCGTCATCCTGGCGGCGCTCGCCGTACAGTTCGTCGCCGACGGCATCAAGGCGCTGATGGCGACTTAGGAGCTGCCCTACGTCGCCGTCGTTTCAATGACTTCGAAGTCGTGGGTAATCTCGGCAGTCTTGGCCATCATTGCCGAGGCCGAGCAGTATTTCTCGATCGAAAGCCCGATTGCCCGCTTCACCTTGTCGTGTGACAGCGCCCGGCCCTTGACGACAAAATGCATGTGGATGCGGGTGAACACCTTGGGATCGGCTTCTGCACGGTCGGCATCGAGTTCGACCACACAATCTTCAACTGCCTCGCGCCCCTTTTCCAGGATATGGACCACGTCATAGGCCGAGCAGCCGCCGGTGCCGATCAGCACCAGTTCCATTGGGCTCGGCCCCGGTGTCTTGCCCTCCGGCCCAAACGCAGTGCCTAGCACCAGCTTGTGCCCACTGGCGGACTCGCCAATGAAAGTGCGCTCCTCGACCCATTTGACCCTTGCTTTCAACTGATACGTCCTTTCACCGCTCAAACGCACAACGTCCCGAAAATCCAAGACAGATTTTCGGGACGCCATTTCGTGGCCAAGATGCCGGCGCTTTTCGCCGCAAGGGCAGTCTGCCCCGAGAAATCAGAACGGAATTTCGTCGTCCAGCTCGCGCGACGAACCACCGCCGCCACCCTTGTTGGCGCCACCGCGATTGAAACTTTCGCCCGGGCCGGACTGGCCGAAATCGGAACCGCGGCTCGCACCACCACCAGCATAGTTGCCGACCTGGCCGCCGCCCTCGCCGCGCGCATCGAGCATCTGCAGCTCGCCGCGGAATTTCTGCAACACGATTTCGGTCGTATAGCGGTCATTGCCGGTCTGGTCTTGCCATTTGCGCGTCTGCAGCTGGCCCTCGACATAGACCTTCATGCCCTTCTTCAGATACTGCTCGGCCACCTTGGCGATCTGGTCGTTGAAGATCACGACATTGTGCCACTCGGTCTTTTCCTTGCGCTCTCCGGATGTCTTGTCGCGCCAGCTTTCCGACGTTGCGATGCGGATGTTGACGACCGGGTCACCCGAATTCAGGCGGCGGATTTCAGGGTCCGCCCCGAGGTTGCCCACCAGAATGACCTTGTTGACGCTACCCGCCATGACACTTCTCCGCGCTCATCCGAAACCAAATTTTTGTCGCTGCACCTTACAGGCTATGGATAATCCCTGCCTGCTGTGGCTGCCTTTTCCCACAAGGTTTTTGTTCTCTATTCGTTCTAAGTTAAAGGCCCTGCACTGTCAATAGATGTCAGTAACAAGTAGTGTCCTGGCGTCGAATTTCCACGAACCCTGAGATCGAGGCGAACTCAATGAAGATGGTCGAGCATGACGATCAGCCGCAAGAAGAATGGCGGGCGGGAGTAAAGACCCGCATGCATGTCTCGGCCTGCAACGGCGCAACTCAACTTTGCATATTTGAACAATGGGTCGAACCCACGGTTGGCGCCCCGACACATTGGCACCCGGTCGAGGAAGTGCTTACCGTCATCGCCGGCAGGGCCGAGATGTGGATCGATGATGAGCATCTCGTCTTGACTGCCGGACAGTCGCTTGTTGTTGCCGCGCTCAGGCAACATGGCTTCCGGAACGTCGGCTCCGAACTGCTTCATATCCATGCCGTGCTCGCGTCACCCGTTTTCGAGGCGACGTTTAGCGGATCTCCAGACATGGTGAGACGCTGGCTTCCGACGCCTTTGTAAAATCGCGCCCGTCGTAAAAACACCGCCTGTCTTAAAAAGCGGCTTGCCAAACCGATAAGTATAGACTTATGCTTTCGGAATGATCGAAGCAGAGATTTTTCGGGCACTGGCCGATCCAACGCGTCGCGCCGTCTATGAGCGGCTCGCCGACGGCGAGATGACGGTGTCGGAACTGCGCACTGGCATGCCGGTATCGCAGCCGGCGGTATCGCAGCATCTCGCCGTGCTGCGCGGCGCCGGCCTCGTCGTCGAGCGGCGGGCCGGCCGCAACGCCTATTACCGCGTCGATCCGAAGGGGCTTGCGCCGCTGCTCGGCTGGATCGAACGCTACCGTGCGTTCTGGCCAGAGCGCATCGAAAGGCTCAAGACGGTGTTGAAGGACATGGACCAATGACCAGCCGAGGCAAAGAACGCGCGGAAATGGCCGTAGACAAGATCGAGTTCGAGTGCGAACTGCCCGAGCCGCCGGAAAAAGTGTGGAGGGCGCTGACGGTGCCGGATCTGCTCGCGGCCTGGATGATGCCGAACGACATCAAGCCCGAAATCGGCAACCGCTTTGCCTTTAAAGCGCCGAATGCGCCGATCGAGTGCGAAATCCTCGACGCGGATCCCGGACGGCTGCTGCGCTACTCCTGGCGGGAGCGGCCGGCGCCCGGCGATACGCAGGTGCCGCCCGGCAGCCCCCTGGACAGCCCAATGAACGACAGCCCAGTGGACAGCATCGTCACCTTTACGCTCGACCGCACCGTTTCCGGCGGCACGCATCTGCGCATCGTCCATGATGGTTTTGCTCGGGCAGCAGTGCCGGAGATCGCGATAGCATGCGCCGGTTGCCGGCTTTCGTTTGAAGCGCGCACTCTCAAGCACAAGCAGATCGCCGCAAACACCCCGCGCCTCCTTCTGCGCGCGGCCTGAACCCGATCAGCCTACGGAGAAAAATAATGAGCGGCCTTGCCAATTTGGTGCCGATGGTGATCGAGCAGTCGAGCCGCGGCGAACGTGCCTTCGACATATTTTCGCGGCTGCTACGCGAGCGCATCGTCTTCATCAACGGGCCGATCGATGATGGCACCTCGGCGCTGGTCTGCGCCCAGCTTCTGTCGCTGGAATCCGACAACCCCGACAAGGAGGTCTCGCTCTACATCAACTCGCCGGGCGGCGTGGTGACCAGCGGTTTCGCCATCTACGATACGATGCAGTATATCAGCTGCCCGGTCTCCACCGTTTGTATGGGTTTCGCCGCCTCGATGGCCTCGTTCCTTTTGATGGCCGGCACACCGGGGCGGCGCATCGCGCTACCCAACACCAGCATCGTGCTGCACCAGCCTCTCGGCGGCTTCCAGGGCCAAGCCTCCGATATCCAGCGCCATGCCGAGGGCATCCTTCGCACCAAGCGGCGCATGACCGATCTTTACGCCCACCATTGCGGCCGCACCTACGAAGAAGTGGAACGCACGCTCGACCGCGACTTTTTCATGACTGCGCAGGAGGCCAAGGATTGGGGCCTCGTCGACCATGTTTTCGACACTCGCAAGCAGGCCGCATGAAGCACCTTCGAACCGAACTGAGCGACATGAGGGCTGGCAACTTTCAGCGCCGCCGGTCTGGCTTCGGCGCTATCGCCGCACTATAGTCAGGTGATGACCGCCAGCCGTTCATCCAGCCTATGCCTTGCCATTGCCGCCATTGTGGGCACGAACATGTTGGTCGGCGCGGCACTTGCCCAAGATAATTCGACGTCCTCGCAAAAGGGCGCCCTGCCCGGTGTGACCAGCGATTATCGCATCGCGGGGCCAGCCCCGCAGCCCGAGCCCGACGAGGCGCTTCCCAGCAGCGGCAACGGCACGTTCAAGATCGGCGATACCGACGTTCGGATTTCCGGTAGCATAACCATCGATGTCGCTACCGGCGGGATCAGGCCCCCCAGCCGGTAAGCTCGCCTGGTATGCACCACAAATGTGCGCTTCAAACGAACAGCCCCGCCATTGCTTGTGCAGCTGACGGGGCTTCTTGGATCTGAAATCCAAATTGCCGGGAGTTTCATGCCGGCTTTTCATTTCGGATGCTTCGCGGCGTTCAGCCGACGATCCGACTAGCAGTCTCTGATTGTTGTGGGGATCGGCAAGTCAACGTTGGCAGGTAGCGCAAAACGCCTGACCTGGTCACTTATACCTGCCGCGGCTCCAGCGACACGTGGAGCCTCAAGGAACTATCCGGTGGAGTCATGCCTCTGCTCTCCTTCTGTTCGTTGCGACTGTCGTCGAAGCGCTCATCGCATAACCCGCGGCGTCTCGCAGGCTAGCCCCAGGCCGCGAGGCCATCGAAAGACGGCCGGCTTCGTTGACGTCTGGAGTCTGCCCCCGTGACGCAGGGACGTCAACCTTGAATAGCCGGTTACCGAAAAATGTGATCGCGAGACGCTTTGTGAAGCCGGCTGTACGGGCAGCTTTTGTCAGGAGCGTGTTCGGCCTTTGTTCTTTCCGCTTGCCCGTTCGCGCGAAAGGCGGTTAAACGCTTTAGTCGAGAGTTGTGGCGTCTCTCGAAAAGGCGGCGAAATTGCCTACATAGGGGATGGTCGGGAAAACCCGCCCATCCCACGAATTCCAGATTCTGAGGCGGCGACCGGCGATGGCCGACCATAAATATCTCTCTATTCGCGGGGCACGCGAACACAATCTGAAGAATGTCGATCTCGACCTGCCGCGTGACAGCCTGATCGTCATGACCGGCCTGTCGGGGTCTGGCAAGTCGTCGCTTGCCTTCGACACCATCTACGCCGAGGGCCAGCGCCGCTATGTCGAGAGCCTGTCGGCCTATGCACGGCAATTCCTCGAAATGATGCAGAAGCCGGACGTCGACCAGATCGACGGCCTGTCGCCAGCGATCTCCATCGAGCAGAAGACCACCTCGAAGAACCCACGTTCGACGGTCGGCACCGTCACCGAGATCTATGACTATATGCGGCTTTTGTTCGCCCGCGTCGGCGTACCCTATTCACCGGCCACCGGCTTGCCGATCGAGAGCCAGACGGTCTCGCAGATGGTCGACCGGGTGCTTGCGGTCGAGGAAGGCACCCGGCTGTTCATCCTGGCGCCGATGGTGCGCGGCCGCAAAGGCGAGTACCGCAAGGAACTGCTGGAGCTGCAGAAGAAGGGGTTTCAGCGCGTCAAGGTCGATGGCGTCTTCTACGAGATCGCCGACGTGCCGGCGCTGGACAAGAAGTACAAGCATGACATCGACGTTGTCGTCGACCGCATCGTGGTGCGCGGCGATCTCGCGACGCGGCTCGCCGATTCCATCGAGACCGCGCTGAAGCTGGCCGACGGACTGGCGGTAGCGGAATTTGCCGACAGGCCGCTTGGCGCCAGCCAGACCGGCGAGGATTCGGTCAACAAATCGAAGAACGAGACACATGAACGCATGCTGTTCTCGGAAAAGTTCGCCTGCCCGGTATCCGGTTTCACCATTCCCGAGATCGAGCCCAGGCTGTTCTCCTTCAACAATCCGTTCGGCGCCTGCCCGACCTGCGACGGGCTCGGCAGCCAGCGCGCCATCGATGCCAGCCTGGTCGTGCCCGACGAGAATGTCTCGCTGCGCGCGGGCGCCGTCAGCCCGTGGGCGAAGTCGACCTCGCCCTATTATGCGCAAACGCTGGAAGCGCTGGGCGTTGCCTATGGCTTCAAGCTCGGCGACAAGTTCAAGGATTTGAGCGACGAGGCAAAGCAAGCCGTCCTGCACGGCACCGGCGAGCGCGAAATCACCTTCCACTACGATGACGGCCTGCGCTCCTACAAGACGACGAAAACCTTCGAGGGCGTCATCCCCAACCTCGAGCGCCGCTGGAAGGAAACCGAATCCGCCTGGATGCGCGAGGAGATCGAGCGCTTCATGTCGGCCACGCCCTGCCCGGCCTGCCGCGGCTATCGGCTGAAGCCCGAGGCGCTCGCGGTCAAGATCGCCGGCAAGCACATTGGCGAGGTCACCGAGCTGTCGATCCGCAAGGCCGACCAGTGGTTCACCGATCTGCCCGCTTCGCTCAACGACAAGCAGAACGAGATTGCGGTGCGCGTGCTCAAGGAAATCCGCGAGCGGCTGCGCTTCCTCAACGATGTCGGTCTCGACTATCTGACGCTGTCGCGCAACTCCGGCACGCTTTCAGGCGGCGAGAGCCAGCGCATCCGTCTTGCCTCGCAGATCGGCTCCGGCCTGACCGGCGTACTTTACGTGCTGGACGAGCCGTCGATCGGTCTGCACCAGCGCGACAATGCCCGCCTGCTCGATACGCTGAAGCATCTGCGCGACATCGGCAACACGGTCATCGTCGTCGAGCACGACGAGGACGCCATCCTGCACGCCGACTATGTCGTCGATATCGGCCCGGCTGCCGGCATTCATGGCGGCCACATCATCGCCCAGGGCACGCCGCAGCAGATCATGGCGACGCCCGCTTCGATCACCGGCAAGTATCTGTCGGGCGAGCTCGAAGTGGCGACGCCAGCCGTTCGGCGCGAGGCCAAGAAGAACCGCCGGCTGAAGGTCGTCGGCGCGCGCGGCAACAATCTAAAGAACGTCACCGCCGAAATCCCGCTCGGCACGTTTACCGCCGTCACCGGCGTGTCCGGCGGCGGCAAGTCGACCTTCCTGATCGAGACCCTGTTCAAGGCGGCGTCGCGCCGCATCATGGGCTCGCGCGAGCATCCGGCCGAGCACGACCGCATCGAGGGGCTGGAATTCCTCGACAAGGTCATCGACATCGACCAGTCGCCGATCGGGCGCACCCCGCGCTCCAACCCTGCCACCTATACCGGCGCCTTCACGCCGATCCGCGACTGGTTTGCCGGCCTGCCGGAGGCCAAGGCGCGCGGCTACCAGCCGGGCCGCTTCTCGTTCAACGTCAAGGGCGGCCGCTGCGAGGCCTGCCAGGGCGACGGCGTCATCAAGATCGAGATGCACTTCCTGCCCGACGTCTACGTCACCTGCGACGTCTGCCACGGCAAGCGTTACAACCGCGAGACACTGGACGTCCTGTTCAAGGGCAAGTCGATCGCCGACGTTCTCGACATGACGGTCGAGGAAGGCGTCGATTTCTTCGCCGCCGTGCCCGGCGTGCGCGACAAGCTGGAGACGCTCAAGCGGGTCGGCCTCGGCTACATCCATGTTGGCCAGCAGGCAACGACTTTGTCGGGCGGCGAGGCGCAGCGCATCAAGCTCGCCAAGGAACTGTCGCGCAAGGCGACGGGCAAGACGCTCTACATTCTCGATGAGCCAACCACCGGCCTGCATTTCCACGACGTCGCCAAGCTGCTTGAAGTGCTGCACGAGCTGGTCGACCAGGGCAACACGGTCGTCGTCATCGAGCACAATCTAGAGGTGATCAAGACTGCTGACTGGGTTCTCGATCTTGGCCCCGAAGGTGGTGACGGCGGCGGCGAGCTGGTGGCGTCCGGCACGCCTGAGGACATCGTTCGCGAAAAGCGCAGCTATACCGGGCAGTTCCTGAGGGAATTGCTGGAGCGGCGCCCCGGAGGCAAGCGCGAAGCGGCGGAGTGATGGCAAAGAACGGTCTCATCACGGTCCAAAGCCGTTTCGGCGTGGCCGAAACGATCGATCGCCTGGTCGAGACTGTGGAACGTGCTGGATTGCTGGTCTTCGCCCGCATCGATCACGCCGGCGGCGCGCGCAGCGTCGAAGCATCACTGCGTCCAACCCAGCTCCTGATTTTCGGCAATCCGAAAGGCGGCACGCCGCTGATGCAGGACCGGCAGCTTGCCGGCATCGATCTGCCGGTCAAGGCACTGGCCTGGGAGGACGAGCAAGGCAAGGTCTGGCTCTCCTACAATGACGCGCACTGGCTCGCTGAGCGCCACGGCTTGGGCGACGCCAGCTGCAATGCCGTCGCCGCGATAGCGGCGGGCATGGACAACGTGATTGCGGCCGCTGCCGGCGCGGGCCAGTTTTGATCATGAGAGCCGCTCGGGCCGATGATCTCCCCACGGTGATCTCGCTCACCACCGACGCCTACGCGCCCTACACTGCCCTGTTCGGAGCGCCGCCGATCCCCGTCACCGAGGATTATGCGCCGCGCATCCACCGCGGCGAGGTCTGGCTTTCGGAGCAGGATGGACAGACGGCCGGCCTGATCGTTCTCGAACGACATGCGGACCATACAATGATCTTCAGCGTCGCCGTTGCGCCCGCCTTTCAGGGCAAGGGTTTCGGGATCGGGCTGCTCGACGGGGCCGAGCGACAGACGCGCCTGTGGAGCTTGCCTGAAATCCGACTCTACACCAATTCCAGAATGGAACGGAACGTTTCGTTGTATAAGGCCTACGGCTTTCGCGAAACGGGTCGCCGGCCCAATCCATATCGGCCAGGATGGACGGTCGTCGACATGGCGAAAGCCATCGAGACGACCACCATCGCGTGATCCTTTTCTGAAAACCGGGAGGACGACTATGACTCAATCAGGAACAATCCGCGCCGGCATGGGCGGCTGGACCTTCGAGCCGTGGGACACGTCCTTCTACCCGGACAAATTGTCGAAGGCCAAGCAACTGCATTATGCCAGCCGGCAGGTGCCCACTATCGAGGTCAACGGCACCTATTATTCGAGCTTCAAGGAACCGACCTTCGTCAAATGGGCGAACGAGGCGCCGGATGGTTTCGTCTATTCGCTGAAGGGCAACCGCTTCGTCACCAACCGCCGCGTGCTTGGCGAGGCCGGGGAATCGATTATGCGCTTCCTCGGGTCGGGCGTCGCGGCACTTGGCGACAAGCTCGGGCCGATTCTGTGGCAGTTCGCGCCGACCAAGAGATTCGACCCGGACGACTTCGAGGCCTTCCTCAAGCTGTTGCCGGAAAAGCAGGACGGCGTTGCGCTGCGCCACGCGATCGAGGTGCGCAACGACAGCTTCATCGTGCCGGAATTCGCCGCCTTGGCGCGAAAGCACAAGGCCGCCATCGTCTATGCCGACCACGCCAAATATCCGGGGATTGCCGACGCTACTGGCGATTTCATCTATGCGCGGCTGCAGACCGGCAGCGACGATAATCCCGATTGCTACACGCGAAAGGCGCTCGACGAATGGGCGGCCCGCGCCAAGACTTGGGCGGAAGGCAAGGTGCCGGCCGATCTGCCGCGCGCCGATCCTTCAACCGACGCGCCGGTCAAGCCACGCGATGTGTTCGTCTACTTCATCACAGAGGGCAAGGTCCGCGCTCCATTCGGCGCCATCGCGCTGATGAAGCGGGTCGCCGGCTGACGCCTCGCTGTCGGTGGTCCGCCTGGCAGGGTCCGAAACTACCGGCTATGCGGCGCGTTCGTCCGGACGCCGATCAACCCTGACGATCTCATTGAAAGCATCGAGATCGACATAGAAGACCTTGGTGATCTCCGCGATGAGTTCGTCGTGTTCATACCCCTGCGATTTCAGAATGTTGATGGCTGTTAGGATGTCGACGCGCTCCGTGAGCCGTCGTTTCTGGTAGTCCTCGACATAGCGCTCCATCGACTGGCCCTGGCTCCCAAGCACCCGAAATGTTGGACGACAACAGATCGCTGGAAGGGAACGGCTTGCGCGCAAGCGTGCCGACGCGGGCCGCGCCTTCCCCTGATCTGCCAAGTTGAAACTGGTACGGAAAGCGGCCGACTCACCAAGGCCAAGCAAAATCTAGCACGCAATCTGCAGCGCGCCAGAGTTGCAAAGTAATGGAATCAATAAGAATTCAGACAGTCAGGAATTTGCGGACGTCCGCACGGTCGAGATCCTCGGCGGGGCCGGTATGGACGATCTGGCCGCGGTCCATGATGTTGACCTCGTCGGCCAATTCCCGGCAGAAATCGAGATATTGTTCGACCAAAAGCACGGCGATACCGGCCTGGTCGCGCAGATAGCGGACGGCGCGGCCGATATCCTTGATGATCGACGGCTGGATGCCTTCGGTCGGCTCGTCGAGCACCAGCAGTTTCGGCCGCATCACCAGCGCCCTGCCGATGGCAAGCTGCTGCTGCTGGCCGCCGGAAAGGTCACCGCCACGGCGCGCGAGCATCTGCTTCAGCACCGGAAACAATTCGAAGACGTGACCGGGAATGTTGCGATCGGAGCGCTTCAACGGCGCAAAACCCGATTCGAGGTTTTCCCGCACCGTAAGCAGCGGAAATATCTCCCTGCCCTGCGGCACGAATGCGATGCCCGACCGGGCGCGATCATACGCCGCGCTCCGGTCGAGCGCCTTCCCCTCGAAGGCAACGCTTCCGCTCGTCAGCCGATGATGGCCGACGATCGATCTCATCAAACTGGTCTTGCCGACGCCGTTGCGGCCGAGCACGCAGGTGATCTTGCCGGCGCCGGCCTTCAGCGAGACGCCGCGCAGCGCTTGGGCAGCGCCGTAGTGCAGCGTGGCATTGGAGACTTCAAGCATGGTCAGCGCTTTCTCCAACGCGTGAAGAACGAAAGGTCGAAATGATGGAACGGAACGCGCCAGACCATGCTTATCTCCCCAGATAGACTTCGACGACACGTTCGTCGGCCGAAACGAAGTCGAGGCTGCCCTCGGAAAGCACCGAGCCTTCGTGCAGGCAGGTAACCTTGACGCCGAGCTCGCGCACGAAATGCATGTCGTGCTCGACGACGATGACCGAATGGTCGCGCGCGATGTCCCTGAGCAGCCGCGCGGTTTCCTCGGTCTCGGCGTCGGTCATGCCGGCAACCGGTTCGTCGACCAGCAGCAGCTTCGGATCCTGCGCCAGAAGCATGCCGATCTCGAGCCATTGCTTTTGGCCGTGGCTCAGATTGGCGGCGAGCTCGTCACGCTTGTCGCCAAGCCGGATGATCCCGAGAATGTCGTCGGCGTGCCGCACGTCCGCGGCCGAGCGACGATGGAACAGTGCCGGGAAGATCGAGCGCGGGCCTTTCAGCGCCAGCATCAGATTGTCCTCGATCGTGTGGCTTTCGAAGACGGTCGGCTTCTGGAATTTACGGCCGATGCCCATCATGGCGATTTCGGCCTCGTCGTGTTTGGTCAAGTCGACCTCACCGTTGAAGAAAACCTCGCCAGCATCGGGCCGCGTCTTGCCGGTGACGATGTCCATCATCGTCGTCTTTCCGGCGCCATTGGGGCCGATGATCGCCCGCATCTCGCCTTTGTCGAGCACCATCGAAAGGTTGTTGATGGCGCGAAACCCGTCGAAGGAAACCGACACGCCGTCGAGATAGAGGATGGTGTTGCTCTTCGACATCAGGCCATCACTCCGCCGGCTGCGGTTCGGCGCCGGAGGCCGACCAGTCGCCCGGCCTTCTCGCCGCCGAGCGGTCGGTTTTCGGCGGCACCGGCGCATCGGGATCGATGCCAGCTTCCTCGGCGACGGAGGCCGCCCGCAGCGCCTTGGCGTTGCCCCGCCAGGAATCCCACATGCCGATGATGCCCTTGGGCAGGAACAGCGTGACGGCGACAAATAGTCCGCCCAGCGCAAACAGCCAGAATTCCGGCAGCACGCCGGTGAAACAGGATTTACCGGCATTGACCAGAAGCGCGCCGATGATCGGTCCGACGATGGTGCCGCGCCCGCCGACGGCCGCCCACACCACCACCTCGATCGAATTGGACGGCTCGAATTCGCCAGGGTTGATGATGCCGACCTGCGGCACGTAAAGCGCACCGGCGATGCCGGCCATCACCGCCGACACGGTGAAGGCGAACAGTTTGACGTTCTCCGCCCGCCAGCCGAGGAAGCGTGTGCGGCTCTCGGCATCGCGCACCGCCATCAAAAGCTTGCCGTACTTGGATCCGACGATTGCCCAGGTGACGAAGACGGCGAGCGCCAGCATGATGGCGCTGGCCGCGAACAGCGCCGAGCGCGTCATGTCGGCCTGCACGTTGAAGCCTAAAATGTCCTTGAAATCGGTCAGGCCGTTATTGCCGCCGAAACCCATGTCGTTGCGGAAAAAGGCAAGCAGCAGCGCATAGGTCATCGCCTGGGTGATGATCGACAGATAGACGCCGGTAACGCGGCTGCGGAAGGCGAACCAGCCGAAGACGAAGGCGAGCAAGCCGGGCACCGCAAGCACCATGACCGCCGCGAACCAGAAATGGTCGAAACCATACCAGAACCATGGCAATTCCTTGTAATTCAGGAACACCATGAAATCCGGCAGCAGCGGATTGCCGTAGACGCCGCGCGAGCCGATCTGGCGCATCAGATACATGCCCATCGCATAGCCGCCGAGCGCAAAGAAAGCGCCATGGCCGAGCGAGAGGATGCCGCAATAGCCCCAGACGAGATCGAGCGCCAAGGCGAGCAGCGCGTAGCAGAGGTATTTGCCGGTGAGCGCGACGATATAGGACGGCACGTAAAACGCACTTGTCGGCGAGACCGCAAGATTGAGCAGCGGCACGATGATGGCAACCGCCAGCAGGATGAAGATGGTGATGGCGACGCGGCGGTCGGCGCCGGCGGCAAAGAAGCGTCCCGTGATCATGCTTCCACCGACCTGCCCTTGAGCGCGAACAGACCGCGCGGGCGTTTCTGGATGAACAGGATGATCAGGACCAGGACGACGATCTTGCCGAGCACCGCTCCCGCATAAGGTTCGAGGAACTTGTTGACGATGCCGAGCGAAAAGGCGCCGACCAGCGTGCCCCAAAGATTGCCGACACCGCCGAAGACGACGACCATGAAGCTGTCGATGATGTAGCCGCGGCCGAGATTGGGCGAGACGTTGTCGATCTGGCTGAGCGCGACACCGGCGATGCCGGCAATGCCGGAGCCGAGTGCAAATGTTAGCGCATCGACCCAAGGCGTCCTGATACCCATCGAGGCGGCCATGCGGCGATTGGCGGTGACGGCACGCATCTGCAGCCCCCAGGGCGTGCGTTTCATCACGTAGAGCAGCACCGCGAACACGCCGAGCGCGAATACCAGGATCCAGAGCCGGTTCCATGTCACGGCAAGCTGGCCGATATTGAACGAGCCGGACATCCATGACGGGTTGCCGACCTCCTGGTTGGTCGGCCCGAAGATGGTGCGTACGGCCTGCTGCAGGATCAGCGAAACACCCCAGGTCGCCAGCAGGGTTTCGAGCGGCCGGCCGTAGAGGAAGCGGATCAGCCCGCGCTCGATGATAAGGCCGACGAGCGCCGCTACCAGGAAGGCCAGCGGCAGGGCAATGACCAGCGACCAGTCGAACAGGCCGGGAAAGGAATTGCGGATCACCTCCTGCACGACGAAGGTCGTATAGGCGCCGAGCATGACCATCTCGCCATGCGCCATGTTGATGACGCCCATGACGCCGAAGGTGATGGCCAGGCCGATCGCCGCCAGCAGCAGCACCGATCCGAGCGATATGCCGTACCAGATATTCTGGCCGGCATCCCACAGCGCCAGCGTCGAATTGATGTTGGCGATCGCCGCCGTCGCCGCGTCCTTCACCGCACCTTCGGAATTGGCCTCCACCGAAGTGAGCAGCGACACCGCATCGCGGTCGCCGCGCGCGCCGATAAGCGCGATAGCCGCCAGTTTGTCGGCCTCCGGCCTGTCTGAAACGAGAACCGAGGCGGCGCGTGCCTGTTCGAGCAGCGCCTTGACGCTTGCCACGCTCTCATTGGCGATCGCGGTGTCGAGCGGCTCGATGTTCGCCGCGTCCGGCGTCTTGAACATTGTGTCGGCGGCGGCAATGCGTACGGCCGGATCCTTGGAGCCAAGCGTCAGCGTGCCCAGCGCGTCGCGGATAACGCGGCGCAGCGTATTGTTGACCTTGATCTTGGTGATGTCGGCCTTGGCAGCTTCGCCCGATTTTTCGCCGGTGAATGCATCGAGCAGCTCGATGCCGCCGCCGCTCTCCTTGCCGACAAAGACCAGTGAATCGGCCTTGCGGACGTAAAGGCTGCCCTCCGCAAGCGCGGCAAGCGGCCGTTCTACGGCTGGATCGCCGGATGCCGCAAGCTCGCGCACCACGGCTTCGATCGCCGGAAAATTGGCAGCGGTGGCGAATTTGGCGATGACAGCGCGCAGATCGGCTTCGCTGGCGTTCGACGGCGACAGCGTCCCCAGGAGGAGCAGCAGCATCAGGCCAATCGCGCGGATCAAGATCATTGGTTTCTGGTGGCTGTTGAAGGTTGAATGTCGCCTCCGGGCAGGCTGGAGGAGGAGCCTGCCCGGAGGCTTGCGGGTCTGGGAGGACAGACCGGGAGGATCAGTTGGTTCCCTTGCCGCCGCATTTGCCGGTGGCAACGTTGAAGTTGCCGCAAGACAGAGGCGCGCGCCAATCGGAGATCAGGTCCTTGGAGTCAGGCAGATAGTCGGACCACTCGTCGCCCATCACCAGGCCCGGCGTCTGCGAGACGGTCTCGAACTGGCCGTCGGCCTGGATCTCGCCGATCAGCACCGGCTTGGTGATATGATGGTTCGGCATCATGGTCGAATAACCGCCGGTCAGGTTCGGCACCGAGACGCCGACCATGGCGTCGATGACCTTGTCCGGATCGGTGGTACCGGCCTTCTCGACCGCCTTCACCCACATGTTGAAGCCGATATAGTGGGCTTCCATTGGGTCGTTGGTGGTGCGCTTGTCGTTCTTGATGAACTTGTGCCAGTCGGCGATGAACTTCTTGTTCTCGGGCGTATCGATGCTTTCGAAATAGTTCCAGGCGGCGAGATGGCCGACCAGCGGCGCGGTGTCGAGACCGGCAAGCTCTTCCTCGCCGACCGAGAAGGCCATGACCGGAATGTCCTCGGCCTTGATGCCCTGGTTGCCGAGCTCCTTGTAGAACGGCACGTTGGCGTCGCCGTTGACGGTCGAGACGACAGCGGTCTTCTTGCCGGCCGAGCCGAACTTCTTGATCGCCGAGACTTCGGTCTGCCAGTCGGAAAAGCCGAACGGCGTGTAGTTGACCATGATGTCTTCCGCAGCAACGCCCTTTGCTTTCAGATAAGCCTCGAGGATCTTGTTGGTGGTGCGCGGGTAGACGTAGTCGGTGCCTTCGAGCACCCAGCGCTTTACCGAACCGCCATCCTCGCTCATCAGATAATCGACGGCCGGAATGGCCTGCTGGTTCGGCGCCGCACCGGTGTAGAACACGTTGCGCTCGCTTTCCTCGCCCTCATACTGGACCGGGTAGAACAGGATGTTGTCGAGTTCGCTGAACACCGGCAGTACCGACTTGCGCGACACCGAGGTCCAGCAGCCAAACACCGCCGCGACCTTGTCCTTCGAGATCAGCTCGCGCGCCTTTTCGGCGAACAGCGGCCAGTTCGAAGCCGGATCGACGACCACCGCCTCGAGCTTCTTGCCGAGCAGGCCACCCTTGGCATTCTGCTCTTCGATGAGCATCAGCATGGCGTCCTTCAGCGTCGTCTCCGAGATCGCCATGGTTCCCGACAGCGAATGGAGGATGCCGACCTTGATCGTGTCGTCGGCCGCCTTGGCGGGAACGCTCATCAGCAGGCCGGCGGTGACCACACCGGCCGAAAACATTTTTGCTATTGTCGAGAAACTGCCCCTCATACTTTTAAACTCCCAAGCTGGTTAACTGCATCGGAACAGACCATGCAACGGCTGTGCCAATCACCGGAGCAAGGTCGGGGGATTTGAGATTTCCCAGCTCTGTCAGTCGGTTAATGTATTAGCCGCAGGAGATGAACCTCGCCTGCTATGTTCGAAACGAGAAAGGATCATCCATATCAGCCTAAGTTTTACTCACATATAGACCAATGCCCGAATTTTGAGCAGCATCATATGAGCGCTGGCGAGGATTGCAGCGCCGGAGCGAAATGAGGCAAGCTCGAACCCTTAAGCGAGCGACGCCATGGCCTTTAGAACTTCTTGCATTTTCACCGCCATTCTTCTGCTGGCGACGACGATCGTAGCGCGCGCCGGCTTCAGCGACGGCAAGTTGCCGGACGGCTCCTATCATTGCGAAGTCTATCTGCTTGGCATGTTCCTCAGCCTCGGCGACATCACCATCAAGGGAAACGTCTATAGCGGTCCGGTGAGCTTCGGGATCCCGCCGCAGAGCTACAATTACCAGATGGATGCAGACGGCGTGATCACCTGGCTAGGTCCGCTGGGCGGCTACACCAGTGGCGGCAACTCGATCTCGCTTACGCAAGCGACGCTGGAAAGCGGAACCACCCCGTCCTTCGACATCATCATGAAGCAGCCAGACGGCGCCTTTACCGCCTCGACCTGCACGAAGCGTTGAAAAAAGTACGGCACCTGGCGAGGTTTCCCCCCGAAGCGGAAAGCCGCCTAGCTCTCCGCCGCCAGATCGAGCGCCAGCCGGGTCATATCGGTGAAAAGCCCCTGGCGTTCGGAATAGTCGGTTTGCTCGCCGGTTGCCACGTTATCGACGACGGTCAGGATCGACAGCGCCCGGGCACCGAAATCGGCCGCAATGCGGTAGAGCGCGCTGGTTTCCATATCCACGGCGAGCGCGCCCTGGGCCTGCGCTTCGGCAAAGCGTTCGCGCCCCTGCGGATGATAGAAAATGTCGCTGCAGATCGTCAGCCCGGCCCGATAGTCGATGCCGAGTTCAGCAGCCCGGGCCAACGCCTGGGCCAACAATGCAGGATCGGGGCCGGCATCGGCACGATAGAGCCCAAAAACCTGGCCGCTCTCGGCATTTTCGCCGCGCACCGATTGTGCGATCACCAGGCTGCGCAGCGCCATCTCGGCGGTCAGGCCACCGCACGTACCAGTGCGGATCAACGTTTTCGCACCATAAGAGTCCAGCAGCTCATGCACATAGACCAGGAACGACGGGACGCCGATGCCGGTGGACTGGATGCTGACAGGTTTGCCGCGAAACAACCCGGTAAAGCCGAGCGCGCCGCGGCGGCGGTTGACGCAGCGCGGCGCTTCCAGAAAGGTCTGCGCCATCCATTCAGCGCGCTGCGGATCGCCCGGCAGCAGCACCGTGCTTGCGTAGTCGCCCTTGCTTGCCTCGTTGTGTGGCGTCACGGCAGCTTTCCAAAACCCGTCGCCCGTTTCGCCTGCAATCATGGCAGCCTCGCGACATTGCGCAAGCAGAGCATTGGAAGGGTCAGGATTCCAGCATGTCCTTTACGATGGTGGCCAACTGCTTGAGCGAAAACGGCTTCGGCAAGAAGCCGAAATGCGCGTCTGCCGGCAAGTTCTTGGCGAACGCGTCTTCGGCATAGCCGGACACGAAGATAAACTTGATGTCGGGCTGCCGTTTGCGCAATTCGCCAAGCAGCGTCGGGCCGTCCATTTCCGGCATCACCACGTCCGACACCACGACGTCGACCTTGCCCCCGAGCGCTTCGTAGACTTCAAGCGCCTCGACGCCCGACGACGCCTCGTGGACGGTGTAGCCGCGCGATTTCAGCGCCCGCATGCCGCCCATGCGCACGGCGTCCTCGTCCTCGACCAGCAGCACCGTGGCCGAGCCCGACAGATCCTTGGCTGAGTCGGCGATCTTGGCAGGGGCGGCCGGCACTTCCCCAGCCTCGCCCGCCTTCCTTGCCTCCGCAATGTGCCGCGGCAGGAAGATGCGGAACACGGATCCCTTGCCGACTTCGGAATCGCAGAAGATGAAGCCGCCTGTCTGCTTGATGATGCCATAGACCATGGACAGGCCGAGGCCGGTTCCCTTGCCAACCTCCTTTGTCGTGAAGAAGGGCTCGAAGATCTTTTTCAGCACATCAGGCGCGATGCCGCTGCCGCTGTCCTCGACCTCGACCAGCACATAGTCGGCCGGAGTAAGTTCGCGGTAGGAAAAGGTCTTGCACTCTCCGGCGCTGACGTTGCGGGTGCGTACGGTGAGGTCGCCGCCGGCCGGCATCGCATCGCGCGCATTGACCGCCAGATTGACCACCACTTGCTCGAACTGCCCGATATCGACCCTGACCGGCCACAGGTCGCGGCCATGGTCGATCTTGAGCTTGATGTCGTTGCCGACCAGCCGGGCAAGCAGCATCCTGAGATCGGCGAGCACGTCGGTCAGGTTGAGCACCTCCGGCCGCAGGGTCTGCTTGCGCGAGAAGGCCAGCAACTGCCGCACCAGCGAGGCCGCCCGGTTGGCATTCTGCTTGATGTTCATGATGTCCGGGAATGACGGATCGGACGGCCGGTGATTGGTCAACAGCAGGTCCGAGGCCATGATGATGGCGGTCAGCACATTGTTGAAATCATGCGCGATGCCGCCGGCGAGCTGGCCGACCGCCTGCATCTTCTGGCTCTGCGCCATCTGGCCCTCGAGGGCCTTTTGCTCAGTGGTCTCCACGGCATAGACGATGGCCGATTCCTCGGCGCCCTCGCCACCGGTACCGTCTGCGACCGCATTGACGTAGAAGCGTATGTGGCGCTCCTCATTGCCGGGCAGCACCGTATCGATCGGCTCGATGTCAGCCTGTTGCTGGCGTGCCTTTTCGAACGCCGCGGCGAAAGCCGGCCGGTCTCGCTCGTGGATCGCCGTATCCAGTCGCACACGCCGATCGACCGCGTCGCGGTCGACGACCGAGGAAAACAGCGACAGGAACGGCGCATTGGTGCGCAGGATGCGGCCGGCATGGTCGACGCCGGCTATCGCCATCGGCGTTGAGTTGAAGAACCGCGTGAAGCGTATTTCCGATGCGCGGAGGTCGGCCGAAGCGTCCTCGCCTTGCGTCCGGTTGAGCACGATGGTGCGAGTCGGGCCGTTGAGGCCCTCTCGGCTGGCCGAGACACGATGCATGAAGCGCACCGGCAGCGCCTCGCCGGTCATCGTCGTCAGATCGAGGTCAATAACGGCATTGCGCGTGGTACCCGCGTCGGCCTTGACCGAACGGACCAGCGCCATGCCGTCGCCGGCGACGATCTCCGGCAGCGTGATGGCGCCGGGGGTGAAGCTGGCCAGGTCGATGCCAAGCCACTCCGCAAGGGTCGCGTTGATATAGGTGACGCGGCCTTCCTGGTCGGCGGAAAAGAACCCGGCCGGCGCATGGTCGAGGTGGTCGATGGCCTTTTGCAGGTCGAGAAAGAACCGCTCCTGCTCGGCCCGTTCCTGCGAGATATCGGCAAGCTGCCAGGCAAGCACGGGCAGCCGCTGGCCGGGAACGCTGAACGCGCGGGCCCGGACGCGGTACCAGCGCGCGCCCGGTTCGGCGCCTGGCCGAATGGACTGCGCGAGCCGAAACTCGCCGTCGCCCGGCTGGCCGTCCCGCAGGCCTGACGCCAGCCGGTATATGGTCACCGAGGCCTCGGGAACGTCTGAAAGCAAACCTTCGACGGTCTTGAGGTCGGCGGCCGACTCGGCACCCGTCATATCGGCATAGGTGCGGTTGGCGTAGATGATACGGCCTTTGGTGTCGGTGACCAGGAGACCTTGCGACATCGAATCGACGAAAGCTTTCGACAGTTCGTCGCTTGTCGAGCGCGGCGTGATGTGCACGAAGCCGATCGCAGTGGCGAATAGAAAGCCGACGCCGATCATCGCCAGCACGCCAAGCATGCCGAGCAGGAATGGATCGCCAAGTCGCTCGCGGAAAAGGCCGAAGACGATCGCTGCCCCTGTCAGGACGACGATGAAAACGATGAGCCGGGTGACCGCTCCCGGTCGCGTGTTCTGGTCGACGATAGGTACCGGATAGAAATCGCCGCGCGCTTCCTTGGCCATGTGCCCCCTGCTCGTGAATACCGGTGTCGGTTGAATCATATTCTCAGGGTCGGGAAAAGGCCCGGCTGCAGATGTCCGCTAAAAATGACGCCGTTCGGCTCCCAGCGTTTCAAGCTGTTCACGAAGCGTGAAAGGCAACTTGCGGTGGCCTGCCGCAACAGTCTAGTGTCGCCTCTCTTCGAAAGCTGATTTTGGGGGAACCAATGCTGCAATGGCTGGATGGCGTGGCGGGTCCTGGTTATGCCGCAGCAATCCTATGGACGTTTGCAGTACTTGTCCTTCTGCTCATCATTCTTGTTATCATCAGGCTGGTCCGCAGTCTGACATTCGGAACATTCGTCGCCGGCGGCAGGAACCGCAAGACGCGGCTGGCTGTCATGGATGCCACAGCGGTCGACAGTCACCGGCGGCTGGTGCTGGTGCGCCGCGACGATATCGAGCACCTGCTCTTGATCGGTGGTCCGACCGACGTCGTCGTCGAGCGCGACATCAGGCTCTCGGCGCTGCGCCGCCCGGCATTGACCGGAGACAACGGCCACCAGCCGGCAGCAAGGCCAGCTCAGACCACAGCCGCGCCGGCGAGGCAAGCGCCGCCGCAGCCGGCAAGCGTGGCCGCAACCCCTGTCCGAGCCCGCCAGACGGCGACGATGCCGGTAACAATGCCGGCGCCGGCGCCGAAACCGGCATCGAACGTCACACCCTTGCCAAGTTATGGATCCGTCAACGCCAATGCCTCGCGGCATGCGCAGCCGCCGGTAAGACAGGACTCCCCGGCAAGATACGAGCCGCCGGCACAGCATGAGTCGATTGACGATGCGCTGATGAAGGAGCTGGAAGTTTCCCTCGACGAGCCACGCTTCAGCCAAACGCCGAGCAAGCCGGTGGCGAAGGCATCGCCCTCTCTCGACGACGAGATGACGAAGCTCCTCGGCGAGTTGTCCAATCAGAAAAGATAGGCCGATAGCGAACGGCCAATGAAAATGGCCGGAAAACCGGCCATTTTGA
Source organism: Mesorhizobium sp. WSM4828 (assembly GCF_055811175.1). NCBI lineage: Bacteria > Pseudomonadati > Pseudomonadota > Alphaproteobacteria > Hyphomicrobiales > Phyllobacteriaceae > Mesorhizobium > Mesorhizobium sp. WSM4828. The sequence continues at coordinate 81,921 of NZ_JBVVQK010000011.1, read as the reverse complement.
ACGCTTTACCGATGCCGCTGTTTTTCCCGGCGACTCAGTCGTCGCGGTAGACCTTCTCGCGCCGCTCATGGCGCTCCTGTGCCTCGATCGACAAGGTCGCGATCGGGCGCGCGTCGAGCCGCTTCAGCGCGATCGGCTCGCCCGTCTCCTCGCAATAACCGTAAGTGCCTTCGTCAAGGCGCTGGAGGGCGGAATCGATCTTCGAGATAAGTTTTCGCTGGCGATCGCGGGCGCGAAGTTCGATGGCGCGGTCGGTTTCCGAGGAAGCGCGATCGGCGAGGTCGGGGTGGTTGGCGTTTTCCTGCTGCAGGATTTCGAGAGTTTCGCGCGCTTCGCGCAAGATGTCGTTCTTCCAGGTGACGAGCTTCATGCGAAAGTAGGATTTCTGCCGCTCGTTCATGAACGGCTCGTCTTCGGAGGGTACGTAATCGGCGGTAACGATATCGTTCATTCGACTCACCCAACAAACCCCAAATTTGGCGCCTATATATTCGCGGACCGAAAGCTGCACAAGGTCAATCGACGACAGTTTCACGCAATTGTTAGTCCCGGACAAACCAGCATCTGCGATGCCCTTTTTGCAAAGAATACGACCGAATCCGTACATGATTCGCTATGCTTGAGGGGCGCTTGCCATTGCGCACCGAGCTCTTCTGATGGCAAATCCTGCGGCGTGTTGACGGGTTCGGTGCCCGGCACAACGGGGATCCGGTGACCAGACTTTACCTGCTGAGGCATGCGAAGGCCGGCTGGGCGCTGCCTGGCGTGGCTGACTTCGACCGCCCGCTCGATGCATCCGGCTTCGCCGATGCCGAAGCGATGGGCGTGCTGATGCGTTCCCGCAAATACGCACCGGGCTTCACGCTTTGCTCAAGCGCCAGGCGCGCCCGCCAGACGCTGGAAAGCTTGGCTGGCCATGCGGATACGGGCCGGGTGCTGTTCCTTGACACGCTCTACAACGACGATGCCGCCGCGTACCTCGCTGCCATCCGGCAGAATGGCGGGCTGGATGCCCTGCTCGTCATCGGCCACAATCCGATGATTGAGGATCTCGCCATAGCGCTCTCAGGCGACGGCGAGGAGACCGCGCGGGCCATGCTGAATCACGGCTTCCCGACCTCCGCACTTGCGGTGGTGCGGTTCAACGGCAGTCTTGCCGCGGCTGCGCCGGGCGCCGGCTATCTCGAAGCCTTCCTGACGCTTGCCGATATCTGAGGCCATTTCAAAGCCGCGCATCAAAGCCTATATCGGGTCCTGACCGGCCCGCGAGAACAGATTTTGGCATCATCGCTGACGACTTTCACCGACGAGGCGAAGATTGCCTTGGATACGTTGTCAGGCCGCGCTGCCGGGCTTTTCGCTCCGTCGCTGCGTCTTGGCGTGACCGGGCTGTCCCGCGCCGGGAAGACGGTGTTCATCTCGGCCCTTGTGCACAATCTGGTGCATGGCGGACGCTTGCCGCTGTTTGAGGCACAAAAATCGGGGCGCATCGCCCGCGCTTTTCTGGAAGAGCAGCCGGACGACGCCGTACCACGCTTTCAATACGAGGATCACATCGCGGCTCTTGTCGACGATCGCGTCTGGCCGGATTCGACGCGTGCGATTTCCGAGCTGAGGCTCACCATCGAATACGAATCGGCCTCTGGCTGGAGCCGCATGTTTTCCGCCGGCAAATTGTCGGTCGACATCGTCGACTATCCCGGCGAATGGCTGCTCGACCTGCCACTGCTCGGCAAGTCCTACGCCGATTTTTCGCGTGAGGCCTTCGAGATGGCCGTGTTGCCGGTGCGTGTCGATCTTTCGAGGGAATGGCGGACGCTCTCCAATCCGGTCGACCCCAGCGCCGATGCCGACGAAATGACGGCGCGCCGTCTCGCCGAGAGTTTCGCCGCCTATCTCAAGGCCTGCAAGCTCGACGATCGGGCGCTTTCGACCTTGCCGCCCGGCCGCTTCCTGATGCCCGGCGATCTTGAAGGCTCGCCAGCTCTCACCTTCGCGCCACTGCCGAATCCGGGCGGCCGACGCGCCCGCTCGGGATCGCTGCAGGCTATGATGGAGCGGCGCTACGAGGCTTACAAGACCCATGTCGTCAAACCGTTCTTTCGCGAACACATCACGCGTCTCGACCGGCAGATCGTGCTCATCGACGCATTGCAGGCATTGAATGCCGGCCCCGGCGCGATGGCCGATCTGGAACGTGCAGTCACCGAAATCCTGTCCTGTTTCCGGCCCGGCCGGGGCAACTTCCTGACCGACCTGTTTTCGAGGCGCATCGACCGCATATTGGTGGCCGCGACCAAGGCCGACCATCTGCACCACGAAAGCCACGACCGCCTGCAGGCGATCGTGCGGCGGCTTGCCGACCGCGCCGTGGCGCGGGCGAATTTCACCGGCGCCGACGTCGACGTCGTCGCCATGGCGGCCATGCGCGCGACCCGTGAAGGCACGGTCAAGCAGGGCCGCGAGACTTTGCCGGTCATTATCGGCACGCCATTGCGTGACGAAAAAATCAATGGCGAAACCTTTGACGGAAAGACCGAAACAGCCATATTTCCCGGGGACTTGCCGGAGAAAATTGATGCGGTGTTCGACGTTTCCGAATCGGCCCGCCGGCAGAATAATGACGACCCCGCGATCCGCTTCGTGCGCTTTCGCCCGCCGAAACTCGAGCGCACCGCCGAGGGCGTCACGCTCTCGCTGCCACATATCAGGCTCGACCGCGCGCTGCAGTTCCTGATTGGAGATCATCTCGCATGAGTGCGCCCCGCAGACCGGCGGCCTTTCGCATCGAGCCGGAGCCCCAGCAGAAGGAAGATCCGACGGCTCGCCGTGCTGCGTCCGAGGCCGCGCCGGCGCGAAAGCCGCGTACCGTGAAGGCGGATCTTGCCGTGGTCACACCGGCGGAGACCGACGTGTTCGACGAGCCTGATATCGTCGCTGCCGAACCGCCGCCGGCGATTGCGCCGCGAAAACGTTCGCTGCTTGGCAGCCTGTTCTTCGGCGCGCTGGGCGTTCTGGTTTCGCTCGCCGTCGGCCTCTGGACCGACCAGCTGATTCGCGACCTGTTCGAGCGCGCCGAGTGGCTGGGCTGGCTGGCCGCCGGTATGGCCACGATCGCCATCCTGGCGCTTCTGCTCATCCTCGTGCGCGAGTTTATGGCGATTGCCCGCCTTGCCGAGGTCGAAAAGTTGCAGAAGCGGGCGCTCGATGCGATTGCCCGTGACGATTCGAAGACGGCCCGCGCCGTGGTCGACGAGTTGTCGGCATTTGTCGCGGCCAAGCCCGAAACCGCGGCTGGCAGGCGCTCGCTGGCCGAATTGCGCGGCGAGATCATCGACGGCGGCAATCTGGTGCGGCTGGCCGAGACCGAGATCCTCGGGCCGCTCGATGCCCGCGCCAGGGTGATGATTCTCGAAGCGGCGAAGCGCGTCTCCCTGGTGACCGCTGTCAGCCCCCGCGCGCTGGTCGACGTCGCTTATGTCGTGTTCGAAGCCGGCCGGCTGATTCGCCGCCTGGCGGAACTTTATGGCGGCCGCCCCGGCACGCTTGGCTTTTTTCGCCTGGCGCGCAGCGTTCTGGCTCATCTCGCGGTCACCGGATCGATCGCCGTCGGCGACAGTTTCGTCCAGCAGATCGTCGGCCATGGCCTTGCCGCCCGGCTCTCGGCCAAGCTCGGCGAAGGCGTCGTCAACGGCATGATGACTGCGCGCATCGGCATTGCAGCGATGGAAACGGCAAGGCCCCTGCCCTTTTACGCTGTCAAGCGGCCCGGATTGGGCGATTTCCTCTCCGCGCTGACCTCCTTTGCAGCAAAGAAAGAAAAAGAAACATCCGCTTCCGGAACGTGACTATTGCCTTGGGGTGACAAAGCATTAACCAATCTTGTCCATGGTCGGAAGCGTCCAAACCAGTCTCTTTGTTGCCGGGTGTCGTCGATGAAAAGCGTTATTCTGTCCAGCGGGCTGCCCGTGGCGCTCGCGCTTGTCGCAACCGTCGGCATTGCCGGAAAGACCTCGGCGGCGGAACCGGACAAGCAGTTCTTTCGATCGGTCGAAGGCAAATGGGTCGGCCCCGGGGAAATCGTTGCCGGCAAATACAAGGGCACGAAATTCACCTGCAGCTTCATCGGCTCGACGCCTGACGGCAAGGTCGGCATGTCGCTCGACGGCGGCTGCCGGGTAGGCATGTTCACCCAGCAGATGTCGGCAACGATCGAACACAAGGGCCGGCAGGGGTACAAAGGCAGCTTTATGGGCGGGGCCGCCGGCTCCGGCCTCGACATTATCGGCGGCAATGTCGTCGATGCGCACAAGGTGGTTTTCACCATCAACCGCAATCAGTTGCGCGGCGTTATGCAGGCGCTTGTACCCGACGACAATTCGATGACGGTGACCGTTGCCGTGCGCGTCGACCAGCAGCTGGTCCCGGTCATCGGCATGAAGCTGAAGCGGATCGATGCAGTCGAGGTCGGCTCCATAACTCCGAACTGACTTTCAGCGTGAGAAAGGCGGCGGCCAAACGGCGCCGCCCTCTTTTGATTTGCAATTAGCGCTCAGCCCTTGATCGCGGCAATCACCTCGTCATAGGCCTTGCAGGCCTCGGCCGCTGTCGTGCCGCCCTGATATTGGGTTGTGACCGCTTGGACCTTGGCCCCGAGGTCGGCTGCCTTGGCTGGATCCTTGATAATCGCAGCCTGAAGTGCCACAGTCATATCCTGTGCCTTCTTGGTCAGCATCTCGGTCGTGCACTCGGGTGCCTTCGAACAGGCAGAACCGGCAAGCGCTGCGATGCCAACGGCAACCAGCAAGAACTTCTTCATGTCAGTCATCTCCTCAAAAAAGGGCCGCGACTTGATCGTCGCTCGCCCTCCACTGGCCGAAGCCGGGCGTCCTTAGCGCCGGATCGCTGAAACAAGCAACGCCAGGCACTCCATTATCCTGTACAGTGCGCCTGCAATATCGCCTTCACAATGCGCCGCATTCGCACTGTTCGATCCGCCCCGAAGCCCCTATCTTGGCCGCTTGTTGCAAGAGAGCGGAATGGCAGGCATGGCGGCAGAGGCATCGAACAGCGATCTGATCCAGGTGGTGGCGCTGCTTGCCGCCGGCGTCGTTGCGGTACCGATCTTCAGGCGCATCGGACTTGGCTCCATCCTCGGCTATTTGACGGCCGGCGTAGTGATCGGCCCGTTCGGGCTGCGCATCTTTTCCGAATCGGAAGCCATCCTTCATGTCGCCGAACTCGGCGTCGTCATGTTCCTGTTCATCATCGGGCTGGAGATGCAGCCGTCACGGCTATGGGGCATGCGCCGCGAGATTTTCGGGCTTGGCGCGCTGCAGGTCGGCGTCTGCGCGGTCCTGCTGACCGGCGTCGGGCTGGCGGGAGGTTTTCCTATCGCGCAATCCTTCGTCGCCGGCGCCGGTTTCGTGCTCACCTCGACGGCAATCGTCATGCAATTGCTGGAAGAACGCGGCGAACTGGCCACGCCCAAGGGCCAGCGCATCGTCTCGATCCTGCTCTTGGAAGACCTGGCCATCGTGCCATTGCTGGCGCTGATCGCCTTCCTCGCGCCGGGCGGCGCCGATATGAGCCTGTCGGATCGGTTGACGGAGGTCGGCATCGGCCTTGCCGCGATCGTCGGGCTGGTGCTTGCAGGACGCTATCTGCTCAATCCGTTCTTCCGTATCCTGGCGGATGCGCGCGCCCGTGAGGTGATGACCGCCGCCGCCCTCCTGGTCGTTCTCGGGTCAGCGCTTGCCATGCAGCTTTCCGGCCTGTCGATGGCGATGGGCGCCTTCCTGGCCGGTGTGCTTTTGTCGGAATCGACCTTCCGCCACCAGCTGGAGGCCGACATCGAACCGTTCCGCGGCATTCTGCTCGGGCTGTTCTTCCTCGCCGTCGGCATGTCGCTCGACCTGCATGTGGTCGTCGTCAACTGGCAGCTCATTGCCATTTATGTCGTCGCCTACATGGCGATGAAGGCGATCGGCATTTATATCGTCGCCCGCGTCCTCAAAACCGGTCACCGGGAAGGGCTCGAGCGCGCGGTCTTCATGGCGCAAGGCGGCGAATTCGCCTTCGTCCTCTATTCCGCAGCGGCAGCGGTCGGGATCATCGATAGCCAGGCCAATGCGATGCTGACCGCCATCGTCATCATTTCCATGGTGCTGACGCCGTTGGCAATCATAGCCCTGCGGTATCTAACACCGCGCGACGAGCAGTCGCTTGAAGGCGTCGATGTCGCCGAGGGCCTGACCGGCAGCGTGCTGATCATCGGCTTTGGCCGGTTCGGCCAGATCGCAAGCCAGCCGCTTTTGTTGCGCGGGATTGATGTGTCGATCATCGACAATGAGGTCGAGATGATCCAGGCGGCGGCCGATTTCGGCTTCAAGGTCTATTATGGCGATGGCACGCGGCTGGACATCCTGCGTGCCGCGGGAGCCGGGCGCGCACGCGCCGTGCTGATCTGCGTCGACAAGCCCGATGCCGCCGTGCGCATCGCGGAACTGATCAAGGCGGAGTTTCCCCTGCTGACGGTGCTGGCGCGCGCCTTCGACCGCGGCACGGCGTTGCAGCTCATTCGTGCCGGCGTCGATTATCAGCTCCGCGAGACGTTCGAATCGGCGCTCGTCTTCGGCGGCTCGACCCTGGAAGCCCTCGGCGTCGACCCGGAAGAGGTCGCCGAGGTAGTCGAGGACGTCCGCCGCCGCGATGCTGCCCGTTTCGAACTTCAACAGGCTGAAGGCATCCGCGCCGGGCGGCGCTTCCTCAAAGGCAATATCGGCACGCCCATCCCGACGCCGCTCAGCACGCCACGGCGCGCGGGCCAGGCGCTCAACGAGGAGACCGCCGGCGTGCTGCAGAAATCCGAGGCGGCCGATTGAACATTGGGAAGACGCGAATGATGAACGAACTGGACGAGCGCGCTGTCTCCGTCACTGGATTCTGGCGCGACGCGGGGGAGGACGCGTGGTTCGAGAAGAACGACGCCTTTGATACCGACTTCCGCACCCGGTTTTTCGATCTGCACTTCGCCGCCGCCCGCCGCGAATGCGACGGCTGGTCCGAACACGTCGAAGGGTCGCTGGCACTGATGATCTTGCTCGACCAGTTTCCGCGAAACTGCTTTCGCAGCACCGGCCACATGTACGCCACCGACCCGCTGGCGCGGTATTTCGCCGGGAAGGCGATCGCTGCCGGCCATGATTTGGCGCTCGACGAAGAGCTCCGCGTTTTTCTCTATCTGCCCTATGAGCATTCGGAGGACCTCGCCGATCAGCTCAAATCGGTGGAGCTTACCGCCGCCAAAGCCCCGACCTATCTGAAATATGCGATCGAGCATCGCGACATCATCCAGCGCTTCGGCCGCTTTCCGCATCGAAACAGGATGCTTGGCCGCGAGACGACACCGGACGAACAAATGTTCCTCGACGGAGGTGGGTTTTCCGGCTGACTTCGGCCATCGATGGCGGCAGCGTCAAGCCTTCCACCAATCGCGGCCCGACGGCAGCCGTTCAATGCCCGATGTGTCGACGGCGGCTAGCCGCTCCGACACGCTCTTGCCGTCGACCACAAGCTCCGGCGCAATTTCTGCCAGCGGTGCCAGCACGAAGGCGCGCTCCAGCATGCGCGGATGCGGCACCTCCAGTCCGGTCTCGTGGATGATGCGGTCGCCGAACACCAGAATGTCGATATCGATCAGGCGCGGACCCCAGCGTTCCTCGCGCACCCGCTTCAGTTTTCGCTCGGCGTCGAGGCAAAGGTCGAGCAAAGCCCGCGGCGCGAGCGCGGTCGAGATTTCGGCCGCCGCGTTGAGGAAATCCGGCTGATCGAGCTTGCCCCAGGGCGGCGTGCGGTAGAGCGACGAAACGGCAACGACGCGCGTGCTCTCGTTGGCATCCAGAATGCCCAGTGCCGCAGCCATCGACTTCGCCGGATCACCGAGATTGCCGCCAAGGCTGAGATAGACGGTGTTGTTGTTGTTACTATTCTGGCCAGACAACGGTCACCTCGACATGATCGAGCACACCCGGCACCGGGGCGTTCGGCTTGCGCACGGTAATCTCGGCCTTTTTGATCTGCGGAAACCGCGCCGTCAGCGCCCTCGCCACTTCGAGCGCCAGCGCTTCGATCAGAAAGCGCCGTTCGCCGGTAATGATCTTCTCGATGACAGCAAAAGCGATGCCGTAATTGACGGTGTCCTCGATGGAATCCTCGACCAGCGCTCGCCCGGGATCCACCGTGAGCGCCGCATCGACATAAAAGCGCTGGCCGAGCGTCTCTTCTTCGTCGAGCACACCGTGCCGGGCAAAGAAGGCGCAGTTCTTCATGCGGATGACATACATGGCTCAGCTTTCCCCGATCTCACGTGCCAGCATAGCATCGGCGATGGCCAACGCGTCCACGTTGATTGCGACATCGTGGACGCGAAAGAGATGCGCGCCTTTGAGCCTCAGGATGACGCTGGTGGCCGCGGTCCCGGCACCTCTTGCGGCTGCGTCGCGGCCGGTGACGGTGCCGATAAAGCGCTTTCGCGATGTGCCGGCCATCAGTGGAAAACCCAGCGCATGAAGTTCGGAAAACCGTGCCATCAGGTCAAGATTTTCCGCTGCCGTCTCCTTGGCGAAGCCGAAGCCCGGATCGAGCACGATATGATCGTCGGCAACACCGCTCCGCCGCGCGATTTCCAGTGACTTCCTGAGGAAGAAGAGCTGATCGGCAATCACGTCGGGCAGTTTCTGCCGGTCCCGACCCGTGTGCATGGCGACAAGGCCGGCGCCGGTTTCGGCCGCGACGCGGGCAATGCCCGGTTCGCGCTGCAGGCCCCAGACGTCATTGACGATATGTGCGCCGGCTTGGACGGCAAGCCGGGCCGTGTCCTCGCGATAGGTATCGACCGAGATCAGCGTTCCGCCAGACGTCGCGAGCGCCTCGATGACCGGCAATATGCGGGCCTGCTCTTCCTTTGCGGAGACCGCAGACGCCCCGGGACGTGTCGATTCTCCGCCGATGTCGATGACGGAGGCGCCCTCCTCCACCATGCGGCGCGCCTGGGCCACCGCTTTTTCCGGGGCGTCGAACAGGCCGCCGTCCGAAAAACTGTCCGGCGTGATGTTGAGGATGCCGACAACCACGGCCTTGCCGCCAAGGTCGAGATGGCGTCCGTGCGCCAACTGCCATCGCCCTGTCATCATTGCCCATCAACCATGTTCGATCCCGCGGCGTGGCTAGGGATCAATTCCGTTGCGCCGGAGACGGCGGTAAAGCAAGGTGGGCAAAGAGGCAACACGATGAAACGATCCCTCCTCTGCGCCCTGATGCTCGCTCTGACCGCATTCCCGGCCGGCGCCGCAACTCTCGTCAAGACATATAGTTATTTCCCGATCGGCGGCAGGACGCTCGACGACATCGAGACCCAGCTGTCGAAACTCGGGCCTCAGGTGAGAAGCACCGGGTCGCGGCATCCGGGCGCCACCCAGATGGCGTTCACCACCCGCGTCAGCTATGCGCAAAAGCCGGGCTCGTGCTGGATTGCCGACGCTGTCGTCACCGTCAAGGTCAAGGTGATCCTTCCCGAGTGGCGCCGCCCGCGCAAAGCCGATGCCGGCGTCAGGCTGTTCTGGGATACGTTGTCCGCCGACATCAAGCGCCATGAGGAACGCCACGTCGAGATTGCCAAAAACCATGGCCGCGAACTCGAAGACGCCTTGAAGGCGAGCTACCCGGAAAACACCTGCGAACTGGCCAAAGCCAAGGCCGCGAAAATCACGGCGGCCATGCTCGCCAAGCACGACCAGGAGCAGATGCGCTTCGATCGTGTGGAAAGCGTCAATTTCCAAAGCCGCATCCTGCGGCTTCTGCACTATCGCATCGAGCGCATTGAGAACGGCCGGCTCGCACCCGGCTGATCTCCGCGTCGTTGGACAAAGCCAATTTTGCCGAAACATAGTGCCAGCTTCGGAAAACTTTCGAGCCGCTGTCGAAATCGGCCTATAGCGAACGACATATGCCAGGTTCGCAGGGATCAGCCTCCGGCAAACGCCAATCGGCGTACTGGATGCTTCCCAGCCCGTCGCGGAAGTGCACGCAGGCATAATGGATGAACAGATATGGACCAGGCTGTCGACAAGCAAGCGATGGTGGAAACCAGCGCGCCGCTGACCGAAACCGAAAAAAACGCCATCATCGGCGGCGTGCTTTTGTCGATGCTGCTGGCGGCGCTCGACCAGACCATCGTCGCGCCGGCGATGCCGACGATGGCACGTCTGCTCGGGCACGCCGAATATCTGCCATGGATCGTGACCGGCTATCTTCTGACCGCGACCGCCGTGGCGCCGCTCTACGGCAAGATCTCCGACATTTATGGTCGCCGGCCGACCGTCTATGCTGCAATCCTGATCTTTCTCGCCGGGTCGCTGGTTAGCGCCACGGCGCCCAACATGCTGGTCCTGGTTGTCGGCCGGGCGATCCAGGGCGCTGGAGGCGGCGGTCTGTTCGCCCTGACGCAGACGGTGATCGGCGACCTCGTGCCGCCGCGCGAGCGGGCCCGCTACGCCGCCTGGATCTCGGGCACCTGGGCCGTCGCCAGCATCGCCGGGCCGCTGCTCGGCGGCACCTTCGCCGAACATCTGCATTGGTCGCTGATCTTCTGGATCAACATTCCGCTCGGCCTACTGGCGATGGCGATCATCAACAACCCGCTCAAGAAGCTGCCGATCGCCGCAAAACATCACCGCATCGACGGCCTCGGCGCGCTGCTTCTGGTCGCGGCCACCTCGCTGCTGCTACTTGCCTTGAATTGGGGCGGCAGCGAGTATCCGTGGCTGTCGCCTGAAATCTTTGGACTGCTCGCCTGCTCGGCGGTGTTCTGGAGCGCGTTCGCGCTGCGGCTGATGCGCGCGGCCGAACCGCTGATCTCGCTCGAAGTGCTCGGCAATCCGATCGTTCTCGCCGGCACGCTGTCGATGTTCCTGCTGCAGGCCGCCAATGTCGGCTTGTCGGTCTATCTGCCGGTCTACCTGCAATCGGTCGTCGGCCTGTCGGTCAGCGAATCGGGCACCGCATTGCTTGGGCTGATGCTCGGCACGGTGGCCGGTGCGACATTCAGCGCGCGAATGATCCCGCGCTTTTTCCACTATAAGCGCATTGCCATGATCGGAACTGTTTTCTCGATTCTGTGCCTCGGCGTGCTCAGCCTGGTCGCCGGGCATGCCTCACTATTGGTCGTCGAGGTGCTGACGACCTGCATAGGGCTGGGCACAGGCACGACCTTTCCGGTTGCCACCGTCTCGGTCCAGAACGCCGTCGATCGCATGCACCTTGGCGTGGCGACCGGCGTGCTCACCTTCCTGCGCTCGCTGGGCAGCGCGCTTGGCGTCGCCATGCTTGGTGCCGTCGCCCTTGGCTACGGCCTGCCGCTGGCCAGCGAAGGCACGCAGCCGGCAGGCCATGTCGCCTCGGCAATGCCGTTCGTGATGATCTTTCTTGCCGCGGCCGCGATCTTGCTGTTGTCGCTCATCACGCTCAGGCTGATGCCGGAAAAAACGCTGCGCGGCCATGCAGAGGCTGTGGCCCCCGCCCTGGCGGAGTAGACCGGCCTGACGAAAATATGGCGAGGTTCAGCCGACCACGCCGAGCTTCTTCTGCAGACTGGTCGACGAGGTCGTATACTGGAACACGATGCGCTCGCCGGGGCTGACGATGCGCTTGGCTGCCTGCGCCATCAAGGCGACCTCGTGGAAGCCCGACAGGATCAGCTTCAGCTTGCCGGGGTACCAGTTGATGTCGCCGACGGCGAAGATACCGGGCACCGACGTCTGGAATTTTTCGGTGTCGACCGGGATCAGGTTCTCGTAAAGGTTGAGGCCCCATTCGGCGATTGGGCCGAGCTTCATCGTCAGGCCGAAGAATGGCAGCATCCGCGTACACGGCACTTCGATATCGCCCTCCGGCCCCCTGATGATGGCGGAGGCGAGCTGGCCGTCGGCACCGGTCAGGCCGGTCACCTGTCCGACCTGGAATTCCAGCTGCTTCATCTCCTGCATGGCATACATCTTGTTGACGCTGTCGGGCGCTGCACGGAATTCGGGCCGCCGGTGCACCAGTGTCACGCTCTTGGCTACCGGCTGCAGATTCAGCGTCCAGTCGAGCGCCGAATCGCCGCCGCCGACGATGACGAGGTCATGGCCGCGAAAGTCCTCCATCCGGCGCACCGAGTAGAACACGCTCTTGCCTTCATAGGGTTCGATGCCCGGAATCGGCGGCCGCTTCGGCTGGAAAGAGCCGCCGCCGGCGGCGATCACAACAATTTTGGCTTCGAACACCTCGTTTTCGTCGGAAGTGACGCGGAAGCTGCCGTCCTCCAGTCTTTCCAGGCTCGAAACCATGCGGTTATAGGTGAATTCGGGCTTGAACGGCGCGATCTGCTCAAGCAGCTTGTCGACCAGACCTTGCGCCGAGATCGAGGGCCAGCCCGGAATGTCGTAGATCGGCTTTTCCGGGTAGAGTTCGGCGCATTGCCCGCCGGGCCGGTCGAGTATGTCGATCAGATGGCACTTCATGTCGAAGAGGCCGAGCTCGAATACGGCAAAAAGGCCGACAGGCCCTGCCCCGACAATGAGTACGTCTGTCTTGGTGATAGCGGTCATGAAGGATGCGCCTTTATGGGAAAACGCGCGACACTGCATGACCATTGGCCCGCTGCCAAGCGGCAGCGGCAAAAATCGGCTTCAGCCCTGGCGGGCCGGCACGCGCACGATCAGCCCGTCGAGGGCGTCGCGCACCTTGATCTGGCATGACAGCCGCGAATTCGGCTGGACCTCGTAGGCGAAATCCAGCATGTCCTCTTCCATGGCTTCCGGCTCGCCGACCTCCGCCGTCCAGGCTTCGTCGACATAAACATGGCAGGTCGCGCAGGCGCAGGCGCCGCCGCATTCCGCTTCTATTCCCGGCACCGCATTGCGGATCGCATTTTCCATGACGGTCGAGCCGTTTTCGGCATCCACGTCAAAATGCGTGCCGTCATGGGCGATGAAGGTCAGCTTGGTCATTTGTCACCTGAAGGGAGTCTGAGCCGACATAATCACTCTGGCGGACAAGTCAACTGCGGCGCGAAAGCGCCGCTGCGTGGCGTTTTGGAGATAAGTCCTATCGGCTGATGGCGGCGACGAAATCCCGCACTTCTTCGATCAGCGAGCCAAGCCGCTTCAGCGTGCTGGCGTCTTCGGGCCGGCATTCGATCGCGCTGGCGCAATCGGCAATGGCAAAGGCGCCGACCCCGCGCGCCGAGCCTTTGAGCCCGTGTGCCAATAACAGCCGCTGCCTAACATCCGCATCGACGATCTTGTCGCGCACCGACAGCGCCTGCTGCACGAATAGAGCCAGCACCTCCTGCTCGAGGCTCCGATCGCCCATCGTCTGGCGCGCAAGATGCGCCAGGTCGATCGGCCGCGCCCCGGCTGTCCCCGACACGTCGCCGCCTGGCATCGAGAAGGCAATGCCGTTTTCGCCACGTATCACTTTGAGACTCCGTTCTTCGACCGCCGCAAAAACTAGGCGTATCCGGTGGACAACGGGTTAATGATTGGCCCGGAAAAATGTCGCGATAACGGCGCCGGAATCACGGCTGTGTTAACCTTATATTTAAAGTTTTACGTATCGGCCGGAATGCATGTTTTCTTTACCCGGCTGTGTCATTACGATACGACAGGTCCATTTTCAGCCTCCTGCGCGGGACACGCTAGGCAGAATCAATAAGCAGAACCATAAGTCCCGCCGCAGCTTGTACAGGGTAGCGAAGGCATGGCGAAGAAACCAACGACGACAAGAACGCTCGACAGCGACGTAGCCAGGGAACTCGAAAAGGCACTTGATATCGATCTGAGCGGCGATGCCGGCGGCGACTTCGACATGGCGGCATCCATGGAAGATCTGGAAGCGCAAATATCGCAAGCCGCCGAAGAGCTGGCACGCGAAGGTCGCAGCCAGAACGAACCGCCGGCCCCGGACCAGACCCAGAACGCGGCACCTGTCGCCAATCAAAGCCAGAACGCAAATCCCGCGCCAAAAGCCAAGCCGGCTGAGTTGCGTCCTGTCGCAACGCGCAATGGCTCGCAGCCGGCAGCTTTCTCGCCGGCCAACGACGATCGTCAAAAAGACTATAAGACGCTCCTGCACACCCTCAATCGGCGCGCCTCGAACACGATCTATTGGGTCGTGGCTTTCGTTTCGCTGGCCTGGATCGCCGGCGCTGGTGGCCTTGCGAACCTGTTGTTCGGACCTGGCATCTGGAACATCCGCACCTTCGATCAGTTTTTCGCCCGTCCCGAGCTGATCGGCCTGGCGGTTGCGGCAATCGTGCCCGTCATCCTGTTCTGGGCATTCGCAGTGATGATTCGCCGCGCTCAGGAGATGCGCCTTGCCGCGCAGTCGATGACCGAGGTGGCCTTCCGTCTGGCCGAGCCGGAAAATCTTGCCCAGGATCGCGTCATGATGATCGGCCAAGCGGTTCGCCGCGAGGTGGCGGCCATGGGCGAAGGCATCGAACGCACGCTTGCGCGTGCTGTCGAGCTTGAAACGCTGGTTCACAGCGAGGTGAACCAGATCGAGCGCTCCTATTCGGAGAACGAGTCGCGCATCCGCTCGCTGGTCGACGGGCTGGGCAGCGAGCGCGAAGCGGTCGTCACCCATGCCGAGCGCGTGCGCGCCTCGATCACCGGCGCCCATGAGACGCTGAAAGACGAGATCAACGCCGCCAGCGATATCATTCGCGACAGCATTCTCAACGCCTCGACCAAGCTGTCGATGACGATCAACGAATCCGGCGACACGCTGATCGACAGGATCAACGGAAGCTCGATGTCGATCTTCGATTCGGTGGAAGGCCGGCTCGAATCGATCACCGATCGGCTGTCGACGTCGGGCGAGGCCTTCGCCAGCCTGCTCGACACCCGCATCGCCAAGCTGACGGACACCACCGATGGCCTGACGCGGTCGCTGACCGACCTGCTCGACGACCGCACGAGCGGCATGGTGTCGCTGCTCGGCGGTGCCGCCCGCACACTTAATTCCGAATTCGAAGCCAGCCTCAACGGCATCGAGCGGACGCTTGCCGAACGTGGCCAGGCGCTTATCAGCGAGTTCCAGACCCGCGCCGAGGCGCTCGACACCGGTACGCAGAAGCTCAACGCCGCGCTGGAGGCTCGCGCACGCCAGATCAACGAGACGCTGGTCGAGCGCGCGCGCGAAATCGCCCACACCTTCCAGGACAGCAAGGAGACGCTGTCGGCGATGATTGATCAGGGCAAGACCCAGATCGGCGCCGA
Organism: Mesorhizobium sp. WSM4828; assembly: GCF_055811175.1. NCBI lineage: Bacteria > Pseudomonadati > Pseudomonadota > Alphaproteobacteria > Hyphomicrobiales > Phyllobacteriaceae > Mesorhizobium > Mesorhizobium sp. WSM4828. The sequence goes on along the minus strand of NZ_JBVVQK010000011.1, from coordinate 66,598 downwards.
CATGGCCGACATCATTTCATCGACCTCGACGATGCTTGAGGCCCGCGCCGGCGATTTCGCCGGGCGCATGGAGGCGGCACGCCATGTCGTATCGCGTTCGTTCGATACGGACATCCAGCGGCTTGCCGAGGCTCGCGCCGGCATCGAGGAAGCCGTCGAAAACCACAGCCACAAGCTTTCCGAAAGCCGCGACCGGATGGCGGCGGCAATGCAGGCCGATCTGGCGAAGTTCGCCGAGGGTCGCGCCGAAATCGACGCAGCGGTGGCCAACCAGGTGCAGAAGCTTGCCGAAGGCCGCAGCCTTATCTCGCGCGCCCTTGAGGAGGATCTGCGCAAGGTCAACGAATCGCGCGCAGCGATCGACGCTTCGCTGGGCAGCCATCTCGAAAGCCTTGAAGAGGGTCGCAACAGGCTTGCCCAGGCCTTGAACGAAGACTCTGGAAAACTCGTGCAAGCTCGTACGATGATTGATGAAATGGTTGCCGGGCACGTCGGCAAGCTCGCCGAAGGCCGCAGCATCCTTTCGCGCGCGCTGGAGGCCGACCTCGGCAAGCTGGCAGAGAGTCGCGCCGGCATCGACGGCCTAGTCGCCGGTCAAGTCGAAAAGATCGCCGAGGGCCGCGCCATACTCGCCAGTGCGCTGGAAGCCGACATCGCCGGCATCAATGGCCTCATCGAGGCGCATTCGGCGAAATTGGCGCAAGACCGCAGCGGCCTTTCCCAGTCGCTCGATAACGACCTGTCCGACATCAGGAGCCTGATCGCCGATCATTCTGGCAGGCTCGCCGATGACCGCAGCCTGCTTTCGAAGACGCTTGAAGACGATCTTGCCAAGCTGGCCGAAAGCCGGTCGAGCATCGATGGGCTGGTTGCCGGCCAGGTCGAGAAGCTGGCCGAAGGCCGCGACATCCTCAAGCGCGCGCTTGAATCGGACCTGAACGCGATCAAGGGCGTCATCGCCAGCCAGTCTGAAAAGCTGGCGGAAGACCGTGGCCAGTTGTCACGGGCACTGGAGAGCGACCTGGAGACTGTGCGGGGCGTTGTCTCCGATCACATGAACAAGCTCACAGAGGACCGTTCGACCCTTTCAAAGGCGCTCGAAGACGATCTCGTCAAATTGGCCGAAAGCCGCTCGAGCATCGATGTGATGGTTGCCGGACAGGTCGAAAAGCTGGCCGAAGGCCGCGACATCCTCAAGCGCGCGCTCGAAGCCGATCTGAGCACCGTCAAGGGCGTCATCGCCAGTCAATCCGAGAAGCTGGCGGAGGATCGCGGTCAGCTGTCGCGGGCACTGGAGACCGATCTCGAGGCCGTGCGGGGCGTCGTCTCCGATCATATGAACAAGCTCGCCGAGGACCGTTCGGCCCTTTCGAAGGCGCTCGAGGACGATCTCGCCAGGCTGGCAGAGAGCCGGTCGAGCATCGACGGGCTGGTCTCCGGCCAGGTCGAGAAGCTGGCCGAGGGTCGCGACATCCTCAAGCGCGCGCTGGAAGACGATCTTGCCAAGCTGGCCGAGAGCCGCTCGAGCATCGACGGACTGGTTTCCGGCCAAGTCGAGAAACTGGCCGAAGGCCGTGACATTCTCAAGCGCGCTTTGGAGGCCGATCTCAACACCATCAAGGATGTTATTGCGGGGCAGTCCGAGAAACTGGCGGAAGATCGCTCAACCTTGACCAAGGCGCTCGAAGACGACCTTGCCAAGCTGGCCGAAAGCCGCTCGAGCATCGACGGACTGGTTTCCGGCCAGGTCGAGAAACTGGCCGAAGGCCGCGACATCCTCAAGCGGGCCTTGGAGGCCGATCTCAGCACGATCAGGGGCGCCATCGCCGACCAGTCGCAGCTATTGACCGACAATCGCGCACAGTTTTCGCGTGCCCTGGAAGCCGATCTCGGCAATGTCAACAACCTTGTCGCAACCCACGCAGAGAAGCTTGTCCAGGACCGCTCGACGCTGTCGAAGGCGCTCGAGGACGATCTCGCCAAGCTGGCCGAAAGCCGCTCGAGCATCGATGGGCTGGTTGCCGGCCAGGTCGAGAAACTGGCGGAAGGCCGCGACATCCTCAGGCGCGCGTTGGAAGCCGATCTGGAAAGGCTTGCAATGAGCCGCAGCGAGGTCGACGAGATCGTCGCCGGTCATGTCGGCAAGCTGAGCGAGGGCCGCGACATGCTGACCCGCGCATTGCAGGACGATCTCTCCAGGCTCGCCGAAACGCGCAAGGATGTCGACCGTTCGCTGTCCGGCCATATCGACCAGATCGCCGCCAGGAGCACCGACATCTCCGATGCAATCGCTGCCGACGTAGAAAAGATCGAGCAGGTGTTCAGCCGGCAGACAGGCGTCATCGAGGAGCGCGCCAGCACCATGGAGCGGGCGCTGTCGACGGGTGTCGACAACGTTCGCAGTGTGCTCGAAAGAAGCGCGGTCTTCGTCGCCGGGGCGCTGCGCGAAAAAGTCATGGAAGTCACCAGCGCACTGCATGAGCAGGCGGGCGCCGCATTCAGCGATGCCGACCGCAAGATCGCCGAGCGCGCCGAGCAGACCTCGGCGGCCCTGCTCGCCAGGGCGGAGGACATCGCCCGCACCTTTGAAGAGGCGGATCGTCGCCTCGCCGCCCGCGCCGAGGATACGTCGAGCGCACTGATTGCCCGCGTCGACGACACGTCGAACACCTTGCTCGCGCGTGCCCAGGAGACGGCCGATCAGCTGGCAGCCAGAGCAAGTGAGATTGCCGGCACCTTCGACGCGGCGGACCACAGGCTGGTCTCTCGCGCCATCGAAACGGCCCAGTCGCTGGCCGCACGTGCCGGCGACATCCTGCGCAATTTCGAAACAGCCGACGAGCGGCTGGGCGTGCGCATCGGCGAATCCGCCGAAGCGCTCGCGGCACGCGCCTCGGATCTGGGTCGCATTTTCGATGCCGCCGACCAACAACTTATTTCCCGCATTGCCGAAGGCTCCGAGGCACTTTCGGCCCGTGCGTCCGAGATCGGCCGCATCTTCGAGGAGGCGGATCATCGTCTGGTGTCCCGCATTGCCGACAGCAGCACCGCCATCGGCGAACACGCCGACACCATTGTCGGCGCCTTCACCAGCACCGAGCAACGGGTTGCCGAACGCGCCAGGCAGACTGGCCAGGAACTCGCCGTCCATGCCCGTGAAATCGAGCAGGTGCTTGCCGGTGCCGACGAACGCCTGGCATCGAGTGCTGCTGTTACAGCCGCCCGCGTCGAGGAGCAGGTCGCCAGCGTCGAGAACCGCCTCGCCTACTCCGCCGAGACAATGGGCCAAAAGCTCAACGAACAGGTTTCGAATGCCGAGGCGCAGCTGGTCTCGCGTGCCAACACGATCGCCGAAACCTTCACCGCGGTCGGCCAGCATATCGGCCAGAGCACCAACGACGCTGCAAAGACCATCGGTGCCAATACTCGCGAGCTCAGTACGATGCTTGCGGCACGTTCGGCCGAAATATCGAAAATCCTGGACGAGACGGCACGGCCTCTGGTCGAGCGCTTCGCCCAGGGCGGCTCCGAGCTGCAAAAGAGCATGGAAGAGGTCACCGAACGTGCGACCGAGAAGCTGCGCACTCAAAACGCTGCCCTCGTCGACGCCCTCGCCAGCCGTACGGCCGAAACCCTGTCGGCCGTCGAAGGTGCGCGCTCGACGCTTGCCGACAGCGTTGCCGACCTCATCGGCCGCATGACCACCTCCAGCTCGCAGCTCGGTCAGTTGATCGAGCAGGCCGCGACCAATCTCGGCCAGGTCGACGAACGCCTGACCGGCAGCACGCAAAGCTTCGCCGCGACCACGGAAAAGACCGCGCAGACCTTCGCCAGTTCGGCGCGCCTGGTCGATTCGAACACGACGCGGCTCACCGAGCTGTCGTCGTCGACCTTGCGCGAGGTTGCTTCAATCGCCACCAAGTTCGACGAGCACAGCCGGTTGCTTTCCAGTGCCTCGGACCTGTTGAGCTCGGCCCAGAGCAATCTCGAGCACACGCTCGAAAGGCAATCGTCGCTGGAGGACCTCGCCGTCGGCCTTGTCAAGAAATCGGAAGATCTCGAAAGGGTCATGCGCTCGTTCGAGAATCTGGTCGGACAGACACTGCAGAACGCCGAAGGCAAGACGCTGGAATCCGCCGACAAGATCCGTACCGCGATTTCCGAAGTAGTCGATTCGGCCACCAAGCGATTTGCCGATGCGACCGAGGAGATGCGGCGTACCGCCGGCTCGATCAAGAGCGAGCTCGACCTCACCCGCGCCGAGCTCAAGAAGGGCGTCATCGAGATGCCGGAAGAGGCAAAGGAATCCACCACGGCTATCCGCCGTGCCGTTTCCGAGCAGATCAACGCGCTGAAGGAGCTTTCTGAAATCGTTGCCAAATCTGGGCGCGGCACCGACAGTTCGGAACAGCGCAACCTGCGTCCGGCGCCGCAAGCGCCTGCCGCACGCGCCGCCGAACCGCCACGTCGCCCGGCTCCGGCTCCCGAACAGCGCCGTGCACCGCAGGCACCTGCGGGCGAGACGGCGCTGCGCGGTACGCTCGACCTCGAACGTCCCGCAGACCAAGCGCCGCGCCAGCGCGACCCCAACGGCCGCACGCCGCAGGGCGGTTGGGTGCGTGACCTCCTGACCGGTGCATCGCGCGAAGACGACGCCAAGCCGGCAGCGCCCGCCGAAGCGCCGCGCCCGGCTCCCGCCGCGCGTTCGCCGCTTCATGTCGTGGAATCGCTGAACTCGCTCTCGGTCGATATCGCACGCGCCATCGATCACGATGCCTCGATCGAGCTGTGGAACCGCTACCGGCGCGGCGAGCGCGACGTCTTCACGCGCCGACTTTACACGCTGAAGGGCCAGCAGACGTTCGACGAAATCCGCCGCAAATATCAGTCGGAGGCGGAGTTCCGCGCAGCTGTCGATCGTTACTGCGACGATTTCGAAAAGCTGCTCAAGGACGTGTCGCGCAACGACCGCGACAACATCATGGCGCAGACCTACCTGACCTCGGATACCGGCAAGGTCTACACCATGCTGGCCCACGCCAGCGGCCGCCTGCATTGATCAGGCGACAATGGAGCATGAAAAAGGCGGGAATTTCCCGCCTTTTTCGCGCCGTGCCGATCTTCATCCTATCAACACATGAAGCGACAGCCCAGGATGCGTTCAAATGAACGAGGCATCCTGCTCTATCTGTTGTTTAGCCGCATTTCTGCGGTGCCAAGTAACACCATTGGGCAGAATGCTCTAGGGTCAAAAACCAAACACTCTGAACGACCGAGTTCGACCCATTTCTGCCGTTCCGATATCGGCCTCACCATCTCCAAGGCGGTACATTCACCCACTATTCGGCGAGAAATCTCGTTCCGATCAAAGCCGCCCTACTTCGTTGCAGCGGCTGCGGCTTCCCCCGGCGGCATAATCCGCATCATGAAAGCCGACACCGTTTCCCCGGGTTTGAACGGGCCGGGAACCTGATGGCTGACCGGCTTCACACTTTGGAGGAATGCCGCGATCGCCATGGCGTCATCCGCGGTGAGATGCGCAAAATCGCGCCAAGGCATGATCGGCGCCAGCATGCGGCCGTCCGGCCGTTCGCCGGTCTGGATCGCGGTGACGATCTGCTCCGGGGTCCAGCTTCCGATACCGGTCTCCTTGTCAGGCGTGATATTGCGGGCGACAAAGACACCAAGACCAGGAATCTCGAAGCCCACATCTGAACCGCCAAGAAAGCGCGACATGTCCGGCTTCCCGAAGAAGTAACCGGGTGTGTGGCAGTCGCTGCAGCCGGCAATCGTAGCCAGATATTCGCCGCGCGCAATCTGTGTGTCGTCGGCCATGGCCGCGTAAGATGGCAGGGCAACAATCGACGCTGTCAAGAATGCAAGATGAGTTAGTGTCCGAAACATTGCTTCCTCCCTGTGGTCTGTTCGTGGTTTGTCCATCGACCTCCCGCGTCGTAACCTGGTCGCAATTCCCCGATTTGGCCACGTCGGGGGCGTCAAATTTTAGCATGGCCAGGACGTATTAACCATCAGCGATCAGTTGGACCGTCGGCACTTGTCGTGTCCGGTTGAGCAACTGTTACGAAGCTCGCTAGCCGACGCACAACGCCTTCGCCTTCTTTTGGCGCAACGTGCTCGTCCTGGCAGATGAGCCGAACGGAAACTTACCGCCCATCTCGGCCATTGGCGGCAGTCAGATGATTGAGTTTGATCCTAGCTGCGCCCGGCAGTTCCGGCCGCGTCAGATCACCGTATCGGTCCAGCGGACGATTTGCCCGGCCGCATCGCCGAACGCGGCGTCGAGCGCGCCGACATAGGCCTGGTTGCCGCCGCCCGAAACGGGCGCGATGGCGCTAAACGTCTTCGAAGCGCGCACTTCACCGTTGCGGTCGTTCAACAGGCGCACGAACAGCTCGACCTCGGCATGTTGGCCGCCATCGACACGCACTTCGAACGAGCGGATCTCGACGATCACCTGATAGTCGATCGCCAGCCCCTCGCCTGGCTTGCCGACGCCGGTGAAGCTGCCCGAGCGCTGGAACGTCTCTGCCAGCCGCGCCTGTACGATCATGGGCAGCCGGTCGGCCCATTGCGCGCCCTTGAGATACTGGATCGATCGCGGCGATGGCTTGATGACGATGTTCTGGCTATCCAGCGCCTTGAGCGCCGACGGCTGGGCGATGAGTATCTGGCGACGGCTGCGGGCACGCGCTTCCAGCGACGGCGCCGAAAGCTCGAACGTATCCAGCGGCGCCGGTCCGCCGCCCGGCAAGGCCGCACAGCTTGCTAGCGAAAGCGCCAGCAACACCGCCCAAACCTTAGACCCACCCGATGTGATGCTGCCTGAGCTGATCGACTTCAAACGCGATCCCCCCCGGATCGTGGAAACAACGCGCATCTGCAAGCTATGTTCTTGCTGTGGTCGGGGATCGAAGTCAACGGCGCACCCTGCCGTCGAACTGCCGGACCTCGCCCTCGCCGCCGGACAGGATCCGCTGTGGGTTGCGGCTGAGATCGGTTACCGCCTCTTCGATGCGGTTGATCGAACGACGGCTGTCCTGGACCAGCGCTTCGACGTTTTGCAGCCCCTGTCCCGAGAATCGCGCCAGATTGTCGGTGATGGTACCGAGACGGGCGTTCAGCGTATCGGCGACCTGCTTGAACGATTTCAGCGTCGCCCGGGCGTCGGCCATGACGCCGTCGGCCTGGCCGGAGCCGAGCAGTTTGTCGACCTTGGCAAGGATGCCGTCGACTCGCACCGAGGCATCGTTGAGGCGTCCTGCGAGCTGGTGCGCGTCTTTGATGGTTTCATCGATGTCGTCGGCTCGGTTGGCGAACTTGTTGGTCACCTTGGCAATGTCGGCGGCAGCCTCGTTGGCATTTTCGCTGGCCTTCTGGATATTGGCCAGCGCGGTGCGAACCTCAGCCGGATCGATGCCGTCGAGAACGCCGTCGACCTTGGCCAGCGTGCCTTGCGTCTTCTGGGCGAAGTCGTTGATCGAGCCGACCGCGGTGTCGACGTTCTTGATGACGGTGTCGAACTGCTTGCTGGTTTCCTTGAGGTTGGCAGTGACCGTGTCGACGTTGGCGACGATGCTCTTGATCTGGTCCTTGTCGACGGCGTTGAGTAGCCCTTCCGCCGCCTTCAGGGTGCCGTCGAGCTTGCCCGAAACACCCTTCAGTTCGTCCGCCAGCGAGCTGACGCTGGCCAGGAACTTGTCGACGCCGTCCGCATTCCTGGCCAGTGCATCGGAAAACGTCTGGACATTGGCGACGGTCTGCGTCAGCGGACCGCGAACATCCTTGGTGAAGCCTTCGAGCTCCGAAAGGACCTTGTCGGCACGGGTGAAGATGTTCTGCGCCGTCTGCAGCAGGTTGGTGACCGCCGACGGGTTGGCAACGATCTCGGCGACACGGCCTTCCTTTTCCGCCTCGTCGAGGAGTTTTGGCTCCTTGGGATCGGCGCCCTTGAGCTCGATATTGGCCTGGCCGGTGAGGCCGGCAAGCCCGATATCGGCCTGAGTCGACTTGGTGATAGGCGTATTCCGATCTATTTCGGTGTCGGCGATAGCAGCGGTCGGATTGTCGACGTCGATATAGACACGACGCACGTCGCCGACTTTAACGCCATTGAACAGCACGAAGCTGCCACGGCCAAGCCCCGAAGCGGAGCCTGGAATGCGCACGCGCAGCACCGTCGTCTCACCCTTTTCGCCGATTGCCGCCGTCCAATAGACGAAAGCGAAAGCCGCGAGGATCGCGGCCAGCGTGAAAATGCCGACAATGACGTAGTTGGCCCTGGTTTCCATCGCTCACTTATGGCTATGCGCGCGTCGCAAGATCAAGTTGCCGGGCGCGTTTTCCGCGGAAATAGGATTTTACCCAGGGTTCCTCGCTCCTGAGCATGTCGTCGATCGTGCCCTCGACCAGCACTTTCTTGTTGCCAAGCACCGCCACGCGGTCGCACGCCGTAAACAGCGTGTCGAGGTCGTGCGTGACCATATACACGGTCAAATCCATCGTATCGCGCAGCTTGACGACCAATTCGTCGAACTCAGCCGCACTGATCGGATCGAGCCCGGACGTCGGCTCGTCGAGGAAAACGATATCTGGATCGAGCGCCAGGGCGCGCGCCAAGGCGGCACGCTTGATCATGCCGCCGGAGAGCTCAGAGGGGAATTTCTGCGCCGCATCCGGAGGCAATCCGACCAGCTCGACCTTGAGCATGGCAAGTTCGTCCATCAGCTTCTTCGGCAAATCGAGATATTCGCGCATCGGCACCTGGACATTTTCGAGGACCGTCAGCGCCGAAAAAAGGGCGCCATGCTGGAACAGCACGCCAAGCCGCATGTCGATGCGAAGGCGCTCCCTTTCAGTTGCCTTCTCGACGTCGACGCCGAACAGTTTGATTGTTCCCGATTGCTTGCGCGTCAAGCCAAGGATGGTGCGCAAGAGAACAGATTTGCCCGCACCCGAGGCACCGACGAAGCCGAGAATCTCCCCGCGCCAGATATCGAGCGTCAATTTGTCGAGAACGACCTGGTCGGCGAACGACACCGTGATGTCGTGCGCCGACAGCACGATCTCGTCTTCTTTGGCTTTCTCGGCCACCTTGGTCGTGTTTGTGCCCGGCAGCGCCATGTCAGAACTCGATCGCTGCATAGAACATGGCGAAAAGCCCGTCGAGGATAATGACCACGAAGATCGACTTCACCACTGAGGCGGTCACATGCTGGCCAAGTGATTCGGCGCTGCCGCCAACCTTCATGCCCTCGACCGAGGCAATTATGCCGATGATCATGGCCATGAACGGCGCCTTGATCAGGCCGGCAAAGATGGTGCTGAGATCGATGGCGACACGCAACCGGTCGATGAACGCCGCCGGTGCAATGTCGGAGTAGAGCCACGCAGCCAGAATGCCGCCGCCCAGCGCGGCAAAGTTGGCGATGATCGTCAGGCAAGGCAGTGCGATCACCAGCGCGACCAACCGCGGAAACACCAGCACGCCGATGGGATTGAGGCCAATGACCTTCAGCGCATCGACCTCCTCGCGCATCTTCATCGAGCCGATCTCGGCGGTGATCGCGCTACCGGAGCGGCCGGCGATCATGATCGCCGTCATCAGCACGCCGAGCTCGCGCAGGATCAGCACGCCGACCAGGTCGACGACGAAGATGTCGGCGCCGAAATAGCTGAGCTGATAGGCGCCTTGCTGGGCAACGATTGCGCCAACGATAGCCGACATCAGCACCACCACTGGTATGGCGCCGACGCCCATGCGATCGATCTGGTTGAAGATCGCCGCCATATTGACGCCATGGCCGCGGCCAAGCTTCATCTGCGAGCCGCGTATCGTGGCGCCGAGGATGTTCATTGCGGCCAGGAAATCGTCGCGCATCTCATAAACACGCCGGCCAACCGCCTCGAGCCCGCGAATGATGAAGTTGGGCGGCTTTGCCGGACCTGATTCGGGCTCCCGTCGAACCGCATCACCGACGGCGCCAAGCAGGATCGAGGCGATCTCGCTTTGCCCCTGCGTCGTGATCTCGACGCCCTTCTTTTCGAAGCTGCTGACCAGGCGGTCGATCAGCCAGGCCCCGGCAGTGTCCATCTTCTCGATTTGTGAAAGGTCTAGCGCCAGCGTCTTGAAACCGCCGCGCTTCTCGATCTTGCGCATCTCGGCGTCGACCAGCGCCACTGTGCGTGTCGTCCAGGTTCCCGAGAAAACGCAGCCGAGAACACCGCCCTCCTCGCCGATCGCGATGCGCGGCTGGTGGTCGGGCTCCTTGGCAGGGCCGCTTGCGTCGCGTTTGCGGATGGTCAACATGGCGTCCTGTTTAGCCTGACGGGGCCGACCTGTCGATTTGCCGACATCCTCCTTGTTGCACAGCCGGAGCAGAAAAATATGGCGCGTGTCATTTCGGTCGAGGCCGAGCGCTTTCCTATCGCCGGGACATTCACCATTTCGCGCGGCTCGAAGACCGAAGCTGAGGTGATTTCCTGCGCCGTCAGCGAAAATGGCCATACAGGGCGCGGCGAATGCGTCCCTTACAAGCGCTATGGCGAGACCATGGAGGGTGTGCGCGACGCGATCGAAGCGATGCGCAGCGAGATCGCGCACGGCATCAGCCGCATCGCCCTGCTCGATGCCATGCCTGCCGGTGCGGCACGCAACGCCATCGACTGCGCGCTCTGGGACCTGGAAGCGAAGATCAGCGGAACACCGGTGGCGCATACGATACGAACCGTTCCGTTACGATCACTCGAGACGGCGTACACATTGTCGCTCGCCGAGCCGGAAGCGATGGCGGCGCAAGCCCGCGCCAACGCCCAGCGCCCGTTGCTCAAGGTCAAGATCGGCGGCGACAACGACATCGCCCGCATCCGTGCAGTGACGGCGGCAGCACCCGACAGCCGAATCATTCTCGACGCCAATGAGGGCTGGACTGACGGCAATATCGTCGCAAACCTCGCCTTTGCCGCCGAGCACGGTATCGCCTTGATCGAACAGCCGCTGCCGGCGGGACATGACGGTATTCTTCGCCACATCGCGCATCCGGTGCCGATCTGCGCCGACGAAAGCGTGCACGAGGCGAAGGACCTCGACGCGCTTGTCGGCCTCTACGACGCCATCAACATCAAGCTCGACAAATCGGGTGGCCTGACCGCAGCACTCGTGCTTCGCGACCGCGCCCGCGAACTGGGTCTTGGCGTCATGGTCGGCTGCATGGTCGGCACATCGCTTGCGATGGCGCCGGCCGTGCTGTTGGCGCAGGGTGCCGATTTCGTCGATCTCGATGGTCCGTTGCTGTTGGCCCGCGACCGCGTTCTCGGTCTCGTCTACCAAGGTTCGCTGGTGTCACCGCCCGAGCCGGCGCTGTGGGGCTGAACGCGCCGCAAGCCCGATCAGCGCCAGGCCCGTCAGGGCGATGGGGATCATCGCAAAGAAGCCATTCGCGCCGAAGCGGTCGTAAAGAGGACCGGAAATGAGCGTCGCCACGGCCATGAAGAAGCCGTTGGAGAAATAGGCGATGCCCTGCGCCGCCCCAGTGCGTTCTTCCGCGATTGTCTCACCGATCATCTTTTGCAGGCCGATCAGCACCAGCGCCACCGAAACGGCGTGCAGTGTCTGGATCGCGAAAAACCCGCCAACGCCAAGCCCAAGCGGCCAGATCAGAGGGAACGCGATCCAGCGCACGATAGCGCCTGTCCCGGCAATCAGCATGATCGACACGACCGAGAAGGAGGCGAAAGCTCGGGTGAAGACGACAAACATGCATATCTCGGCGACGACGCCCCACCCCCACAGCAGCCCGACAACCGAATCGCTGATGCCGATCGACTTCCAGTAGATCGACACGAAGCCGTAGAGAAATGCGTGGCTGGCGGTGATGACCCCGACGCCCGTCGAAAAATAGAGGAAGTACCGGTTGAGGAGTTTCGGTGCCGATTGCTGCATATCGGCGGCCGAAAGCGGCGAGGCGCGGCGCGGACGGCCGAGGCGCGGCGCGATCAGTCCGGCGGCCAGCGCGGCACACAGCGCCGCGAAGATAATCACCGGGACAGCCTCGGCACCGCTTGCCGAGAGGATGAAACCGCCGGCGAGATTGGCGCAGAGATATGAGATCGAGCCCCATTTGCGCATGCTTGCGTAATTCGAGCCGAAGCGGCGGACACCTGAAAGGGCGAGCGAATCGGCAATCGGCGAATGCGGCGTCCAGACGACCGTCAGCGCCAGGGATACGGCAAGTACCATTGCGTAGGTCGGCGGGAGGAAGTAGCCGGCGGACAGGATCAACGATGCGGCGACCAGCGCAACATAGACATTGGCGCGGTCGCTCGCTTTGTCTGCCAGAGCGGTAAGAAAAGGCGTCGTCGCCACGCGCAGGAACATCGGCGCGGCGAGGATCACGGCTATCTGCTCGGCATGGAACCCCTTCGCCTGCAGCCACAGCGGGAAATACGGCACATGCGTCCCGAGCGGCACGAAAAGCGTGAAGAAGATCAAGCTCATGCGCAGTTCGAAATGGCGTGGCTTGACGAGCTGTTCGGGTGAAAGCGGCGGCAGCGAGGACATTGACAGGCGATCCGTCGGCACGGCATTCAGCCGGGTCGGCTCGCCACACCTGTCGCTGCTTAACACGGCCAAAAAGTCGATGAAACCGCTGGACTAACCGATTGAGGCGAGATGAAGCCGGGTCTGGTCAAGCCGCCTGGACTGCCCTGCCCTTGATGTCGATCGGCACGAGCACCTCGCTGCCGACCGGAGTCTCCGGCAGGACATGCGCCCAGTGCAAGATCTCCATCCGGCCGTCAAAATGCTCGACCACCGCCGTGCAGCTCTCCACCCAATCGCCGGTGTTGATGTATTGCACATCCTCATAGCTTTCGATCGCGGCATGGTGGATATGCCCGCAGATCACGCCGTCGACATGCGAGCGGCGCGCCTCCTCGGTCAGCACGGTCTGGAACGAGCCGATGAAATTCACCGCCTTCTTGACTTTGACTTTGGCCCAGGACGAGAACGACCAGTAAGGCAGGCCGAGCACCTGGCGCAGGCGCGTGATGACGCGGTTGACCAGCATCGCCGCGTCATAGGCATAGTCGCCGAGATAGGCGAGCCAGCGCGCATTGTGGACGACGGTGTCGAACTGGTCACCATGGATGACAAGAAAGCGTTTGCCATCGGCGGTCTCATGGATGGCGCGGTCGGCCACGACAATGCCGCCGAAATGAACGCCCTGGAATTGGCGCGCGAACTCGTCGTGATTGCCGGCGATGTAGGTGATGTTGGCGCCCTTGCGCGCCTTGCGCAGCAACTTCTGGACGACGTCATTGTGGCTCTGCGGCCAATGCCAGCTCCGTCTCAAGCGCCAGCCGTCGACGATGTCGCCGACGAGATAGATGATATCGGCATCGTGATGGCGCAGGAAATCGATCAGGAACTCGGCCTTCGCCGCCTTCGATCCGAGATGGACGTCGGAGATGAACATGCTGCGGAAAGTGCGGGGCTCTGCGCCGGACATTATTTGTCACCGTTGCTTTCGGTGAGGCTATGCCCCGATTCATGCAACAACCGTATGACGGTTGCGATTGGTCCAGCCATCCGGATAGGTTGCCGCGGCAATCAGAGGAGAAAATCACCATGGATCTCGGCATTCGCGGCAAGAAGGCCATCGTCTGCGCTTCGAGCAAAGGCTTGGGGCGCGGCTGCGCCATGGCGCTGGCGGAGGCAGGCTGCGATCTTGTCGTCAACGGCCGCAACGCCGACGTGCTGGCCAAAACCGCCGCCGAGCTGCGCGAGAAATTCGGCGTCAAGGTGACCGAGATTGTCGGCGACGTATCCAACCCCGACGTCCAGAAGGCGCTGCTTGCCGCCTGCCCCGATCCCGACATCCTCGTCAACAACAATGGCGGTCCGCCGTTTCGCGATTTCCGCGCGCTCGACCGGGCAAAGATCCTCGAAGGCGTCACCCAGAACATGGTGACCCCTGTCGAGCTGGTTCAGGCGGTAATCGACGGCATGGCGGCGCGCGGCTTCGGCCGCATCGTCAACATCACCTCGCTGTCGGTCTATGTGCCTATCCCCGGCCTCGACCTGTCGTCCGGCGCCCGCGCCGGCCTCACTTCGTTCCTGGCCGGCGTCGCGCGGACTGTGATCGACCGCAATGTAACGATCAACAACATGCTGCCGGGAAAACTCGATACCGACCGGCTGCGCGGCCCGCACGAGGCCGGCACGCCCGAAGATCCGGCCGCCGCTGCCGCGCGCAAGGCCAAGGCCGCGGCCAATGTTCCGGCCAAGCGACTCGGCACGCCCGAGGAATTCGGCCAGATCTGTGCCTTCCTGTGCTCGGTTCATGCCGGTTACCTGACCGGGCAGAACATACCGGTGGACGGCGGTCTCTACGTCAGCGCGTTCTAGTGGTGGAGCACAAGGTCGCAATGCAACATTCGTCCCTCATATCCTTCCTCACCGGTGAGAAACCAGCCGACGAACTTTGGCAGGAGATCGAAACCGAAGTGACCGAGTGCGCGACCGCCTCGACTACGCCTGGCTGCGTGGGGCATGTCATCATCACTGACGGACCAGATACGATCGTTAATCGTCAACATGTGGACGTACTGCTTAGTCGGCTGGCGGACGGCATCCTGCCGGTCCAAGCGGCTGCCTACATCGCCGATGCACTGATAATGAGCGACGACTTCAACTTTGCGGACGATGGTGTCTCCGAGGCTTTGTTCTTCCTGTCAGACGAGAGCGCGCCCCTTTGCCGAGAAGATGTGCAAGCCCTGCGGAGCCGCCTTTCGACGGGAAAGTAGTGCCCGCTTTGGAACAGGACGGCGGCATAGCTCGCCGCGGCACCCCCCGCCTGCCGTCCCACATTTCAACGACTCGCAGGTCCGACGGCATAGCGCAAAGCGGTAAGCTCGCGCTTGCGACATATCACCTCTCGAAAAGCCTCGGCTGCATGCTAAGAGACTCAAAACACCAAACGGACTGAACTGAGGAGGCGGCCGTCATGACAGGCGAAAGCAAGAAGGCGGCCCGATCCGACCTCGACGAAGCAGCGCTCTATTTCCATAAGCACCCCCGTCCCGGAAAGCTTGAAATCCAGGCGACGAAGCCGCTCGGCAATCAGCGCGACCTGGCGCTTGCCTATTCGCCGGGGGTCGCCGCGCCCTGCCTTGAAATCCGCGACGACCCGGCAACCGCCGCCGACTATACAGCCCGCGCCAATCTGGTCGGCGTTGTCACCAACGGTTCGGCGGTGCTGGGCCTTGGCAATATCGGTCCGCTCGCCTCCAAGCCGGTGATGGAAGGCAAGGCGGTGCTGTTCAAGAAGTTCGCCGGCATCGATGTCTTCGACATCGAGATCGACGCACCGGGCATCGAGCGCATGGTCGAGACGATCTCGGCCCTGGAACCAACCTTCGGCGGCATCAACCTGGAAGATATCAAGGCGCCCGAATGCTTCGAAGTCGAGGAGCAGTTGAAAGCCCGCATGGGCATACCGGTCTTCCATGACGACCAGCACGGTACCGCCATCATCGTCGCCGCCGCTGTGCTCAATGGGCTGGAATTCGCCGGCAAGTCCATCTCCGACATCAAGATCGTCACGTCAGGCGCCGGCGCTGCCGCTCTTGCGTGCCTCAACCTTCTGGTCTCGCTCGGCGCGCGGGTCGAAAACATCTGGGTCACCGACCGGTTCGGCGTCGCCCATAAGGGCCGCGTCGAGGAGATGGACCGCTGGAAAGACCCCTATGTGAAGGAGACCGATGCGCGCACGCTGGCCGACGTTCTGCCCGGCGCCGACGTGTTTCTCGGCCTGTCCGCCGCGGGCGTGCTGAAACCGGAATTGCTCCAACACATGGCACCCAAGCCGCTGATCCTGGCGCTGGCCAATCCCAATCCCGAGATCATGCCGGAAGCGGCACGGGCAGCACGGCCCGACGCGATGATCTGCACCGGTCGCTCCGATTTCCCCAATCAAGTCAATAACGTACTCTGTTTTCCTTACATCTTCCGTGGCGCCCTGGATTGCGGTGCGAGCGCTATCAACGAAGAGATGAAAATGGCCGCCGTGCGAGCGATTGCGGCGCTTGCCCGTGAGGAGCCATCCGACGTTGCCGCGCGTGCCTATTCCGGCGAGACGCCGATCTTCGGTCCGGAGTTCCTGATCCCCTCGCCTTTCGATCCGCGGCTGATCCTGCGCATCGCCCCTGCTGTCGCCAAGGCAGCCTGCGAGACCGGCGTCGCGACCCGGCCGATCACCGATTTCGCCGCCTACATCGACAAGCTGAACCGCTTCGTCTTCCGCTCCGGCCTGGTCATGAAGCCGGTATTCTCGATGGCCAAGACGTCAAGCGCCAAGCGCGTCATCTACGCCGACGGCGAGGACGAGCGCGTGCTTCGCGCAGCGCAGGTCGTGCTCGAGGAAGGCATTGCCGAACCGATCCTGATCGGCCGCCCGCATGTCATCGAGGTGCGGCTGAAACGCTATGGGCTGCGCATCAAGCCGGGCGTCGATTTCGGCTTGATCAACCCGGAAGACGATCCGCGTTACCGCCATTATGTCGACCTTTTGATCGAGCTTGCCGGCCGCCGTGGGGTGACGACGGAAGCGGCGCGCACCATGGTGCGCACCGACAATACGGTGATCGCGGCCCTTGCCTTGAAGCGCGGCGACGCCGACGCCATGGTCTGCGGCCTCGAAGGCCGTTTCGAGCGCCATTTGCGCAACGTCACGCTGATCATCGGGCCGCGCGCCGGCATTAGGGATCGCGACCTGTCGACGCTTTCCATGCTGATCTCGCAGCGCGGCATCATTTTCCTCACCGACACCCATGTCTCCGTCGATCCGACCGCGGAGGAGATTGCTGAGATGACCGTCCTAGCAGCCGAGGAGATCCAGCGTTTCGGCATCGAGCCCAAGGCAGCGCTGCTGTCGCATTCGGATTTCGGCTCCCGCGATTCGCCAAGTGCCATGAAGATGCGGCAGGCGGCAGCGATACTGGCGCGCATCGCGCCCGACCTGCAATGCGACGGCGAGATGCATGCCGACTCGGCACTATCGGAACAGCTGCGCCAGCGCGTCTATCCGCATTCGCGGCTGAAAGGCGAAGCCAATCTGCTGGTGTTTCCCAATCTCGATTCGGCGAACATCACGCTGACCGCGCTGCGCACGATGATGGACGCGTTGCATGTCGGCCCGATCCTGCTCGGCACAGACAGCCCGGCGCACATATTGACGCCGTCGGTCACGTCGCGCGGCGTCGTCAACATGACCGCGCTGGCCGTGGTCGAAGCCGCGCATAAGGCGCAGGCAATCGTCGAACTGGGCTAGCCATGGGCCTTCTCAGACTGGCTTGAACCGGAAATGCCCTGTCTGCCTGAAGGCAAACAAAGTGTCCTCTTCCCTGGCGCCGCCGCCGATATTGTGAATGACCAGCCTTCTTGTCGGCACCAAAGTGGAGCGATTGGACGACACGATGGCAATATGTGACAGGTTGCCGGGCAGCATCTGGGCGACGAGATCCCCAGGTCGATAGTCGGCGGGGTCTTGGCTGACGGGCAAGGCAGCACCGCGCCGCTCGAAATAGACCGCAAGATTGGGCACACGGCGGTGGTCGATGTTGCGGTCGGGCGCTTTCAGGCCCCAAGCCTTCGGATAGGCGGCAAAATTGGCCCGCATATCCTCATGCACCAATTCTTGCAGATCGACATCGAAGGCGCGGCGATAGGCACGGATCACGACATCCGTGCACACACCCCGCTTGGGCTCAACGTCCCCGCCCGGATAGGCCAAGCGTGTATAGGTCGGATCGTAGAGCGTGGTGACGCCGATCTGCTCACGGGCAGCTTCGACCAATTTGGTGCCCCAGTCCGGCATGACGGGCTTTTCCTGCGCCATGGCGAGCGGCATCGCCAGGCACAAAAGACCAAACTGCAGTGCGGCTCGACGGGTAATCGCGGTCATGCCAAGCCTCCGGGCATTACTGAATCCAGGCATTCTTCTGGGCGAATACGCCTTTTTCGTGCAACGCCAGGATGTCGCGGTTCTGGCTCTGTCCGAATACGTCGTGGGGCGTGGTAAATATGACAGCATGGTCGTGGTCGAAGCTGCGCACAGGCGCAAGCTATCGCCGATTTGGGCTGAAGCCGGAATCAGCGGTATGCTAAACAAACGGTTAACCCCAAGCGCGGTAGCTTTCTGAACGATAGGCAGGCGGAGTTTCGGAGGGATGACGGGCGCAAGTTGGAAGCTGACGCGGGCCGCCGCGCTGCTCGGCGCCCTGCTACTGTGCGGCATTGCCGTCACTCAGGCGCAGGCCGCTCCGCGCCTCTGCCGCCAGCTTGAAGCCGATCTTGCCGCCACTTCTCGTGGTGGCGGCGGCAAACCGGCCTTGCTCAGGAAATATGACGACGCGATCGTCCGGCAGCGCCAGCAGATTTCAAAGGCCGTCAGCCGGTCCAGCAGCGCCGGCTGCGGCTTTTCGCTGTCTCGCCGCAACGCCAACACATGCGCAGCACTCGACGCCACCATCAATCGCATGGCAGCCAATCTCGACGCCCTGCAGGCCAAGCGCGCCGATCTTGCCGGCGGTGGTTCGCGACGCGATCGGGCGCGCATATTGACCTTGCTTGATGCCAATGGCTGCCGCGATGATGCGGCGGCGCGGACGCCCGCGCCGGTCCGTGAAGCCGGCCGTGAAAACGGCAACCGAAACCTGCTCGACCAGCTTTTGGGCAGCCAGCCCGAAGAGCCCGACCAGGCTGAAGAACTAAGTCAGCCGCGCAACATCCGCACCGTGCTCAACAACGCCGATGAGTTGGGCCAGCCGCGAGGCGAATTCCGCACTATGTGCGTGCGGACCTGCGACGGCTATTTCTTCCCGATGTCGAATGCTGCCTCGCTGGGCGATTTCGAGCGCGATCAGAAGAATTGCGAATCGAGCTGCCCC
This sequence comes from Mesorhizobium sp. WSM4828, assembly GCF_055811175.1. NCBI lineage: Bacteria > Pseudomonadati > Pseudomonadota > Alphaproteobacteria > Hyphomicrobiales > Phyllobacteriaceae > Mesorhizobium > Mesorhizobium sp. WSM4828. The sequence continues at coordinate 47,632 of NZ_JBVVQK010000011.1, read as the reverse complement.
GGCACCGAGATGCAGGTTTTCTACACGCGCAGCATGAACGGCGATTCGGCATCCATGACGTCTTCGGTGACCGGCAGGCCTTATATCGAACTGCCGACCGCCTACTTCTACAAGCAGTCCGACATGCCGCGGCCGCCGGCCTGCGGCTGCAACGCCGCGCAGAATTTCGAAATCATCGCCGGCAACCCGCCCCCGCCCAGCCCGGAACAATCCGAAGCGAACGTGGGGGCCACTCCGTTCATTCCGCTGCCGGTTGCCAGGCCTGATGCGGGCGCCGACCCGGAGACCTTGGCCAATTCGGAGGGCGGCCAAGACCGCGAGGCGATCAGACGGCTTGCCGCCATACCTGTGCCCTCGCCGACATCGTTGCCGCCGCCTGAGCAGCGCAAGGTCAGGGTCGTCGGGCCAACGTTCCTTCCCGACCCAGCAGCGGCAACAGATCTGCAAGTTCCGGACCCGAAGGCTGTCCCGTAAGCGCCAGCCTGAGCGGCATGAACAGGGCCTTGCCCTTACGGCCGCTCGCCGCTCGGATCTTGCCGGTCCAGTCCTTCCAGACCGTGCCGTTCCAAGGCTCTTCCGGCAGCAACTCGAATGCCTGGCGAAGAAAGTCGCGGTCCTCTTCGGAAAACTCCGCCGGCTCCTCTGGACCGTCTCGAAGCGTACGCCACCAGATCGCCGCATCGGCCAGCCTGTCGAGATTGCCGCGCACCGCCAGCCAGAAAGGCTCGGCCTGCTCGCCGGAGATGCCGAGCACGATCAGCCGGTCGCGCGCCTCGGAAAACGGCATGTGGTGCAGCAGCGTGCGGTTGAGCACGAAGAGCTCGTCCGGATCGAATTTGGCGGCGGATTTCGATGTTGCCGCCGGATCGAAGCGCTCGGCAAGTTCAGCCATCGTCGGCACCGCCACGACGTTTTCCGAGGTACCGACGAGCACCGCCAGCGAAGCGACCGCCATTGGCTCGATGCCGCTCTCGCGCAGGCTCTGGATGGACAGCGCGCCGGTGCGCTTCGAAAGCCCCTCGCCCGATGCTGTTGTCAGAAGATTGTGGTGGCCGAACACCGGCGGCTCCACGCCAAGCGCCCGGAACAGGGCTATCTGGACGCCGGTATTGGTGACGTGGTCGTCGCCACGAATGACATGGCTGACGCCCATCTCGATGTCGTCGACAACCGAAGGCAATGTATAGAGGTAGGTGCCATCCTCGCGCCGCAGAACCGGATCTGAAAGCGAGGCGAGGTCGACGGTCTCCTCGCCGCGCACCAGGTCGTTCCAGTGGATTTCGGTGCGCTCCGGCTGCAGCGGATCGCTGCTGAAGTTGGGCAGCAGAAAGCGCCAGTGCGGCCGCCGACCATCGGCCTCATATTCTGCGACCTGCTCGGGTGCCAGCGTCAGCGCCTCGCGGCCATAGACTGGCGGCAGGCCACGCGTGCGGCGCACCTTGCGCCTCAGGTCGAGCTCTTCAGGCGTCTCATAGCACGCATAGACGAGGCGGGCCTCCTTCAGCCTCTCCAGTGCGGCATCGTAGATTTCGACGCGCCGCGACTGATACTCCGTGGCATCGGGGAAGATGCCCAACCAATGCAGGTCGTAAAGGATGGCGTCGGAAAATTCCTGCGTCGAACGGGCGACGTCGGTGTCGTCGAAGCGCTGGATAAAGCGGCCTTTGTTCTTGATGGCGAACAGCCAATTGAACAAAGCGGTGCGCGCATTGCCGATATGGATGCGGCCGGTCGGTGACGGGGCGAAACGGACGGTAACTGTCATGAGCGGGGCGTACCGGATGGTTTTGCTGTTGACAAGACGCGCCCCCGCGCTCGGCGGCAGACATAGAACATGACAAAGGCGAAGAAAAGACTGCAGCGCCGCACGCCTATCATGACGCGCGGCACCGCAACCGTCAGATCACCATGCCTTTGGTCAGTTCAAGCGCCTGGCGTTCGAACAGCCGGCGGTAGATGCCGCCTTGCAGCCGGATTAGCTGGTCATGCGAGCCCTCTTCCACGATGCGGCCGCGATCGAACACCAAAAGCCTGTCCAGCGCCCGCACCGTCGACAGCCGGTGGGCAATGACCAGCGTCGTGCGGCCGACCATCAAGCGCTCCATCGCCTGCTGGATCAGCACCTCCGATTCCGAATCGAGGCTCGACGTTGCCTCGTCGAGGATGAGAATGCGCGCATCGGCAAGGAAGGCGCGTGCGATTGCGACCCGCTGACGCTCACCACCCGATAGCTTTACGCCACGCTCGCCGACCAGCGTGCCATAGCCTTTCGGCAAATTGGCGATGAAGTCATGCGCGCTGGCCAACCGCGCCGCGTGCTCGATCTCGGCCTGCGTGGCGGCCGGCCGGGCATAGGCGATGTTTTCGGCCAGCGACCGGTGGAACAGGATCGGCTCCTGCTGGACGATTGCGATCTGTGCGCGCAGCGACGCCTGCGCGACATCGGCAATGTCCTGATCGTCGATCAGGATATTTCCGGCAGTCACGTCATAGAGGCGCTGGATCAGCTTGACGAACGTCGTTTTGCCGGAGCCCGAATGGCCAACCAGCCCAACACGGTCGCCCGGCGCGATATCCACCGAAAAGTTGCGATAGAGCGGCAAGCGGTGGCTGCCATAATGGAACGTGACATTGTCGAAGGTGATACGGCCATCGGTGATCCGGATCGGTTTGGCGCCGGGCCGATCCTCGATGCCGAGCGGTTCGGACTGGAAGTCGACCAGTTCCTCCATGTCGTTGATCGAGCGCTGCAGATTGCGGATATGCGTGCCGATGTCGCGCAGATAGCCTTGCAGCACGAAGAATGAGGTCAGCACGAAGGCGATGTCGCCGGCGCTCGCCTGTCCCCACGACCACAACAGCAGGGAGAATCCGATGACCGCTGCTCTCAAAAGCAGCAGCATCGTGCCTTGCGTGGTGCCATTGACGGTGCCGCGCACCCAGGTGCGCCGCGTGCGGCCGCGCCATTTGGCGACGACCTCGGCAAGCCGTGTCTCCTCGCGTTCCTCGGCGCCAAAACCCTTGACCACGGCATTGCAGCTCACCGCATCGGCCAGCGAGCCGCCAAGCCGTGTGTCCCACGCATTGGCAAGCCTTGCCGCGGGCGCGACATAGCCAAGCGACAGCATCGTCGTCACCGCGATGAACAGAACCGAACCGGTGGCGACGACAGCACCCATAAGCGGCCAGAACCAGCCGAGCAGCAGCGTCGAGCCGACGAGCATGACGACCGATGGCAGCAGCGCGATCAGGATCGTGTCGTTGAGCAGGTCGAGCGCCCACATGCCGCGCGTTATCTTGCGCACCGTCGATCCGGCGAAGCTGTTGGCGTGCCAGTCGGTGGAGAAGCGCTGGACGCGGTGGAAGGCGTCGGCGGCGATATCCGCCATCATCTTCAACGTCAGCTCGACAATGGCCATGAAGGCGAGATTGCGCAGCACGACACCGGTGAGCGCCAGGGCCACCAGCATCGAAAAGGCAGCTGTCGCCGCGTTCCACGCAACATCGTCGGCCGCAGCACTGCTGGCGACGGCATCGACCAGCCGGCCGGAATAGAGCGGCGTCAGCACGTCGGCCAAGGTCGACAGCAGGAACGTGCCCATAATGCCGGCAAGCCGCCACGGCTGACGCCGCCAATGGCTGAGCGTGAAGCCAAGAACGCTGCGGAAGGCGCCCGCGCGCAAATCTATTCGAAAACGAGCCATGATGTCATTCGGGCGCAAACGAGCCCGATCCCACGAAAGTAGAAATTGAAAAAACCGCGTTGGCGCCGTTTGGCGCCCGGAGATGCGGAGGTTCGGCGTATTTGGCGGCCCTGTAGAGGGGCGGCGACCGGCAGCGGCGAAATACCTGCCTTGGTTCAGCCTTGCCGCGAGGCTATCTCGCGGCGCACTGACCAAGACCTAGGCTTCGCGGCCTCGCATAACGATGTCAAATCCTGGCATTCGGTTCCTCCTGAAGGGGAATCGCGGAGAGGCGTTTATAGAGACGCCTCAACGCCGCGCCAAGTCAGTAGATAGCCGAAAGCGCATCTGGTCCAACCAGTGCGGCGATTTTGCAACAACAGCCGGTTGTGTGAGGCCTCTGTTCAAATTGCCGGGATACGGTCGAGGCGCATATAGCGGCCGTCCGTGGAAGGCCTGAAGCCGAGCTTCTCGTACATGGAGTGTGCGTCGTTGGTCGACAGGCTCCAATGCGTGACAGTCTTGCAATCCGGATGACCGATAAGCGCCTGGACAAGCCGGGTTCCGATGCCTTGCCCGCGATTCCCAGGCCAGACAATGATGTCGGCGAGATAGGCAAATACCGTACGGTCGGTGATTGCCCGGCCGAAGCCGACCTGATTGCCGGTGACATAGGCGCCGACGCAAAGCGAGTTGGAAAAGGCGCGGCGATGCAATTCGTCGCTGCGGCCACTGCCCCAATAGCTCGCCTTCAACATGTCGGATGTCGCCCGGAAGTCGATCCGCGATAGGTCGAAGCTGATTTCAAAGTTGGCCATGGCTAAACCGTTACGCAGGCCAATCGCTTACCCGCCATCCCTGAACCGGTTGGTGATGGGATAGCGGCGGTCGCGGCCAAAGTTCTTCCTGGTGATCTTCACGCCGGGTGCCGCCTGCCGGCGCTTGTATTCGGCGACGTAAAGCAGGTGCTCGACGCGGGCCACCGTCGCCCGGTCATGGCCGCGGGCAATGATCTCATCGACGCCCATCTCGTTCTCGACCAGACACTCCAATATGTCATCGAGCACTGGATAGGGCGGCAGCGAATCCTGGTCGGTCTGGTTCTCACGGAGCTCTGCCGAGGGCGCCTTGTCGATGATATTGTTCGGGATTACCTCGCCGGACGGACCGAGTGCGCCCGGCGGCACATGCGCGTTGCGCCAGCGCGACAACGCATAGACCTGCATCTTGTAAAGATCCTTGATCGGATTGAAGCCGCCATTCATGTCGCCGTAGAGCGTAGCGTAGCCGACCGACATCTCGCTCTTGTTGCCGGTGGTGACGACCATCGAGCCGAACTTATTGGAAATTGCCATCAGGACAGTGCCGCGTGCACGGCTCTGCAGGTTCTCCTCGGTAATGCCTTCCTTGGTGCCTTCGAAAAGCTGCGTCAGCGCGTGCAGGAAACCTTCGACCGGCTCGAAAATCGGCACGATATCGTAGCGGCAGCCGAGCGCGCGGGCGCAGTCCTCGGCATCCTTCAGCGAGTCCTTAGAAGTGTAGCGGTAAGGCATCATCACGGCGCGCAGCCGTTCCTCGCCGAGCGCATCGACGGCAAGTGCCGCGCAGATCGCCGAATCGATGCCGCCGGAAAGGCCAAGCACAACATTCTTGAAGCCGTTCTTGTTGACGTAGTCGCGCAGGCCCAACATGCAGGCGCGATAGTCGGCCTCTTCCTTTTCAGGGATTTTCGACATCGGTCCGTCAGAGCAGACCCAGATGTCATTCTTTCGCTTCCAGGTGGTGACGTTGACCGTCTCCTCGAACTGGCTCATCTGGAAGGCCAGCGTCTTGTCAGCGCCTATGGCAAACGATGCGCCATCGAAGACCAACTCGTCCTGGCCGCCAAGCTGGTTGGCATAGATAATCGGCAGTCCGCATTCGATGACCTGACGGATGACGATCTGGTGGCGGACATCGACCTTGCCGCGATAATAGGGCGAGCCGTTCGGGACCAGCAGGATTTCCGCGCCGCTTTCGGCCAGCGTCTCGCAGACGGCAACCTCGCCCCAGATATCTTCGCAGATCGGCACTCCCACGCGCACGCCGCGGAAATTGACCGGCCCCTGGATCTCGGGGCCGGCCTGGAAGACGCGCTTCTCGTCGAACTCACCGTAATTCGGCAGATCGAGCTTGTAGCGTTCGGCAAGGATCTTGCCGCCATCGGCAAAGATGATCGAATTGTGGGTGCCGGTCTTGCGCTTCAACGGCGTGCCGATAATGAAACCCGGGCCGCCGTCGGCGGTATCGCCGGCGAAATCCTCCGCCGCCCGCTCGCAGGCCTTCAGGAAGGCGGGCTTCAGCACCAGATCCTCAGGCGGATAGCCGGAAAGGAAAAGCTCGGTAAACAGCACGAGGTCGGCGCCTTGGCGGGCGGCATCCGCCCTCGCCTCGCGTGCCTTGGCAAGATTGCCGGCGACGTCGCCGACCGTCGGATTGAGCTGGGCGACGGCGATGCGCAATATGTCTGGAGCGGTCTTGTCTGTCATGCCCGTGGGTTTAGCGCGGCAAAATTCGTCGGGCAATGGCGTTCGTTTGGACCAAACAGTCGATCCTATTCGCCCATATATTCGCGCAAGGCTTCCGGCGGATGGTTCTCGCCGATCGACATTGCCAGAATGCGCGAAATGTGTCGGCGCGGCAGCCCGGTTTCCGCCGCCCAGGCGTTGATCTGCGCCTGGATCCTGCCCAGATCCTTCTTCGACGTTGGGCTCTGCGCAATGTCGAGCCCGGCGTCGCGCAGCGCTGCCGCCATGTCGGCCGAGACGATGAAGGCGTCCCACTCCAGCCAGCGCAGAAAATACTGGCCAGTATTGCCGCCGAGCCGGCTGCCGTGCGTGCCGAGATAGGCCATCAATCCGACCTGGTCATCCGCCGGCCAATTGGCGAGGAACTTGCCGAAGCTGCCATGCTCCTTCGACACGCGCTCGACGAAGGCTGCGTTGTCGCGTACGGACTTGATCTTCTGCGGATTGCGCACGATGCGCTTGTCAGCCGTGAGATCGTGCCAGAAATCGTCAGGCTGGAACAGCAGCCGCTTCGGTTCGAAGCCAAGAAATGCTTCCTCGAAACCCGGCCATTTCTGCTCGATGACGCGCCAGACAAAGCCGGCGGCAAAGACCCGCTCGGCCATGGTCGACAGGATGCGGTCGTCGGTAATGCTTGCCACCGCGGCATTGTCAGGCATAGGACCCAGCAGCGACGTCAGCGCTGCCTCACCGCCTTTGCGTTTCGCTGCACGGGCGCGAATTTTCCGAAAATCCACCATTGTTTCCTGCCCCATCGCGTCAATCTACCACTTCCCGTTTGAACCGGCAGCTTCTACCTCTATCGCTGACGACGGAGGTGACGATGAACAAAACGATCGAGGATCTGGCAAGCCGCTGGCTGAAGCGAAAGCCGGACGGCCTCAGCGCGCTCGAAAGCCGGGTGCTGCAATCTACGCTCGAGCGCACCACGATCTCCAAGGACACCAACAAGGCCGTCGCCTTTCACCAGACGTTTGGAGATCGCCTGGCCGACACCATCGCCCGGATCGGCGGCTCGTGGTCCTTCATCCTGGCATTCATTGGCTTCCTGATCCTGTGGACGGCAGGCAATGTCTGGCTCTTGTCGCGCGCTGCCTTCGATCCCTATCCCTTCATCTTCCTCAATCTCGTGCTTTCCATGGTCGCCGCCCTGCAAGCGCCAGTGATCATGATGGCGCAGAACCGCCAGACGGAGCGCGATCGAATCGACGCCGCCCACGACTATGAGGTTAATCTCAAGGCCGAGATCGAGATTATGGCGTTACACGAGAAGCTCGATGAACTGCGCCACAGCCAGATCATCGGCATGAGAGACGAGATCGCCCGGCTGACCGAGCAGGTGAAGCGCATCGACGACATTCTGTCGAAGCAGCGAACGTCTTCATGACGGAAGTCATCCATCGTCTCATTGAGCAATATGGATTGGTCGCGGTTTTTCTGGGCTGCGTCGCCGAGGGCGAAAGCGCCGCAATTCTTGGCGGTTTTTTCGCACATCAGCATGTCTTCGTCCCGTGGCAGGCGTTTCTCGCCGCCGCGCTCGGCGCCTTCGGTGGCGACACGTTCTTCTTCATCTTGGGACGGAGCTTCGCCGATCATAAATTCGTGATCAGGCTCCGAGCCCGGCCGGGCTTCAGCCACGCCTACCGCCTTGTCACCTCTCATCCCAACATTTTCGTGCTGTCGAACCGCTACATCTATGGCCTGCGACTGGTCGGCGGAATCGCTGCCGGGCTGTCGGGCATCGCCGCGGCGCGCTTCATCATCCTCAACGCCATCTCGTCGGTAGTCTGGGCGGCACTGTTCTGCACTGTCGGTTATGTCTTCGGGCTGGGCGCGGAGCACATCGTCGGCCAGGCGCTGGCCCGCCACGAGCGGTTGCTGATCGCTCTGGCAATCGGCCTCGTTGTGGCCATCCTCGGCTGGCTCGCCGCCCATATCGTCGCCAAGAAGGAACTCCACAAGGGAAGCTGATCGTCAATCAATGCCGAGCGCGCGATCACCCTTCTCGAGGATCAGCGGAATGATCAGGTCTTCCTCGTCGGCAAGATGCCGGGTTAACATGGCGATCAGCCGGCTGTTCTCGTCAGCATAGGCATCGGCGGCGAAACGCTGTTTGTCTTCGCTCTCCTGAAGCGTGCGGATGAAGGCATTTGCCGCCTGGGCATTGCGCTCCAATCCCTCATGGATTGTATGGTGATCGGCATCGAGAATCTCGAAACCGCGCTTCAGACGGGTCTCGGCCCTGGCGAAGACCGGGAAATAATGATGGTCCTCGACATTGTGGTGGCCGTCGAGATTGCCGAGGAAATGGTTGAGGCGCGGCGCGAACCAGCGCGCGAATTCCGGCGCGTTCAGCCTACCTTCTCGATAATCGCCGATACCATTGGTGAGCATGCCGCCAAGCTCGCGGAACATGTCGTGCCGCTGCAGCCACATATTGGCCATGCCGTGGATGTTGGCATGCGCCTGCCAGACCTCGCGCGGATATTTTTCCACCAGCCAGCGCAGATCGTCCGGCAGGCCCTCACGTTCGAGCAGCAGAAATCCGGCGGTATCGGCCATATCGGTTTCCTCAGACCATGAGCCCGAGAAGTGGTACCGGTTTTCGGAAAAGGTCCTGGTCAAAACGAGAAATGCAGTGACGGAATGTAGTGCCTGATAGGTCAGATCGGTACCCCGAGGATCCGCTCGATGACGGCGACGCCCCAGACGCCGGCAGCGATCACCACCGAAATCAGCACTGCCAGCGAACCGCAATCCTTGGCCAGTTGGATATCGATGTTGAATTCACGGCTGAACGCGTCGCATGCCGCCTCGATGCCGGTGTTCAGCACCTCGATCATGATCATAAGCAGCACGGCGCCGATCAGCAGCGCATAGCCGCGCCACGATTCCGAAAGGAACCAGCCGAGCGGCACGGCAAGCACAAGCAGCGTCAGCTCCAGCTGGAAGGCCTCCTCGCTGGAGGCCAGTTTGCGAAACGCCCGCACCGAATTGTAAAAAGCGTCGATCAGCCGCTGCATGCCAAAACCCTTCGGAATCACCGGCAGGGGATTAGCGCAATGGCTGGACCAAGGGAATAAGGCGACCTCTTCAAAAATCAGTCGCCTGCCACCTTGATCGACGGCGTCGACTTCTCGAACTGCGGCAGCCCGTCATCGAGGGCGTAATAGTCGCCCTTGTCGCCGACGAAGATATGGCATTCTCCTTGGAGCCCGGTTGGCGCGTCGAACAGGCCTGCCATGACCGAAACATAGCCATCGTCGCTCGGCTTCCAGAACAGCAGAGAGCCGCATCGCTTGCAGAAGCCGCGCCTGGCGAACGAAGAAGCCTCGTACCAGGTGATGCCCTCCGCGCCGGTGATTATGATGTCGCGGTCGGCAACATTGGTCGCCGCATAGAAATGCCCGCTCTGCTTCCGGCACTGCGAGCAATGGCAGTAGATGACACCGCGCAGCGGTCCTCGTGTCTGGAACCGCACTGCCCCGCACAAGCATGATCCCGTGTGACTGTCAGCCATGTCGGCCTCCCGATACAATTGCCATCGCTTGGCAGGATTCCAGTTTTGTGCGCGTTAGGCACGAGCAAATGCGACACCGGCGGGATTGAATACAAAAAGCGCCGGTTTTCGCCCGGCGCTTCTTCAATGACATCAAAGTTCAGATCGTATCAGCCGTTGACGGCCTGCTTGTGCTGGACCGGATGGCTCTTCTTGAGCAGATCGGACACCAGGAACGCCAACTCGATCGCCTGGTCGGCGTTGAGGCGCGGATCGCAATGGGTGTGGTAGCGATCCTGCAGTTCTTCGGCGGTGATGGCGCGGGCACCACCGGTGCATTCGGTGACGTTTTTGCCCGTCATCTCGACATGGATGCCGCCGGGATGCGTGCCTTCGGCGCGATGCACCTCGAAGAAGGTCTGCACCTCCTTCAGGATGCGGTCGAATGGCCGTGTCTTGTAGCCGGCGGCCTCGATGGTGTTGCCATGCATCGGATCCGACGACCACACCACGCTGCGGCCTTCCTTCTGCACCGCACGCACCAGCTTCGGCAGGTGGTCAGCGACCTTGTCCGAGCCGAAGCGGGCTATAAGCGTCAGCCGGCCGGGCTCGTTCTCCGGATTGAGCAGGTCGATGAGCTGCAACAGGCCGTCCGGCGTCAGCGACGGCCCGCATTTCAGACCGAGCGGGTTCTTGATGCCGCGGCAATATTCAACATGCGCATGGTCGGGTTGGCGCGTGCGATCGCCGATCCAGATCATGTGGCCGGAGGTGGCGTACCAGTCGCCCGAAGTCGAATCGACGCGGGTCAGCGCCTCTTCGTAGCCGAGCAGAAGCGCCTCATGGCTGGTATAGAAATCGGTCTCGCGCAGCGCGTAATTGGTCTCCGAGGTAATGCCGACGGCCTTCATGAAGTCCATCGTCTCGGTGATGCGGTTGGCGAGCGACTCGTATTTCTCGCCCTGCGGGCTGTCGGAGACGAAGCCAAGCATCCATTGATGTACGTTCTCCAGGCTGGCGTAGCCACCCTGGGCGAAGGCACGCAAAAGGTTGAGCGTCGCCGCCGACTGGCGGTACGCCATCTCCTGCCTTGCAGGATCGGGAATGCGTGATTTGGCATCGAACTCGATGCCATTGATGATGTCGCCGCGATAGCTGGGCAACGTCACACCGCCCTTGGTCTCATTGTCGGACGAGCGCGGCTTGGCGAACTGGCCGGCGACACGGCCGACCTTCACCACCGGCTGAGCGCCGGCGAAGGTCAGCACCACCGACATCTGCAGGAAGACGCGGAAGAAGTCGCGGATATTGTCGGCGCCATGCTCGGCGAAGCTCTCGGCGCAATCGCCGCCCTGAAGAAGGAATGCGTCACCGGCAGCGACGGCTGCAAGCTGCTTCTTCAGCTTGCGTGCCTCACCTGCAAAAACCAACGGCGGAAAGGTAGCGAGCTGGGTTTCCGTGTTCCTCAGCGCGACAAGGTCCGGATAGGCAGGAACCTGCTGGATCGGCTTAGCTCTCCACGAATTCGGCGACCATTTCGTCATCGAAGCACCCAACGCTCTTTCAGGCGGACGCCATCGCCCGCCAATCCGCCCCATGTGGGGTCGCGGCTCCATACACGAAGCCGATTTCCTATTCTAGACCGGAATCTCAGCGCTGGCGAATGACGGCCGGCGGCGAAAGTGCCAGCGCGGTTGTTGTCCAGAGCACCAGCGACACCCGGCTACGCCGCCTTCTCCACCAGCCGCGCCAGCTGCGTCATGACAACCGCTGAGCCTGCCAGCCGCTTTTCGGGCGTCGCCCAGTCACGGCTGAAGACGACGCTCTGGTCGGGTCGGATCTTGGCCAGCGAGCCCTGTTCGCCGATGAGCTTGACCAGCCCGACCGGATTGGGGAATTCCCGCTTGCGGAAATGGATGACGACGCCTTTCGGCCCGGCATCGAGCTTCTCAACGTTGGCCTTACGGCAAAGCGCCTTGATGAAGACGATCTTCAACAGATGCTTTACCTCTTCCGGAAGCGGCCCAAACCGGTCGATCAGCTCGGCGCCAAAAGCATCAATCTCTTCCGTATTTTCGAGATCGCCAAGGCGGCGATAGAGCGCCAACCTGAGCTGCAGGTCCGGGACATAGCTTTCCGGGATCATCACCGCCGTGCCGACGGCGATCTGCGGCGACCAGCCGCCGTCCTGCACCTCGCCGGAATCCTTCACCTCGGCCACTGCCTCCTCCAGCATCTGCTGGTAAAGTTCGAAGCCGACCTCCTTGATGTGGCCCGACTGCTCTTCGCCAAGCAGATTGCCGGCGCCGCGGATATCGAGGTCGTGGCTGGCCAGCTGGAAACCGGCGCCGAGCGTATCGAGCGATTGCAGCACTTTCAGTCGACGCTCGGCCGTATCGGTGAGCTTGCGGTTGGCCGGCAGCGTGAACAGCGCATAGGCGCGCACCTTCGAACGGCCGACGCGCCCGCGCAGCTGGTAAAGCTGCGACAGTCCGAACATATCGGCGCGGTGCACGATCAGCGTATTGGCGGTCGGTATATCGAGGCCGGATTCGACGATTGTGGTCGACAAAAGCACATCGTACTGGCCGTCATAGAAGGCGTTCATGATGTCGTCGAGTTCGCCGGGCGGCATCTGGCCATGGGCCACCGCCACCTTCAGCTCAGGCACGGATTCGCGCAGGAAATCATGGATTTCCGCGAGATCGCTGATGCGCGGTACGACATAGAAGGAATGGCCGCCACGGTAGCGCTCGCGCAGCAGCGTCTCGCGGATGACCAGCGGATCGAAGGGGGAGATGAAGGTACGCACCGCCATGCGATCGACCGGCGGCGTGGCGATCAGCGACAGCTCACGCACCCCGGTCAAGGCAAGCTGCAGCGTTCGCGGGATCGGCGTCGCCGACAGCGTCAGAACGTGGACGTCGGTCTTGAGATCCTTCAGCCGCTCCTTGTGCTTGACGCCGAAATGCTGCTCCTCGTCGATGATCAGCAGGCCGAGATTCTTGAACGAGATCGCGGAGCCGAGCAGTGCGTGCGTGCCGATGACGATGTCGACTTGGCCTTCGGCGACGCCCTTCTTGGTCTCGGCCAGTTCCTTGGCGCCGACCAGCCGCGAGGCCTGGGCGACGCGGATCGGCAGGCCGGAGAAGCGCTGCGAGAAGGTCTTGAAATGCTGGCGCGACAACAATGTCGTCGGCACCACCACCGCGACTTGAAAGCCTTCCATCGCCGCGATGAAGGCGGCACGAAGCGCGACTTCGGTCTTGCCGAAGCCGACATCGCCGCAGATCAGCCGGTCCATCGGCTTTCCGGCGCCCAGATCATCCATGACCGAATCAATCGCCGTTTGCTGGTCATCGGTTTCCTCATAGGGGAAACGCGCTGCAAACTCGCCATAGAGGCCGTCCGCCGGCACCAGCGCCGGTGCAGCCCGCATTTGCCGCTCAGCGGCGATGCGAATCAGCTGCCCGGCCATGTCGAGCAGGCGTTTCTTCAGCCGTGCCTTGCGCGATTGCCAGGCGCCGCCGCCAAGCTTGTCGAGCGTCGCCTCGGCTGAATCCGAGCCATAGCGCGACAGCAGCTCGATGTTTTCCACCGGCAAGAACAGCCGATCGTCGCCGGCATAGTGGATTTCGAGGCAATCGTGCGGCGCACCGACCGCCTCGATGGTGCGCAGCCCGATGAAGCGGCCAATGCCATGGTCGGCATGGACGACGATATCGCCTGAGGACAATGCCGAAGCCTCGGCGATGAAGTCGGACGCACGCTTCTTGCGCTTCGAGCGCCGGATCAGCCGGTCGCCGAGAATGTCCTGCTCGGCGACGACGACCAGTTTCTCCGTCTCGAAGCCGGATTCGAGCGGCAGCACGGCCAGTCCCGCCTGCCCTGGCTCAAGCTTTCCGGCTTCGGCAAGCGTCGCCACCGGTTTCAGGTTGCCAAGGTGATGCTCGGCCAGGATCTGGCCGAGCCGGTCGAGCGAACCTTCAGTCCAGCCGGCGACGATGACACGGCGGCCTGCAGCGCGCTCGTCGGAAATGTGTTTTACGACGACGTCGAAGACGTTGGCGTTAGGGTCGGCGCGTTCCTCGACGAAGCTGCGACCATGGCGCGAGCCGGCATGGAACACCTTTTTCGCACCGGCATCGGGCGCGTCGAAGGAGGTGAAGTCTATCGCTTCGCGCGGGCCAAGCGAGGCAATCAGGTTCTCGGGCGACAGATAAAGCAAATCCGGCGGCACCGGCTTGTAGGGCACGGCATCCTTCAAGGCGCCGTCGGCCTGCTTTTTGCGCGCCTCGTAATGATCGAGGATCAGCGCATGGCGCTCGGCCAGTGCCTCATGTGCCAGATGGTCGAACACCACGGGCGCATCAGGCAGATAGTCGAACACGGTTTCCAGCCGCTCATAGAAGAACGGCAGCCAGTGCTCCATGCCGGCAAACCGCCTGCCCTCGCTGACTGCCCCATAGAGCCCATCGTCGCGCGAGGGCGCGCCAAAGGCTTCGATGTAGGCGCGGCGGAAGCGGCTGATGGTTTCCGGCGTCAGCGCCACCTCGCTCATTGCCTGTAGCGCCATCGACTTGCGCTGGCCGGTCGTGCGCTGTGTTGCGGTATCGAAGACACGGATCGATTCCAGCGTATCGCCGAAGAAATCGAGGCGCAGCGCCTCCGCCCAGCCGGGCGCGAACAGATCGAGAATACCACCGCGCACCGCAAATTCGCCGATGCCGCGCACCGTCGGCACTCGCTCGAAGCCGGAAGTCTCAAGCCGTGACACCAGCGCGTTCATGTCGATCTGGTTGCCGGGCTTGGCGTGAAAGGTCTGCGCCTCGACGAGTTCCGCCGGCGGAATGCGTTGAAGCAAGGCATTCGCGGTGGTGAGAATGACGGCGCGGTGAGGCTTCTTCGCCAGCGCGATCATCGCTGCCAGCGAGTCGAGCCGCTTTGCGGCGGCGTCGGCGCCGGGCGAGACGCGGTCGTAAGGCAGGCAGTCCCAGGCCGGCAATTCCAGCACAGGCAGGCCCGGCGCGGCAAAGGCAAGCGCCTCGACGATCGCCGGCAAACGCTGGCCGTCGCGGGCCACGAACAGCACCGGCTTGTCAGGGGCGATCTCATGCGCAGCCTGCACCAGCGCAAAGGCTTCGTAGCCGTCGGCGACGCCATCGACGATGAACTGGCCGGCGCGGCCTTTCGGCAGACCGATCGTAGGGATAAGGCTCATGGCTACACGTTGTTCAGAAGGTCATCTCCCGGCGCGAAGCCAGGATTTTTTGCAGGACGGCACAGTCGACATCCGCCGGAACCGGGCGTTCGCCGGTGACGAGAGGCAGGAATTCGGTGTCGGGAATGTCGAGGAGCCTCTCATATTGGCCGATTTCGTCGCCGGTCAAGGCACCGATCTCGGCGTCGGCGAAGCTGCCGAGTATAAGGTCCATCTCGCGCATGCCGCGGTGCCACGAACGAAACAGAAGCTTGCGGCGGCGGGCATCGAGGCCCTCGCTTGATCGTTTCGTTCCGGTCATCTTCCAACATCCTTGCCCAGGCGGCGCATATAGCGTGGATAGAAGGCGGTGTCAGCCTTGCGCTACAGTCGCCGCAACATAAGCTGACATCATGCGTCCCTCCCTCCTCGATCCGCTGTTTGTCCCGATCACCTCGCTTGTCGGCGTCGGGCCAAAAGTTGGCGCCCTGATCGAAAAAGTCGTAGCAGCCGACCTCGGCGACCGGGCCGCGCGCGCCGGCGACCTCTTGTTCGTGCTGCCGCATACTGTCATCGACCGCCGCAACCGCCCGGGCATCGCCGGTTCGGCCGAGGGCGCCATCGTTACGCTCGACGTACGCATTGACCGCCACCAGCCGCCGCCACGCGGCAACAGGTCGGTCCCGTACCGGGTCTACGCCCATGACGACACCGGCGAGATCGCGCTCACCTTCTTCCATGCCCATGCTGCCTATCTCGAAAAAGCAATGCCCGTAGGCGAGCATGTCGTCGTCTCAGGCCGCATGGAATGGTTCAACGGCCGCCCGACCATGGTTCACCCCGACCATATCGCCCTTGCTAGCGACGCGGAAAACTTGCCGCTGGTGGAGCCGGTCTATCCGCTGACCGCCGGGCTCTCGGGCAAGGTGCTGCGCCGGGCCGTCGGCCAGGCGCTGGCCCGCCTGCCGGTCCTGCCCGAATGGCAGGACGGCGAGTTCCGGCGCCGCCACGCCTTTCCTGCTTTCGGCGATGCGCTCAACCGCATCCACAATCCTGCCGACCCGATCGACGTCTCTGTCGACGGCGCAGCGTGGCGACGCCTTGCCTATGACGAGTTCTTGGCCGGCCAGGTATCGCTGGCGCTGGTGCGGGCCAAGGTCCGCCGATTATCTGGCCGGCCACTCGTCGGCGACGGCCGCATAGTCGAACAACTGCGCGTGGCACTCCCCTATTCGCTGACCATGTCGCAGGAAATGGCGCTTGCCGAAATCAACGCCGATCTCGGTGACCCCGAACGCATGCTGCGCCTTTTGCAGGGCGATGTCGGCTCCGGCAAGACGGTGGTCGCGCTGCTTGCCATGGCGCGTGCCGTCGAGGCCGGCGGCCAGGCGGCATTGATGGCGCCGACCGAAATCCTGGCACGCCAGCATCTCGCAACGATTGCGCCATTGGCGGAACGGTCCGGCTTGCGCGTCGCCGTCCTCACCGGCCGCGAAAAGGGCCGCGAGCGCGCCGACACGCTGACCGGGCTGGCCAATGGTGACATCGACATCATCGTCGGCACCCATGCGCTGTTCCAGGAAACGGTGACGTTCCATGACCTCGTGCTCGCCGTCGTCGACGAGCAGCACCGTTTCGGCGTCCACCAGCGCCTTGCGATCACGGCCAAGGGCGATGCGCCCGACATGCTGGTGATGACGGCAACGCCGATACCGCGGACGCTGGTGCTAACTGCATTCGGCGACATGGATGTGTCGAAGCTGACGGAAAAGCCGGCCGGCCGCCAGCCGATCCGCACCGTCACCTTGCCGCTTGAACGGCTCGACGAACTGATCGGCCGCATGCTCGACGCCGTCGCCGATGGCCAGAAAATCTACTGGATCTGTCCGCTGGTCGAGGAATCCGAGGAGATCAACCTGATGTCGGCCGAGGACCGTTTTGCCTCGCTGAAGCCGCTGTTCGGCGACCGCATCGGCCTGGTGCACGGCCGCATGAAAGGCGCCGACAAAGACGCGGCGATGCGCGCCTTCAAGCAGGGCGACACCCGTATCCTGATCGCCACCACCGTCATCGAGGTCGGCGTCGATGTGCCGGATGCGACGATCATGGTCATCGAGCATGCCGAACGTTTTGGCCTCGCCCAACTGCATCAATTGCGCGGCCGGGTCGGGCGCGGCGACAAGCCTTCATCCTGCGTGCTGCTCTACAAGGATCCGCTCGGCGAGACGGCAAAACGCCGTCTGTCGGTGATGCGCGAGACCGAGGACGGCTTCCGTATCGCCGAAGAGGATCTGAAGCTGCGCGGCGAAGGCGAGTTGCTCGGCACCCGCCAGTCCGGCACGCCGGGCTTCCAGGTGGCGCGCATCGAGGCGCATGCCGACCTGCTCGAGGCCGCTCGCGACGATGCGCGGCTGATCCTGTCGCGCGATCCGGAACTGCAGTCCGAACGCGGCACGGCGCTGCGCCTGTTGCTCTATCTGTTCGGCCGTGACGAGGCCGTGCGGCTGCTCCGTGCCGGCTGAGGCATCGTGCCAAGCGGAGGATTGGCAAGCGCGCCGTGGATCTGCTCGCCGTTCACCGTCACCATTTTGACGGCCGGCGCCACCAGGCCGGCCGACACGATCAGCTTGGCTCCGTCCTCGATTGTCATGTCGAGCAGCACAATGTCGGATTTCGGCACATACATCAGAAAGCCCGTCGTCGGGTTGGGCGTACAGGGCATGAACACGGCAATCAGCGGATCGCCTTCCCGGTCGAGCTTCTGGTTGATCTCGGTTTCCTTCTCGCTGGCGACGAAAACCAGCGACCAGACCCCCTTGCGCGGATATTCGACCAACCCGACCTGGCGGAACATGTCGCCCTTGTTCGACAGCACGGTCTCGAAAATCTGCTTCAGCGAACGGTAGATGCCGCGCACCAGCGGCATGCGGCCAAGCAGGCGCTCGCCGAAATTGACGATGGCGCGGCCAACGATATTGGCGGTCATAAAGCCGATGAAGGTGATGAGGATCAGGGCAACGATCAGCCCAAAACCCGGCACTGGAAACGGCAAGTAGGTGTCGGGATTGTAGCGCACTGGAATGTAGGGTTTCACCCAGGAATCGACCCAGCCGATCAGCGACCAGGCAATGTAGGCGGTGATCGCGAGCGGCGCGCAAACGACGAAGCCGGTCAGGAAATAGTTTCTCAGCCGGGTCATGCCTGAGGTCTTGAGAGCATCCGACATGGTTCACCGCAGCGTGTGTTTGCAGCGCGACACTACTGAACCCGAAGGCGCTTTGGAATGGCGAAGTTTTTAAACGAGACCTATTCCACCGTTACCGATTTCGCCAGGTTGCGAGGCTGGTCGACATCCGTGCCCATGAACACGGCGGTGAAGTAGGCGAGCATCTGGATCGGCAGCGCGTAGATGATCGGCGAGATGATTTCCGGCACGTCCGGCAAAACGATCGTCTCCATCGTCTTCACCGTAGCGTGTGCGGCGCCCTTGCTGTCGGTGATCAGGATGATCTTGCCGCCGCGTGCCGCCACCTCCTGCATGTTCGACACGGTCTTTTCGAAGATGCGGTCATGCGGGGCGATGACGATGACAGGCATGTTCTCGTCGATCAGCGCGATCGGGCCGTGCTTCAACTCGCCGGCGGCATAGCCTTCGGCGTGGATATAGGAAATTTCCTTGAGCTTCAGCGCGCCTTCCATGGCCAGCGGAAAATTGGTGTCACGGCCGAGATAAAGCACGTTTTTGTAGTGCGAGAGGTCGCGCGCGATCTTTTCGATCTGACCGTCGAGCTTTAGCACCTGGTTCGCATAACGCGGCGCTTCCGACAGCTCGCGTATCAGCGTTTTCTCCTGCTCATGCGAAATCGTTCCGCGCGCCACGCCGGCCCGCACCGCCAGTGAGGCTAGCACGGAAAGCTGGCAGGTGAACGCCTTGGTCGAGGCGACGCCGATCTCCGGGCCGGCCAATGTCGGCAGGATGACGTCGGATTCGCGCGCCATGGTCGATTCGCGCACATTGACGACCGCGCCGATCTTCATGCCAGCCTTGCGGCAGTAGCGCAGCGACGCCAGCGTGTCGGCGGTCTCACCCGATTGCGAGATGAAGAAAGCGGCATCGTTCTTCGACAGCGGCATCTCGCGGTAGCGGAACTCCGAAGCGACATCGATGTCGACCGGCAGCCGCGCATAGCGCTCGAACCAGTATTTGCTGATCAGCCCGGCGAGATAAGCGGTGCCGCAGGCCGAGATCGCCAGCCGGTCGATCTTGGCGAAATCGAACGGCAGGTCGAGCGGCTTCGAGACGCCGCCGACGAAATCAACATAATGCGCCAGCGTGTGCGAGATCACTTCCGGCTGCTCATGGATTTCCTTTTCCATGAAATGGCGGCGGTTGCCTTTGTCGACCATGAAGCTCGTGCTGAGCGACTGTTGGCGTTTGCGGTCGACCTTGTTGCCGCCCATGTCGAAGATATCGACCTCGTTGCGGCGCACCACCGCCCAGTCGCCGTCTTCCAGATAGGTGATCGAATTGGTGAAAGGGGCAAGCGCAATGGCGTCGGAGCCAAGGAACATCTGGCCATCGCCATGACCGACCGCGAGCGGTGGGCCGTTGCGGGCGCCGACGATCAGATCCTCGTCGCCCTTGAACATGATGGCGAGCGCAAAGGCGCCTTCCAGCCGCTTCAGCGCCTTGTGCGCCGCCTCAACCGGCTTCAGCCCCTTGGCCAGTTCGCGCGCCACCAGATGAGCGACGACTTCGGTATCGGTCTGCGACGTGAAGCTGTAGCCGTCGCGCATCAGCTCGTCGCGCAATTCGGCGAAATTCTCGATGATGCCGTTATGGACGATGGCGACGCCGTCAGAAAAATGCGGATGCGCATTGCTCTCGTTCGGAACGCCATGCGTGGCCCAGCGCGTGTGGCCGATGCCGATCATGCCGTCGAGTGGTTCGTCCTTCAGCCGGCGCTCGAGATTGACCAGCTTGCCCTCGGCGCGGCGGCGGTCAAGCCTGCCGTGCTTGATCGTGGCGACGCCGGCCGAGTCATAGCCGCGATATTCGAGCCTTTTCAGCGCATCGACGATAAGCGGCGCGACCGGCGAGTTACCGATAATTCCAACGATACCGCACATGGCGCTTGCCCCCGATTCCGACCTCAAACCCGGCGCTATTTAGAGACTGCCGGGCTGTCGCGAAAAATCACATTCCATTTCGTCCGGTATCAGCCGGACTATCCTGCACAGATGCACCATGACAGGGCGCACTTGCAATCCGGTTACTGCAATTGCTCAGTTTCTCCGCTTATGTATCCTACCTCGGCTCAACGGCTCAAGAAATCAGTCAAAGACATGATGCGGCTATGAACGAACGAATTGACACGGTGACGCTTTGGCGCCCGGTTGGGCCCCGCGAACTGGAGTTGATCCAGAAGACAGGGATGCGCGCCTTTCCTCCTCGACTTGCCGATCAGCCGATCTTCTATCCAGTCACCAGCGAGGCCTATGCCACCCAGATCGCCCGAGACTGGAATGTGCCCGCGAGCGGATCAGGTTACGTGACGCGTTTCGAGGTGCGTCGCAGCTTTCTGGACCGTTACAGCGTCCAGCATGCCGGTAGCCGGGCGCATCTGGAATACTGGATCCCGGCCGAAGACTTGTCGGCCTTCAACGATGCAATCGTTGGCGAAATCCAGCTTGTCGCCGAGTTTCGTTAGTCTACCCTTTTTTGCGGGCCGCCGCGGCCGAAGAAAAACGCTCGCGCAACGCCTTGCCCTTGCCGGGCAGCGTCCGCTGGCGGGCACGGCCGAAGGCCAGCGCATCGTCGGGTACGCTCTCGGTGATGACGCTGCCCGAGGCGATGTAGCCGCCCTTGCCGATCGACACCGGCGCCACCAGCGAGGAGTTTGAGCCGATGAAGGCGCCTTCGCCGATATCGGTGAAGAATTTCGAATAGCCGTCATAGTTGCAGGTGATGGTGCCGGCGCCGATATTGGCACCGGCGCCGATGCGAGCATCGCCGATATACGTCAGATGGTTGACCTTGGCGCCCTCCTCGACGATCGCCTGCTTTACCTCGCAAAAATTGCCGACCTTGGCCTTGGTTCTCAGATCGGCCCCGGGCCGCAGCCGCGCGAACGGGCCGACATCGCAGTTCGACGCAATGGTGGCGCCTTCGATATGGCTGAAGGCATGGATCTTGGCGCCCGTGGCGATTTTTACGCCCGGCCCGAACCAGACATTGGGTTCGACAATCGTGTCGGCGCCGATCTCGGTATCGTGCGAGAAGAACACGGTTTCGGGCGCAATCAGCGTAACGCCAGAAAGCATCGCCTCGCGCCGCCGGCGCGTCTGCCAGATACCTTCCGCCTGGGCAAGCTCGGCACGGTTGTTGATGCCGAGCGCGTTCTCGAAACTGGCTTCGGTGGCTACGACATCAAGTCCCTGCGCAGCGGCGATCTCGACGATGTCGGTGAGATAATACTCGCCCTTGGCGTTCTTGCTGTCTACTTGATCGAGCAGCTTCAGGGCGTGCCTGCCAGCGACCGCCATCAGCCCGCCATTGCAGAAGGTGATTTTCTTCTCCTCGTCCGAGCAGTCCTTCTCCTCGCGGATGGCCACGAGCTTGCCGGCCTTTTCGATAAGCCGGCCGTAGCCCGAAGGATTCTCTGTACGGAAGCCGACCACGACGACGGCCGCACCTTCGGCCAGCTTCAGCCGCGCCGCCGCGAGCGCTTCCGGATCGATCAACGGCGTGTCGCCAAACATCACCAAGATGTCGTCATAACCCTTTGATATTGCTGCGCGTGCGGCAAGCACGGCGTGCGCGGTGCCGAGACGTTTTTCCTGGACGAAAACGTCGACCTTGGGCGCAAACTTGAGTGCGGCCTTGCGCATCTCATCGGCGCCATGGCCGATCACCAGCGCCAGATCGCCGCTGCCGGCGGCTTCGGCCGCCTTGACGACATGGGCAACCATTGGCAGGCCGGCGATTGTGTGCAGTACTTTCGGCACTGCACTCTTCATGCGCGTGCCTTCGCCAGCGGCGAGGATGATGGACAGGCAGGATCTCTGGCTCATGGGGACAGCAACCGTTGAAAGGGGTCTGGAATCGAAGCGTTAGTAGCACCGGCGGCATGCTGCACCAATGCGGTTAAATTCCGGTGAGACGGTAGAACCTCCAACCCGCGACACGCTCAAGCCGATCGGCTCAGGCGGCTTCCGCCTCGTTGCGTGATGCGAAGCTGGGGGCTCGGCCACGGCCGTATTGCCGTGGCGAACAGTTCATGACCCGCTTGAAGGCTGTGCTGAAGGCGCTTTCGGATTCGTAGCCGAGCGACAGCGCGATGACGGCGACGGGATCGCTGGAATTCGTCAGCCGGTCGCCGGCCAGCAGCATTCGCCAGCGCGTCAAATAGTCCATCGGCGACGCGCCGACCGTCTCCTTGAATCTGAGCGCAAAGGTCGATCGCGACATGCCGGTCCGTTCCGCCAGTTCCTGTAACGTCCAGCCATGCGCCGGATTGTCATGCATGGCGCTGATCGCCGTGCCGATCTGTTTGTCCGCGAGGGCAAAGAGCCAGCCGACGCCACCTTTCAATCCTTCCGAAAGATGCAGCCGCAGCGCCTGAACCAGCATCATGTGGGCGAGGTGCTGGATCACCAGAAAGCCGCCCGGCTGCGGCTCGCGCAGCTCCTGCATCATCCGCTCCACCGACCAGCGCAGCGCCGACTGGTCCGACTCTTTGCGGATATGCACAATAGCTGGCAGCATCCGCAACAGGATGCCGGCATGATTACCGCCAAGCGCGAAGCGGCTGCTGACCAGAAAGAAATCACCACCGCCATTGTGGGTCACGACACCGCCGGCTCGCGCAGGCGGAAAAATCTTGACGGCTTCAACAGGCGTCAAGCTCATGTCGCTTGCAAGGCGGAAAGGCCGTCCACTCGGCAGCAGGAAGCAGTCTCCCGTCTCAAGGCGCACTGCGTCGGCAACGCCCTCCACAGATAGCCAGCACCGGCCGGAGACCACCGCTCCGGTCTTGATGCTTTGCTGCTGGTCGGGGAACTGGATCGACCATTCACCACCAGCATCGAAACCGGCCGACATATAGTTTCGCGGGTTCAGCAGCGAGAGCACATCTGAAAGGGGATCCACGGGTCATTCCGGACGATTGCGAAGATAATACGGACTTTACCGCATAGATCGTATTTTCTCAAGCGCCTATCACGACACAACTGGGCCGCGAGCATGGTCGCGGTCAGAAATGAACAGGGAGAAGTCGTGATGCGTGTTTTCGTTACCGGCGCGACCGGATTCGTCGGTTCTGCCGTCGTTCAAGAACTCATCGGCGCCGGCCATCGTGTGCTCGGCCTCGCCCGCTCTCAGGCGTCGGCCAAGTCGCTTGCAGCCACCGGAGCCGAGGTGCATCGAGGTGACCTCGAAGACCTCGAAAGCCTGCGCAGGGGCGCGGCAGCCGCCGACGCGGTAATCCATACCGGCTTCAACCATGACTTCTCGAAATTCGCGCAAAACTGCGAAATGGACCGGCGCGCCATCGAGGCGATGGGCGGAGCACTCAAAGGCTCCGAGCGGCCCCTGCTCGTCACCTCCGGAACCGCGCTCCAGGCCCGGGGCCGTATCGCGACCGAAGAAGATGCGCCTGTTCCCGCTTCCGCCTCGTATCCCCGCGCCTCCGAAGCGACAGCCGCCGCGCTGGCGGCACACGGGGTGCGCGCGTCGGTTGTTCGCCTTCCTCCGTCGGTCCATGGCCAGGGCGATCACGCCTTTGTTCCTATTCTCATCGACCTTGCTCGGATGAAGGGGGTGTCGGCCTATGTCGGCGGAGGGCTCAATCGCTGGCCTGCCGTGCATCGGTTCGATGCCGCCCGCGTCTACCGGCTTGCGCTCGAGCATGGAGCCGGTGGCGGGCGATATCACGCGATCGCCGAAGAAGGCGTGCCGTTCAAGGACATCGCCGGCGTGATCGGCCGTCGCCTGAACGTGCCGGTCATCGCCAAGTCCGGGGAAGAAGCCGCCGATCATTTTGGCTGGTTCGCGATGTTCGCGGCGATGGATGTCCCGACCTCGAGCGAACGGACTCGCGCGTTGCTGGGGTGGGCGCCGAGCGGACCCGGGCTCATCGCCGATATCGACCAGCCGGACTATTTCGAAGGTTGAACGGACCACGTAGCTACTGTGCCTCGCGCCGCAGCTACGGCCTCGCGCTTCGGCCGGGCGGCAACCTATCCCAATTGCCCCAGCACCGGAAAATTCTCGAGCAGCCAGTATGACACGGTCTGCACGCCGCCGGTCAGGAAAAACACGCCGGCGACCACCAACAGCGCACCGATGGCTTTTTCGACGCGGCCGAGATGGACGCGGAATTTCCCGAGAAAGCGCATGAAGGCGCCTGAAAACAGCGCCGCAACGAGGAAGGGAATACCGAGGCCGAGCGAATAGGCGGCAAGCAGCAGCGCGCCCTCGCCCACCGTCTCGCGGCCGCCGGCAAGCGTCAGGATCGGCCCCAGCACCGGGCCGATACAGGGCGTCCAGCCAAAGGCGAAGGCCAAGCCCATGACATAAGCGGCGATCAGGCTGGCCGGCTTGCCTTGTGACTGGAAGCGCGCCTCGCGTGAAAGCAGCGGGATGCGCAGTACGCCGAGGAAATTCAGCCCCATCAGGATGATCAGCACGCCAGCCGCCATTGCCAGCGGCTCCTGCCAGACTCGCAGCAGATGGCCGATGGTCGAGGCGCCGGCGCCGAGCGCGACGAAGACGGTCGAAAAGCCGAGCACGAAGGCGATGGAGGAATTAACCAGCGCGCCGCGTGCACCGGCCTTTGCCGTAATGCCGGCCTCGCCGCGGAAATCGTCGACCGACACGCCGGCCATATAGCACAGGTAAGGCGGCACCAGCGGCAGCACGCAGGGTGACAGGAACGAAATTGCTCCCGCCCCGATCGCGCTGACATAGCCGACGTCCAATGCCATTTCCGTCTCCCGATGACTGCGCAGCCATATAGCTACGACAACGGCCGTCCGCCAATCACCATCGCGTGGCCCCATCACATTGGATAGCAAGTCGTCGCCCCTCGCCTGGATCGATGGAAAACAACTCGGGAAGAAAGGGCGGCCAGGCAGCGTTGATCAAACGAAGCTGCGTTGTTCCGCGCGCTTTTCGAATGATCCAGGGAGAAGTCCATGAAAACGATCGCAATTGGCATGATCGCGCTTTTGCTCGGCACCACGGCGTCCTTGGCCGCCGAGGCGTGGAAGGAAGCAGAAGTCGGCGGCACCAAGATCTACACCGACGCCAGCGGCATGACGCTCTACACCTACGACAAGGACGAGGCGGGCAAGTCGAACTGCTACGACAAATGCGCCGCCAATTGGCCGCCGCTGAAGGCTGACGCCAACGCCAAGGCCGAGGGCGAGTGGACGATCGTCGACCGCACCGACGGCACCAGGATGTGGGCCTACGAAGGTAAGCCGCTCTACACGTTCATCAAGGACAAGAAGGCCGGGGACGTCACCGGCGAGGGTGTCGGCGGCGTCTGGCATATCGCCAAGGCCGACTAAGCCTTGAGCTTCTGATCCGCTGTAACAGGCGGTAACACGGCTGGTCGCTGGGAACTCGACCCAACCGCCCCGGCGGCCAGCTTTTCGGCACGGCAATTCCTTGCGACTGTCCGAGCAAAATGCCGGGCTACCGATCACGCCCTTCACAGCATCTGTTCAAGCAGGGCTGGCGCGTGCTCGATGTTTCTCTTATATCCGCGGGAGAGTTTGTCCCGTTCTCCAGGATCAATTGCCGGGTTTGTCCAGCGATAGGCTGCCCATTTCCCTTGTCCAGGATTGCGGAAATCGCATGGCGCGCCGTTGGGTTGCGCATTCGGTACAGGGCCGCATTTTGACTGCTTGGCCTTGACCGGATGCAAAAGCGCGGCCATGTGAGCGACACATTGAACGAGATTTCGTCGCGCGCAGCGGAATTCTTCTGCCGCATCACAACTGATATGAGACCGTATGGACGTCGTCGTCGTCGAATCGCCGGCCAAGGCGAAGACAATCAACAAATACCTCGGCAAGAACTACAAGGTTCTGGCCTCGTTTGGCCATGTCCGCGATCTGCCGGCCAAGGATGGCTCGGTGCGTCCGGATGAAGACTTTGCCATGTCCTGGGCCGTCGACACCGCGTCTGGAAAGCGTCTCGCCGATATCGCCAAGGCGGTCAAGGACGCCGACGGGCTGATCCTCGCCACCGATCCGGACCGCGAGGGCGAAGCGATCTCCTGGCATGTCCTGGAAGTGTTGAAGCAAAAGCGCGCGTTGAAGGACAAGCCGGTCAGCCGCGTCGTCTTCAACGCCATCACCAAGGCGTCCGTGCTGGAGGCGATGGCCAATCCGCGCCAGATCGATGCGCCGCTGGTCGATGCCTATCTCGCCCGCCGCGCGCTCGACTATCTGGTCGGCTTCACGCTGTCGCCCGTGCTGTGGCGCAAGCTGCCCGGCGCCCGCTCCGCCGGCCGCGTCCAGTCGGTGGCGCTGCGTCTGGTCTGCGACCGCGAATCCGAGATCGAGCGCTTCATCCGCGAGGAATACTGGCAGGTCGCTGCCATTCTCGGTACGCCGCGCAAGGAAAATTTCGAGGCGCGGCTGACCGCCTTCGAGCGCAAGAAGCTGCAAAAGCTCGACATTTCCAACAAGGCGCAGGCCGACGACATCAAGGCGATGCTGGAAGGCGCCAGCTTCAAGGCGGCGTCGGTCGAAGCCAAGCCGACCAAGCGCAATCCCGGGCCGCCCTTCACCACCTCGACGCTGCAGCAGGCAGCCTCATCGGGTCTCGGCTTTTCGGCCAACCGCACCATGCAGGTGGCGCAGCGGCTCTATGAGGGCATGGAGATCGGCGGCGAGACCACCGGCCTGATCACCTATATGCGAACCGATGGCGTGCAGATGGCACCGGAGGCGATCTCTGCCGCACGCGATGCGATCGCCAAGGAATTCGGTGCCAAATACCTGCCTGAAAAGCCGCGCTACTATTCCGCCAAGGCCAAGAACGCCCAGGAGGCGCACGAAGCGATCCGTCCGACCGATTTCATGCGCACGCCGGCTTCCGTCAGGCAGTATCTCGACGCCGACCAGGCGCGGCTTTACGAGATGATCTGGAAACGCGCCATCGCCAGCCAGATGCAGCCGGCCGAGATCGAGCGCACCACGGTCGAGATCGAGGCCATCAACGGCCCGCGCACCGCCGAGCTTCGTGCTGTCGGCTCGGTTGTTCGCTTCGACGGCTTCCTTGCCGCCTACATCGAGCAGAAGGAAGAAGATTCGGAAGACGAGGAAAGCCGCCGCCTGCCCGAGGTCCGTGCCGGCGAGCAGCTCACACGCGAGGCGATCAACGCTACCCAGCACACCACCGAGCCGCCGCCGCGTTATTCGGAAGCTTCGCTGATCAAGAAGCTGGAAGAGCTGGGCATCGGCCGGCCGTCGACCTATACGGCGATCCTGAAGACGCTCGAGGATCGCGATTACGTCACCATCGACAAGCGCAAGCTGGTGCCACAGGCCAAGGGCCGGCTATTGTCAGCCTTCCTCGAAAGCTTCTTCGAGCGTTATGTCGAGTACGACTTCACCGCTTCGCTCGAGGAGAAACTCGACGAAATCTCCGACGGCAAGCTCGCCTGGAAGGACGTGCTACGCGATTTCTGGAAGGATTTTTCCGGCGCCGTCGCCGACATCAAGGAGCTGCGGGTCACCGACGTCCTCGATGCATTGAACGAGGAACTGGCGCCGCTGGTGTTTCCGGCGCGCGAAGACGGTTCGAACCCGCGCATCTGTCCGAAATGCGGCACCGGCAACCTGTCGCTGAAGCTCGGCAAGTTCGGCGCCTTCGTTGGCTGCTCGAACTATCCCGAATGCTCCTTCACCCGCCAGCTCGGCGACGCCGCCAATCCCAATGGCGAGAACGGCAATGGCGAAGACGGCACCAAAGTGCTCGGCAAGGACCCCTATACCGCCGAGGAGATCACGCTGCGCAATGGCCGGTTCGGCCCCTATATCCAGCGCGGCGACGGCAAGGATGCCAAGCGCTCCAGCCTGCCCAAGGGCTGGACTGTCGATTCGATCGATCATGAAAAGGCGCTCGCCCTGTTGTCGCTGCCGCGCGACGTCGGCAAGCATCCGGAATCCGGCAAGATGATTTCGGCCGGGCTGGGGCGCTACGGGCCGTTCGTGCTGCATGACGGCACCTACGCCAATCTCGACAGCATCGAGGACGTGTTCTCGATCGGCCTCAATCGCGCCGTCTCGGTGATCGCCGAGAAGCAATTGAAGGGCAAAGGCGGCCGCAATGGCGGCACCGCCGCTGCGCTCAAGGAACTTGGCGAGCATCCTGCCGGCGGCGGCAAGATCGTCGTGCGCGACGGCAAATACGGGCCTTATGTGAATTTCGGCAAGGTCAATGCGACACTGCCGAAGGGCAAGGATCCGCAATCGGTGACGATCGAGGATGCGGTTGCGCTCATTGCGGAAAAGGAAGCCAAGGGCGGCAATGGCGCCAGGAAGCCCTTCCGCAAAGCGGCCGCGCCTGCCAAGAAACCGGCTGTGGCCAAGAAACCGGCGGCCAGGAAAAAGGGATAGGACGGGTTGGCGCGCAAAATCTCCGGAAGAAGCCACGGCGATCTGCGCACCGCCGATACCCGCGCCAAGGTCAGGGATAATTACCGGCCTTCGCGTGACGAGATACTGCGTTACATCGCCGAAAATCCGGACCGCGCCGGAAAACGCGACATCGCCAAGGCGTTTGCGCTGCGCGGCGAAGACCGTATCTGGCTGAAGGACGTCTTGCGCGACCTGCAGGATGAAGGCCTGCTGACCAAGGAGCGCAAGCGGCTTGCCCGTGTCGGCGCCCTGCCCCACGTCGCGGTGCTCGACATCTTCGGTCGTGACGCCGACGGTGTGCTGCTGGCGCACCCGACCGAAGCGATCGGCAATGGCGAACCTCCGGTCATAGCGATCCGCGTGTCGCGCGGCGGCAATGGCCCGACGCCGGGCATCGGCGACCGGGTGCTGGCCAAGACCTTTCCGACCGACGATCCGGCAGGCCCGGCCTATACCGGCCGGGTGATGAAGATATTCGAGAAGCGCACCGATGCGGTTCTCGGCGTTTTCCGTGTGCTGAAGGACGGCACGTTCCGCATCGAGCCGGTTGAAAGGCGCCAGCCGGAGCTGGTCGTCGACAAGGAATTCCAGAACGGCGCCAAGAACGGCGACCTGGTCGAGGTCGAGCCGGCGCGGGCCTCGCGCTACGGGCTGCCGCGAGCCAAGGTTCTGGCGGTGTTGGGGTCGCTGACCAGCGAAAAGGCGGTCTCGATGATCGCCATCCATGCACACGACATTCCGCATATTTTCCCGGCCGACGTCATCGCCGAGGCGGAGGCGGTCAAGCCGGCGACGCTTGCCGGCCGCGAGGATTGGCGCGAGCTGCCGCTGCTCACCATCGATCCGGCCGACGCCAAGGATCATGACGACGCGGTGTTCGCCATTCCCGACACCGACGAGAAGAACGCCGGTGGCGTGGTTGTCACCGTCGCCATTGCTGATGTCGCTGCATACGTGCGTTACGGCACGGCGCTCGATCGCGAAGCGCTAAAGCGCGGCAATTCGGTCTATTTCCCCGACCGCGTCGTGCCGATGCTGCCGGAGCGCATCTCGAACGACCTCTGTTCACTGCGCGAGGGCCAGGATCGTCCGGCGATAGCGGTGCGTATGACTTTCTCGGCCGATGGCCACAAACTCAGACACTCGTTCCATCGCGTCATGATGAAGTCTGCGGCGAAACTCGCCTATCAGCAGGCGCAAGCGGCGATCGACGGTGCACCGGACGACACGACTGGCCCGATCCTCGATGCGGTGCTGAAGCCGCTATGGGACGCCTACGCGATCCTGAAGCGCGGCCGCGACACGCGCCAGCCGCTCGAGCTCGATCTGCCGGAGCGCAAGATCCTGCTCAAGCAGGACGGCACCGTCGACAAGGTCGTCGTGCCGAAGCGGCTCGACGCGCACAAGCTGATCGAAGAGTTCATGATCCAGGCCAACGTCGCCGCCGCCGAGACACTCGAGGCGAAGCGTCAGGCGCTGGTCTACCGCATCCACGATGCGCCCTCTCTCGCCAAGCAGGAATCGCTGCGTGAATTCCTGCAGACGCTCGGCCTGTCGCTGGCGCGCGGCGCGCAGATGCGGCCGAACCAGTTCAACGGCATCCTCGCTCGCGTGCGCGGCGCCGACAATGAGGGGCTGGTCAACGAAGTGGTGCTGCGCTCGCAGAGCCAGGCCGAATATTCGCCCGCCAATATCGGCCATTTCGGCCTCAATCTTAAGCGCTATGCGCATTTCACCTCGCCGATCCGCAGATATGCCGACCTGATCGTGCATCGCGGGCTGATTGCCGCACTCGGCCTTGGTCCGGGGGGCCTGACGCAGGACGAGGCGGAGCGGCTGGAAGAGGTCTCGGCACTGATTTCCGCGACCGAGCGGCGCGCGATGGCCGCCGAGCGCGACACGGTCGACCGGCTGATCGCCGCCTATCTCGCCGAGCGCATCGACGACCGTTTCGACGCCCGCATTTCGGGCGTGACCAAATCGGGCCTGTTTGTCCAATTGCCGCAGTATGGCGCGGATGGCTTCATTCCGGTTTCAACCCTGGGCGGCGACTACTATATATACGACGAAACTGCTCGATCGCTTTTCGGAGAACGCACAGGCAAGGGCTATCAGCTTGCTGATCGCGTCGAAGTTCGCCTGATCGAGGTGGCGCCGATGGCCGGCGCGATGCGTTTCGAGATGCTGACCGAGCCAAAGCCGCTGCCCGGCTCCAAACGGTCGTTCCACAAGGCCAAAGGCCGCGCCCGGGCGTCGCAATCGCGCCCAGGCACGCGCGGCAGGAGACGGTAATGCCAACAGAACTGCAGGTGGAAGAACGGGTTTTTGGCGGCGAACATCACTCGGGTCGGACCGCCCGGCCGCTATGGACGGCAATGAAGCGCGGCATGCTCGGCCGCTGCCCGCATTGCGGCGAGGGCAAGCTGTTTCGCGCCTTCGTCAAGACCGTCGACAAATGCGATCGTTGCGGCGAGGAGCTCCACCACCATCGCGCCGACGACCTGCCGGCCTATCTCGTGGTTGTCATTGTCGGCCACATCGTGCTCGGTGCTTTCATGGGTGTCGAGGCGACCTCGACGCTGTCTACCTGGCAGCACATCGCCATCTGGGTGCCATTGACCATCATTCTCGCCGTCGTCCTGCTGCAGCCGGTCAAGGGCGCTGTCATCGGCCTGCAATGGGCGTTTTATATGCACGGCTTTGGCGGTGAAGAAGATCTGATCGAGTCGCATCCCGAGGCTTGAAACCGAGGCTGGCGCAAATCGGCATGGCTGGACGCCACTTTCGCATCGGAGAAGATTCCGCTAGGTCGAGCGCATGGACGTTATGACCAAGGCGGAAGTCGACAAGGTTGAGCGGATCGCGCTCGATGCCAAGCCTATACGCCCGCGTGACGCCGCGACGCTGATCCTGCTCGACCGCAAGAGCGACGAGTTCCTGGTGCTGATGGGCCGGCGCCACGCCGGTCATGCCTTCATGCCGGGAAAATTCGTGTTTCCCGGCGGCCGCACAGACCCAGCCGACAGCCGCATCCCGACAGCCACCGCACTTCATCCAGAGGAAGAAGCGAGATTGACCGCTGGCATCGGCCGCACCAGCCCGGCCCGTGCCCGCGCCATTGCCCTGTCGGCAATCCGGGAAACCTATGAGGAGGCCGGCTTGCTGATCGGCCAAAAAGGCACCTTCGCGACCGCCAAGAGCGACTGGCAGGGCTTTGTCGAGCACGGCGTCATCCCATCACTGCAAGCGCTGCGCTTCGTCGCACGCGCCATCACCCCGCCCAACCGGGTGCGCCGCTTCGATACGCGCTTTCTCGCGGCATGGCGCGACGATGTCGCGGTGCAACTGCCGGATGGCGGTCCGACCGATGAGCTGGAAGACGTCGTTTGGTTGCCATTGGCCAAGGCCAGGCAAGCCGATATTCCAGACATCACGCGCACGGTCCTGGAGGAGCTGGAAAAGCGGCTCGCCCGGGATCCGCTGCTGAGCCCCGGCGGTCCGGTGCCGTTCTACCGGCTTGTCCGCAATCGCTTCGTCCGCGAAATTCTCTAGAGCAGCCAGGCATTTCATGACAGTGGATACCCAGCGAGAGGTCGAGGAACGCGTACACTGGCTGCCGATGGTCGCAGCGATCTCGTCGATCAGCGTCGTCGGTATCGCCATCGGACTTGGCATGCCACTGCTCAGCGTGATCCTGGAGACGCGTGGCCATTCCGCGTCGATGATCGGTCTCAACACCGCGGTCGCGGGCCTCGCCTCGATCGCCGGCGCGCCGCTCGCCACCCCGCTCGCCATGCGGTTCGGGGTCGCCTGGACGATGCTTGCCATGATCGCCGCCGGGGCACTGGCCTTTGTCGGTTTCCATTTCGCACCAGCCTTCTGGATGTGGTTTCCGTTGCGCGTGCTGCTGCATATCGCGCTGACGGTGCTGTTCATCCTGTCGGAATTCTGGATCAGCACCTCGGCGCCGCCACACCGGCGCGGACTGGTCCTCGGCATCTATGCCACCGTGCTATCTCTCGGCTTTGCCGCCGGGCCTTGGCTGTTCGCCCATCTCGGCAGCAGTGGCTTCCTCCCCTTCGGCGTTACCATCGCCTTGGTTACGCTCGCTGCCATACCGGTCTTGGCGGCACGCAACGAGAGCCCGACGATCGTCTCGGACGGCGAAACCAGCAATTTTCTACGTTATATCTGGCTGGTGCCGACGGCCACCGCGGCCGTGTTGGTGTTCGGCGCGGTCGAGACCGGCGGCTTTGCCCTGTTCCCGGTCTACGGTAACCGCATCGGCTACTCAGAGGCGGACGCCGCCCTTTTGCTCACCATGATCGGGCTTGGCAACGTGCTGTTGCAGATCCCTATCGGCATGATCAGCGATCGCGTCAGCGACCGCCGCTATCTGCTGATGGCCTGTGCCACCGTCGGACTTGCCGGCACGGTCTTCATGCCGTTCTTCGCGCAGAACTGGCATTTGATGGCAGCGCTTCTGTTCGTCTGGGGCGGTGTGGTCGCTGCCATGTACACAATCGGTCTGGCGCATCTTGGCTCGCAGCTTTCCGGCCATGAACTGGCCTCCGCCAACGCCGCCTTCGTGCTTTGCTACGGCGTCGGCATGGTGCTTGGCCCGCAGGCAATCGGCATCGGCATGGACGCTTTCGGGCCGTCGGGCTTCGGTTGGGCGCTCGGCCTGTTCTTCGCCTGCTATATCGTGCTGGTCGGCACCAGGCTGCTCCGCAAAATCCTCTGAGTCGGCCCAGCTGCCGACATCGCTCCCACTGCTGACCAACTCCTGACACAACCATGTCAGGAGGGCTCGAGTATATGCTCCCCCAAAGTGCATAAGCAGGGAGACCTCGGATGATCGATAGTGGCTTTGAAACGAAATCGCTGCGGATGGAATTGCTGCTGCTGGTGACCTTTCAGGCACCGGCAGCCGACATCGACCGCATCATGGAGGCGGTGGTCGCGATCGCGCCGCTCAGAATGGGCAAATATGACAGCAATGCCTTTCAGTCGGCGGACGGCATCGAACGCTACCGGCCACTTGAAGGTGCCGCCGCCGGCGCCGAGGCGGAATTGCGCAGGCGACCAGGGACTGTCGAAGTGTCGTTCGAACTGCCTGACGACCAGAAGCTCGCCGCTCGCGTCGTCGAAGCGATTTACCAGCTTCACAGCTATCAGGAGTCGGTGATCCGCATTCAGCCACTGCTTGCCAGCCGCTCCAAGGGCCTCGACGACCGCGCCAATCCGAACCGCTGGTGGAACACGACGGGGGACTGGAACAAGGTTGAGCTGGCCACAGCGGACGCATGAGCGTTGCGGTCAGCTCCTTTCTCCCCGTTTTTCCAGGGAAATCGGCAGCCCCGTCGACAACGCTCCCTCGCGACGCTGGTGATTGGCGAAATCCGAGGCGACGGCCAATCTCCCCCCAAGTGGGGGAGATGTCCGGCAGGACAGAGGGGGGCGCTGTCCCGCCAGCCTTGCCGTGATGTCCGGCCTATGCGTGGCGCAGGTCGGTAAAGGATTTACGATGCGCCAGCCAGACCAGCCTCGATGACGATGTGCTGGCAGACATTGCCAATATCGCGAATGATATCGTCGTTCCAGAAGCGCAGGATAATCCAGCCATCCTGTTGCAGACGCTTCGTCCTTACTTCGTCACCTGTGGCCGCTTGGCGTTTGCGCGGTGTTGCGGAGGCAATGGCGTGTGCGGCATCGTCACTTCTCCCGGAATGTTGAGAAACTCCCAAGCTCGAAGACTATAGAGGTCGGCACTCTACGTCGCCCCCCTCTTCCCTGCCGGGCATCTCCCCCACAAGGAGGGAGATTGGCGGCTTCGCCGACGGCGCCTAAACAGGCTGTCGTAGCTGGGGTTGACTTTCCGGGCGCGTTCTTTATGTGTCGCGGCAAGTTTCCCGCGTCCGGGTGTTTCCCCGTGCTCCAGCGGCCAAAACTCCACGAACATTAACGGACGAACATCATGGCCAAAGCCGCAAACATCAAGATCAAGCTTCTGTCGACCGCCGACACCGGTTTCTTCTACGTGACCAGCAAGAACAGCCGCACCAAGACGGACAAGCTGTCGTTCCGCAAATACGATCCGGTCGCCAAGAAGCACGTCGAGTTCAAGGAAACCAAGATCAAGTAATCGGGTTTTCTCTCGCAGTACCGAAACGCCGCCTTCCGGGCGGCGTTTTTCGTTTCGGGGATGCAGGACTAGCCGATGCGACCGCCGCTTGCCGGATCGAACAGATGCAGCGATGCCGGATCAGCCGACAGGCGCACGGCCTCACCCGGCTTCACGCTCGCGCGGCCCATGGCGAAGACGCAGACCTGCTGGCCGGCAAGCCTGGCATAGAACTGGGTCGACAGGCCGAGCGGCTCCACCACGCCCACCTCGCCTTTCAGCGCGCCATTGTCGGCGAGCCGGATATGCTCGGGCCGCAAGCCGACGGTGATCGCATCGCCATCCCTTAGCGGCATGCCGTCCGGCAGCCTCAGCTTCTGGCCGTCGGCCAGGATGGCATCCGGCTTGGCGCCCTTTTCAACCACGGCAGGCAGAAAATTCATGCCGGGCGAGCCGATGAACCCGGCGACGAACATGTTGACCGGCCGGTCGTACAGATCGAGCGGCGCACCGACCTGCTGGACGAGGCCGTCATGCATGACGACGATGCGGTCGGCCATTGTCATGGCTTCGGTCTGGTCGTGGGTGACATAGACCGAAGTGGTCTTCAATTGCTGGTGCAGCGCCTTGATCTCGGCACGCATGTGGACGCGCAGCTTGGCGTCGAGGTTCGAAAGCGGCTCGTCGAAGAGAAAGACCTTCGGGTCGCGCACGATGGCACGGCCCATGGCGACGCGCTGACGCTGGCCGCCGGACAATTGCCGCGGCAGGCGCTGCAGAAGCGCATCGAGCCCGAGCCGCCTGGCGGCACCGTCCACCCTTGCATCGATCGCCGGCTTGCCGGCCTTCCTCAGCATCAGGCTGAAACCCATGTTCTTCGACACATCCATGTGCGGATAGAGCGCGTAGGACTGGAATACCATGGCAATATCGCGATCCTTTGGCGCGATGTCGTTGACCAGGCGCTCGCCAATATGGATTTCGCCGTCGGAGACCTCCTCCAACCCGGCGATCATGCGCAGCAGGGTCGATTTCCCACAGCCGGACGGGCCGACCAGAACGACGAACTCGCCGTCGGCGATTTCGAGATCGACAGCGTGCAGAACGCGCACGGCTCCATAGTCTTTGCGGACTTTGTCGAGTGTAACGGAGGCCATCGATCTATCCCTTGACGGCGCCGGCGGTAAGGCCGGTGACGAGGTAGCGTTGCAGGAAGGCAAAGAAGACGCAGACCGGGATCAGCGCCAGGATGGAAGCAGCCATCATCTGTCCCCAGTCGACCGCGAATTTGCCGATATAGGTGAGCAGGCCGACCGCGAAAGTCTTCTGGTCGTCGCTGGAAATCAGCATCAGCGCAAACAACAACTCGCTCCACGCGGCGGTAAAGACGAAACCGAGCGTCGCCCCCATGCCGGGCAGCGTCAGCGGCACGATCACCTTGCGCATCGCCTGCAGGCGCGTGCAGCCGTCGATCATGGCTGCCTCTTCCAGATCTCGCGGAATGCCGTCGAAGAAGGACTGCATCAGGAAGGTCGCAAAGGCCGTATTGAAGGCGGTGTAGATGATGACGAGGCCGGTCAGGCTGTTGATGAGACCGATCTGCCCCATGATGCGGTAGATCGGCGGAATAACCATCACCAGCGGAAAAGTCTGGGTGAGCAGAAGCAGGATGGCCAGGGTGGCCTTGCCGCGGAAGGAAAATCGCGACATGGCATAGCCGGCCAGCGCGGCAATGACCGTTACGAAGGCTGCCGTCGACACCGAAACGATAACGCTGTTCAGGAAGTAGCGCGGAAAATCAGTGGCTTCGAGCACGGTGACGAAGTTCTGCAGCGTCGTTTGCGACGGCCAGAAAGTGATGCCTTCGGAATAGAGCAGCCGCTCGGGCGTGACCGAGATCTTCAACGTCCAGAAGATCGGGAACAGCGCGAAGGCCATATAGGCACCGATGGCGCCGTAAAGGCCGATGCCGCCGACAACGCGCGAGGAGACGGAGCGTCCGGCAATCATCAGACGTGCCTCACCAGCGAGCGGCGGATGCCTATCAGCGCAATCGCATAGACGATGAGCAGCACAAGCAGCAGCACCGCCACCGCCGAGGCATAGCCCTTATCCAGTGACTTGAACGCGCTGACATAGATATAGACCGGCACCGTTGCGGTCGAACCGGCAGGCCCGCCTTCGGTCATGACGAAGATCAGGTCGGCGAAGGTCGCGATCCATATGGTGCGCAGCATGACGGTAATGACGATGGTCGGCGCCAGGAACGGCAGCGTCACCTTGGTGAAGCGCTGCCACGGCGAGGCGCCGTCGATCGCCGCCGCCTCATGCAGTTCCGACGGGATCGACTTCAACGCCGCCAAAAGCGTAATGGCAAAAAAGGGAATGCCGAACCAGACATTGGCGACGATCGGTCCCCACATGCCTGTTGAGGGATCGGAGAGAACGTTGGTTGGCTCGGCTTTCAGTCCAAATGCATAGAGCCAATGCGGCAGCGGCCCGATGATCGGATTGAACAGCCAGGCCCAGGTCAGGCCCGAGAGGAAGGATGGTACCGCCCAGGGCAGGAACACCACCGCCTGCACGATCTTTCTGCCCCGGAACGGTGTGTCGAGCAGCAGCGCCAGGCCAAGTCCAAGGAAAAATTGGAAGAACAGGCTGGCTGCCGTCCACCACAGCGTGTTGACGAGCGCCTGCCCGAGCACGGTATCCGACAGCATCGCCTGATACTGCCCAAGCCCGACATATTCGGATTTGAAAGCGGAGAATTTGCGGAACGAGTAGCCGATGCCGATGACCAGCGGCACCAGCAGCACGACGACCAGCAGCACGATCGCCGGGCTGAGATAGAGCCAGGGCTCGATCGCGGCATGGGACAGCCGCTTCTTTCGCGGCCTGCCGGCGGATCGTATTTCGGACACGGCATAGGTCATACGGACAGCTCTGTTGCAGGCGGCTCTACGGTGACAGGCGGGTGCAGCGACGGCGACAGCGCCCTTCTCCCCGTTCACGGGGAGAAGATGCCGGCAGGCAGATGAGGGGCGGAGCCAGCCCGGCAGAACGTAGCGCTGCCCCTCATCCGACCCTATCGGGCCACCTTCTCCCCGCAAGCGGGGAGAAGGAAAGGAACAAAAGCTATTTCTTGTTCTTGGCCAGCCAGTCCTGCTGTTCCTTGGTCAGGAACTTGGCCCATTCGTCGGCCACGTCCTTGGCCGCCTTCTGGCCAAGCAGCACTTCCTGAAAATTCTTGATCGCCACCTGGTCGACGAAATTGCCGAGATTTTCCAGATGCGTCGGCGGCGTCACCATCTCGTATTTGTCGCCGTTGTTCAGTTCCTCGAACCAGCCTTTGAACTGCTCGGTCCTGAAGTGAGCGTCCTGGTCGGCGCCGTTATGGATCGGAATGACGCCGACTTCCTTTGCCCACTCCAGATTGTCCTTGGGCGACAACAGCGTCGCCATCAGCTTCCAGGCATCGTCCTTGTGCTGGGAATTGGCGAACATCGCCCAGCCGGCATAACCGAGCGTCGGATAGGATTTGCCGCTCGGCCCGACCGGCATCGGCGCCACGGCGAAGTCGTCGGCGCTCATCTTGTCGGCGATGCCGAGCAGCGCGTCGGGATCCTGGTTCAGCATGGCGCAGGTGCCGGAATAGAAGCCGGTGACGGTCTCGTTAAAGCCCCAGCTCACCGCATCTTTCGGCGCCAGGCCGTTCTTGTACATGTCGGCGAGCATCTGCAGGCCCTTGACCGAGCCTTCCTCGTTGATCGTCGAGGTGCCGTCCTCGTTGAAATAGCCCCCCTTGCCGGCGGCGATGTTCATGAACATATGCATGCCGTTGAAGGCGCCCGGGCCGCCGCGCAGGCAGTAGCCGTATTTGCCCGGTATCGCCGAGATCTTCTTGGAGTCCTCGACGAATTCATCGAGCGTCGCCGGCGGGCCGTCCAGGCCGGCCTCCTTGAACAGCTTCTTGTTCCAGAACAGCGCGTTCAGGTAATAGCCGTAAGGGATCATGTACTGCTTGTTATCGACCGTCGAGCCGAACTGCTTGGCACGCTCGCCTAGCGTTTTGGCATCGTCCCATTTTGCCATGTATGGCCCGAGATCCTCGAGCTGGCCGTTGGTCGCATAGAGACCCATCCAGCGCTCCGGCATCTCGACGATATCGGGCGTGTCGCCGGCCTGCACCATGGTGAGGAACTTCTCGAACGCCTGTCCCCAGGGCAGCGATACCAGCTCGACCTTGACACCCGGATTGGCCGCCTCGAATTCGGCGATCTGCTTCTTGAGGAATTCGGTACGCGGCGGACTGGTAATGACCTCGACCATCTTGACCGTGGAATCGGCCAGCACGCTGCCGGCGGAAATCGCCAGACCCGCGACGGCACCAAGAAGGATGCTCAGTTTTTTCATGTTCAGCACTCCCATTTTGAACGGCTCCTTTATCTTTTTGCTCTGTCGAAGGCCTGGGCAACATCCGCCCACAGGTCTTCGACACTTTCCAATCCGACACTGAAGCGGATTGTTCGCGGGCTGACGCCGAAGCGCGCCATCGAATTCAGGCCCGGCGTCTGCTCGAGCGAGGCCTTTGCCGGAACGACCAGGCTCTCATGGCCGCCCCAGCTGACGCCGATTCGAAAGAGTTTCAGCGCATCGACGAAAGCCGGGATGTCGACGTCTTCCGTCACTTCGAACGAGAACAGCCCGGCATAGCCGGCAAGCGTCGCCTTGCCTGGATGGTTGGAATAGGCCGGGTGGTTGACCCGCTCGACATGGCCATGCGCCTTCAGCCGTTCGGCAATGGTCAGCCCGCTCTTCATGTGATGCGGCAACCGCAGCGGCAATGTGCGCAGGCCACGCAGCAGCAGCCAAGCCTCGAAAGGCGAAAGTTTGCCGCCGAGATAGGAATAGGTCTGCTCGTTGATGTGTCGGATATGGGCAGCCGAACCGGCCACCACACCGGCGACGGTATCGCTGTGGCCGCCGAGATATTTCGAGGCCGAATGCAGCACCAGGTCGACACCGTGCGAAATCGGCTTCTGGAACACCGGGGTCGCCCAGGAATTGTCGATCGAGGTGATAATGCCCTGCTCTTTGGCCAGCCGTGCCAGATGCGTTACGTCCTGGAGCTCGAACATCATCGACGTCGGGCTTTCCAGGTAGAGCAGTTTGGCGCCGGGAAGTGCTGCGGCGACCGCGTCCGGATCGGACCCGTCAACATAGTCGACCTTGATATTGAGCCGAGGCAGAAGCCGCTCGAACAGCCGGTAGGCGTCGCCGTAGCAATTGCGCACGACGACCATCCGCTCGCCGGCACCGACGAAAGCAAGCACCGTGGCGCTAATCGCCGCCATGCCGCTGGAAAAGCCGCGCGCGGCCTCCGCCCCTTCGAGAGCGGCGACACGCGCCTCGAACTCCATGACCGTCGGGTTGTCGCCGCGCGAATAGATCGGCTGGCGTCGCCTGCCGGCGAATGTGTCGGCCATCTCGGCATAATTCGCGAAGGTGAAGAGCGAAGTCTGGTAGATCGGCGGGACCACCGCGCCGCCGGGGAAAGGCGCGTCATGGGCGAGAAGCGTCGCCGCCTCGGCGAGATACTCGTTTTCGAAATCGGCGGAATGGTCGCTCATTTCTGGCCTGAAAGTTCGAGTTTGGCCGCGCCGCGCTTCAGATCGTCCTCGACGGTGGCGATCAGCTTGAGCGCCTCGGCCCGAGCCCCCTCAGGATCGTGCGCGGCGATGCGTTCGTAGATGGTGCGGTGGTAAGGAAAGCTGGCGTGGCCGAAGTCGCGCACGCCGAGCGGATGTTCCCAGAAACGGTGGAACAGCTCGTGCATGGCGGCTATGATCTGCTCGAACAGCGGATTGCCGGACGTGCGATAGATCGACTGATGGAATTCCCAGTCTTCCTCCGCCGACATGCCGGCGCGCGTGTGAAAGGCCTGCTCCATAATGTCAAGCTTGCGCGCGATCTCGGCGATCTCGGCCTGGTCCGCGCGGATGGCGCAAAGGGCGGCGGCCTCCGCTTCCAGTGCCCGGCGGATTTCCAGTGTCTGCATCAGGCTGGTGAAATCATTGCCGCCAGCCAGCGTCAGCGGCATGTGCAGCATGTCCAGCGAGACCACTCCCTTGAGATAGGTGCCGCTGCCTTGCCGCCGTTCGACCAGGCCGAGCCCTTCCCAGCGCGTCAGCGCCTCGCGCACGGTGTTGCGGCTCACCTTGAGGCGCTCGGCAAGGATGCGTTCGGTCGGCAGTCTCTGGCCGGGTCCGAGAGCTTCCCGCATTACAAAGCCGGCCAGCGCCTTGAGCACCGCGTCGTCGCGAGCAGTTGCCTGTATGGGGGAAAGGCCGAATTCGGTCATGCCAAGGGTCCCAAATGGCTCAATGGTCCAACCAATTTCTGCATAGAAGACTGGGCCCTGTCAATCGGCTGCGGGCATATGCGTACCGCCCCCAGCGTGCTGATCAAGGCATGGCCTAGCTGCCACGACAAAAAGCCAGCATTTTCTGGATGCTGACGCAGAGTCCTGATGTGTTTTGAAAATTGGGGGCCGGCCGGCGTTTGGCAGCGGTACGAGGAGGCCACTATGTGCCAGCGCCGGCCGGCCGACCCCACGGACCCAGGAGATGCGGCGGACCTGAGCATCATGGGGTATTCTTTGGGTCGAACCGGCGATCTAGCCTCGTGCCGGTTACGTCTAAGGGCTGCACATTTGCGCAACAACTTATGAAAATCAACAGTTTCTTAACCAAGCCTCCCAACTCGCTTGGATTAAGGTAAATTCGTAACCTTGTCGGGTTGACTGGCTAATTCGTCTGTGGTGCTACGCCGCCTTGGCGACGACGCGATTGCGGCCGCCGCTCTTGGCCTCGTAGAGCGCGAGGTCGGCGCGTTTCATCAGCGCCGCGACCGTGTCCACCCCTTTCAACACCGACGACACGCCGACGCTGACGGTGACTTCGACGGCCTTGCCTTCGGTGCCGACGGCAAACGGCAGCTGGGCGATTTCGGCGCGAATGCGCTCGGCGACCTTTTCGGCTACCGCGCCGTCCGTGTCCGGCATCACCACGACGAACTCCTCGCCACCGAAGCGGCAGGCTAGATCGATGCCGCGAACATTCTTGCGCAGACGCCGCGCGAATTCGCGCAGCACGTCGTCGCCGCCGTCATGGCCATGCGTATCGTTGATGCTCTTGAAGCGGTCCAGATCGGTGATCATCACCGACAGCGGCCGGCGCCGTGCCACGGCGCGATCGAACAGAGTCTGCAGATGGCTGTCGAGATAGCGGCGGTTGTGCAGGCCGGTCAGGGCATCGGTCACCGCCATCTCGATGGTCTGGGTGACGCTGGCGCGAAGCTGGTCGTTGTAGCGCTTGCGGCGCACCTGCGTGCGCAGCCGCGCGGTCAGCTCCTGCTGGTCGATCGGCCGCATCAGATAGTCGTTGATGCCGAGTTCGAGGCCGCGGATGATGCGCCCCTCCTCGCCCTCGTCCGCCAGAAGGATGATCGGCAGGAAACGGGTGCGATCGAGCGAGCGCAATTGCGAGCAGAGCCTCAGCGGGTCGAAATCGGCGAAGGCCGTCGAGATCATCACGCATTCATAGGGCAGCTCGGCGGCCTGGAAGAAGCCGGCGTGCGGATCGTTGGCGACGTCGAGATCGGCACTGCCGCGCAGCATCTTCTGGATGCGCTCGAACGAGGATTTGCGCTCGTCGACCAGCAGCACCTTCGGCACGGCATCATCGGTGGCGAAGTTGCGGCTCAAAAGCTCCTCGATGCCGATATTGCGTGTCGTCGAGGCGCGCAGCCGCAGCTCGTCGGTGAGCGATTTCAGCCTGACCAGACTCTTGACGCGCGTCATCAACTGCAGATCGTTGACCGGCTTGGTCAAAAAATCGTCGGCGCCGGCCTCGAGGCCGCGCACCCGGTCCGAAACCTGGTCGAGCGCGGTGATCATCACGACCGGGATGTGCGATGTCGCCGGGTCGCCCTTCAGCCGCCGGCAGACCTCGAACCCGTCCATGTCGGGCATCATCACGTCGAGCAGCACGACGTCGACCTTGCCGTTCTCGCAGATCTCGATCGCATCCGGCCCGTTGGTGGCGGTCAGAACCTCGAAATATTCGGCGAGCAGCCGAACCTCCAGCAGCCTGACATTTGCTGGGATATCGTCGACGACGAGGATCCGCGCGGTCATTTCACAAAGCTCCGGCTCGGCTGGAAAGATACATCAGGCATCGCCCAGGTAGGATTTGATGGTCTCGATGAAACGCGGCACCGAGATCGGCTTGGAGATGTACGCCTCGCAGCCGCCCTGGCGGATGCGCTCCTCGTCACCCTTCATCGCGAAGGCGGTGACGGCGATGACCGGGATGACGTGGAGATCGTCGTCCTCCTTCAGCCATTTGGTGACCTCGAGGCCCGACACCTCCGGCAGCTGGATGTCCATCAGGATGAGGTCCGGCCTGTGCTTCCGCGCCAGATCCAGCGCTTCCAGGCCGTTGCGTGTGCGCACCGTCTCGTAGCCGCTCGCTTCGATGAGGTCGCGAAAGAGCTTCATGTTGAGCTCGTTGTCCTCGACGATCATAACCTTCTTAGGCATCGATTTCCCGTCCCGGCTGGCCTTCCACTCGAAGGGTGCCGTCATGCGCCCCTTGTCGGCACGCACCAAACCTGTTCCCACTATACGGCAATATGATTGACGAAACGGAAACCGGCTGCCCGAAAAGCGTTCGGATTCCAGGTCGGCGAGCTTGCTGCCGGCGACACTTGCCACTACTGCGAAAACAGAACGATTCCGCCCATGAAGGAAGGTAGCGATGGCAAACGCAGCGTCAATGCGCGAGGAAGCGGAAACCATTGCCGTAAAGGCGTTGGGCTTCGTCGCCGCCGATCCGGAACTTCTGCCCCGCTTCCTGGCGATCACCGGCATCGAAGCCCATTCCATCCGCCAGGCGGCGGGCGAGCCGGGATTCCTGGCCGGCGTGCTGCAGTTCATCCTTGCCCACGAGCCGACGCTGATGCGTTTTTCCGAGGAGACCGGAACGCCACCCGCCGCAGTGGGCAAGGCGTTGCGCGCTCTGCCGCTCGGCGACGACAATCATGAGCATTCAACATAAGCGGCGATCCCGAGACAGCGGACAGATCGAAGAACTTGCCGCCGACAACGGGCCAGTGCTGATGCTTTATGGCGTTGCCTCATCCCCACTGTCGTCCGTCCCAACGGGGTCGGCCGGCTTCAGCATGGCGCCGTTGACCGTGACCGAACCGTCTGCCTTAGCGTTGACGACCCATTCCAGTCGACCATCCGGCAGTGCCTTGCCGAACCCTTTGACGGCGAGTGCGAACGGAAAATACTGTGCCGCTTCCGGTTCGGTCTTGGCCGCCGTCTGCAGGGCCTCCACGATCTTGTCATAGCCCGCGACATCGATGGTTATGCTCGCCTCGGGCTTCTTGCCGGGGAACGTCATTTCACCTTCCATCGCGACTTCGACATTGCCGTTCTTCACGGTGCTGTGCCCCAGGACCAGCTTGGGGGTCTTGGCCAGGAAATCAGCGGAAATCTGGTCGCCGAAATCGCCCGGCAACGGCGGATTTTTATTAAGATCAAGCGTTTCGATGGCTTTTTTCGCTATGCTGTCGAGATCGATGTTGGCGCCGCCGAAACTGAGGTCGATATCCGTCGGCAACAACGCGACGCTCCAGCTGGGCAGCATCTGCTGCGGCAGCGTCAGGCCGGCGGCCTTGATCGCATAGGTTATCTGACCGTTCTGCAAGATACCGTCCATCCCGACCGCCGTGCTCAACTGTGTCGCACCGAAATTGCCGAGCTGGGTCTCCACCACGAAATCCTTGAAGCTGTAGGTGCCGTCTATTCTTTCCCACAGCGGTAATACGGCGAGCAGACGCGACTTGAACTCCGCTTGGTTCGCCTTGAGCTTGGCCTCATCCTCGTTGGCCACGGCGAAGGCAAGTAAATCGAGCAGCGGCTTTGTCCGCATGCCCTTGCCCGTCGCATCCACCGCCGCGTGCGGCGACTTGACATTGTATGAGAATTTCAGACCGCTCTTGGGATCGTCCAGTCTGACGGTTTCGGCAAAGGCGGTCATTGTCTGTGAATA
The DNA here is from genome assembly GCF_055811175.1 of Mesorhizobium sp. WSM4828. Lineage (NCBI taxonomy): Bacteria > Pseudomonadati > Pseudomonadota > Alphaproteobacteria > Hyphomicrobiales > Phyllobacteriaceae > Mesorhizobium > Mesorhizobium sp. WSM4828. Next base: position 2,779 of record NZ_JBVVQK010000011.1, on the reverse strand, counting down.
CGCAAAATCTATGCCGCCATTCGCTGATTTCGTCGCGCTCATGCTGCCAGCGCCGCCTTCCGCAGACACTTCCACATTCTGCAGCGGGCTTTTTACACTCATCGTGACGCCCGAAGTGGAACCCGAGGCGTTCACAAAGGCCGCTAGATCAGGGTCATAGATACCGGCGAACTTGTTGTCCGACACGGAGAAGTCGATGTGCTGCGCCCCCTCCGGACCGACGAAATCAACAGATCCCTTCGGAGACACGTCCACCGAAACGTCCCACTGACCATCTTTGCGCGGCTTCGCCAGAACGAAGTAAGGCGTGGAGTCCAACTTGAAGGATTGCTGCTTTGCCAGCAAATCCGTGACCGGCTTGAAGTCGAAAGCGATCTTGTAGGCATTGCCCTCGACTGAAACTTTCACGAACCCAATGTCGAACGGCTTCTTGCCGAAATAGTGCGCCAGATCGTCGGAAAGCCGTTTTGCGCCTTGATTGTCAACGGTCTGGGCGAAGGCGGGCGCGCTGAGCGCGAGAGCGAAAACAAGTGCCAAAACACGCTTCACGTTTGTTCTCCGTTGATCTCGGAAGGCGAAATTGCTTCATGCTTCTGGTAGGGAAATACCATCACAACCGCAAGACGAAGACAGTACGCCAGGCAATTGTCTTGCTAAAGTACCAGCCGCACCAGCGGCCGGCCCGGCTTGCGCTCGACCAATCGCTGGAACCCGGCTTTTTCGAAGACCCGCGACGAGCCGACGAACAGCCCGATCGAGCGCGAATCCTTCGACAGGTCGATCGGGCAGGCCTCGATCAGCCGGGCGCCATTTTCCCGTGCAAAGTCGATGCCGCCTTCGACCAGGCGGTGCGACAGTCCCCTGCCGCGTGCCTTGGCGCGGATAAAAAAGCAGGAGATCGCCCAGACGCCTGGATCGCTGGCATCGGCGGGGTCGAGCGGCGCCGACCCCCTGCCCTGGTTATTCCACTCGGGCACGTCGGCGCGCGGGCCGATCTGCATCCAGCCGACCGCCTGGCCGCCCTCGAAGGCCAGCAGGCCAGGTGGTGGTCCGGCCTCGATCCGGGCTTTGATGTGGTCCTTGTTCCGCTCCCGGTTGCTCGCGCGGCGCGCTGCCGGCGACAGCCGGAAATGTGTGCACCAGCAGCCGTAGCAGGCGCCTTGCTTACCGAAAAGATCTTCGAAATCCGCCCAAAGCTCGGGCACTAGCGGCGCTATGGTCGTATTCATGAGCTCTCTCCCGGCCCACCGCCTTGTCGTGGCGTCCGTCCTGACGTACCATTGCATTTGTTCTCTTTATGTTCGCAGCGATGGCGGCTCCTGTCAACAATCCCGAACACGGTTTTTGCCGCGACTGCCTGAGTTTTCAGCGCAGCGAGGCACGCCGTTGCGAGCGCTGCGGCAGTCCACGGCTTGCCCGCCATCCGGAGCTCTACCGGCTGCATCTTGCCCATGTCGATTGCGACGCCTTCTACGCGGCGGTCGAAAAGCGCGACAACCCGGCGTTGAAGGATCGGCCGTTGATCATCGGCGGCGGCAAGCGTGGCGTCGTCTCCACGGCCTGCTACATCGCCCGCATCCACGGCGTGCGCTCGGCGATGCCAATGTTCAAGGCGCTCGAAGCCTGCCCGGAAGCGGTGGTCATCCCGCCGGACATGGAAAAATACGTCCGCGTCGGCCGCGAGGTGCGCGCCATGATGCAGGCACTGACGCCGCTGGTCGAGCCGCTCTCGATCGACGAGGCTTTTCTCGACCTCGCCGGCACCGAGCGCCTGCATGGCCTGCCGCCCGCGGTGGTGCTGGCGCGCTTCGCTCTCAGCGTCGAAAAAGAAATCGGCATCACCGTTTCGGCAGGCCTGTCCTACTGCAAGTTCCTGGCCAAGGTGGCGTCGGACTTCCGCAAGCCGCGCGGATTTTCGGTGATCGGCGAGGCCGAGGCGATCGGCTTCCTGGCCGAGCAGCCGGTGACGCTGATCTGGGGCGTCGGCAAGGCCTTTGCCGCCACGCTCGAGCGCGACGGCATCCGCACCATCGGCCAGCTGCAGCGCATGGAACGCGGCGACCTGATGCGCCGCTATGGCGTGATGGGCGACCGGCTCTACCGGCTTTCGCGCGGTGAGGACGACCGTCGCGTCGTTCCCGACCAGGACGCGAAAAGCGTCTCGGCGGAGACCACTTTCGACACCGACATCGCCTCCGTCGACGAACTGGTTTCGGTGCTGAGGGCGCTGTCGGAAAAGGTCTCGGCCCGGCTGAAAAAATCCGGCATTGCCGGACGCACCGTCGTCCTCAAGCTGAAGACCCAGGATTTCAAGATCCGCACGCGCAATCGCCAGCTCGGCGATCCGACCCGGCTGGCCGACCGCATTTTCTCGACCGGGCTCGAGCTACTGCACAAGGAAGCGGATGGCACGAAATACCGGCTGCTCGGCATTGGCGTCAGCGATCTCTCCGACGATGACAGGGCGGACCCGCCCGACCTGGTCGACGTCCAGTCACGCAAGCGCGCCATGGCCGAAGGCGCTATCGACACGCTGCGCGGCAAGTTCGGCCGCAGGGCGGTGGAAACTGGCTATACCTTCGGCAAGGGCCGCGATGCGCACCCGCCCGAACCGATCGAGGACTAGTGGTCTGACGCTGCCGATCTCAATACGCCGTCGTCATCCTGGGGCGAAGCAAGGAGCGAAGCGACGCGCAGACCCCAGGATCCATATGTGGACGGCCCCCTGCTTGCAAGGTGTGGCTCAGGTCTGATCGGATCGCTTGCATCCATATGTCCG